>CABZHV010000005.1:0-90178 GCA_902525635.1 uncultured SAR86 cluster bacterium
AGAAAAATCTGTATTATTTATATCTAAATTATTCAATTAAGTTCTTTTTATTTAATATTTCTCCATCATCATCAAAAAGATAATGAATTGGAGATCCAGTAGGTATCTCCAATTTTACAATTTCCTCAGAGGATAATTTATCCAAATATTTAATTAGTGATCTTAAAGAATTACCATGGGCAGAAACTATAATGTTTTCTCCTTTTAATATTAATGGGAAAATCTCATTTAGAAAGTAGGGCATAACTCTTTCTCCAGTTTCTTTTAATGATTCTCCCCCAGGAGGGCCAATAGTATATGATCTTCTCCAAATTTGAACCTGATCTTCTCCCCATTTATTTCTGCATTCATCTTTATTCAAACCTTGAAGATCTCCATAATATCTCTCATTTAATGCTTTATTTTTTATTATTTTGACATTCTCTTGATTAACATTGTCTAAAATTATTGATCCAGTTAGTTGAGCTCTTACTAGGGCGGATGTAAATAAGTAATTAAATTTTATTTCTAAACTGTTTATTAAAATTCCTGCAAGTTTTGCTTCTTCTCGTCCTTGTTGAGTTAGTCCAGGATTTTCCCAACCAGTAAATATATTCTTTTGATTCCACTCGCTTTGACCATGCCGCACTAAAATTAAATTTTTATTTTTCATTAATATTTTTTGGTTAATCTATATCATTTTAATAGATAATAGACGCATGGAAGTATTTAATTTTTTAATTGAGCATTATTACTTATCTTTACCTTTAATTGTACTGATAATACTTTTCTTGATTTCAAACGCTAGAAAGGGCGGAAAGAAAATATCATGCCAACACTTAATCAGTCTTTCTAATAATGATTCTGCTTTAGTTGTTGATTTAAGAGATTCTGATACTTTTAATTCTGGTCATATAACCTCATCAATCAACGTTCCTATAAAAGATATATCAAGAAGATCAAATGAATTAGTACATTTAGATAAATCCATAGTTTTAGTTTGTGAAACAGGTGGAGTATCTTCAAATGCCGGCGAAACTCTTAAAAAAGAAGGAATTGAAAAAATTTTTATACTAAAAGGTGGTATTAATGAATGGAGAATGAGTAACTTGCCTTTAGTTTAAATACCAAGCTCTTTCATTTTCTTAGTAAGAGTATTTCTACCCCAACCCAATATCTGAGCTGCATCATTTTTTTTACCATTTGATCTTTCAAGCGCAGTTTTTATAAGCATTTTTTCAATTTTTGTTATGGCTATTTCAGAAAGACCAGAATTAATATTCATTGATACATTTTTAAGCCAATTCTGCATTCCATCCTCCCAAGAAGATGAAGGAATGTCTGTAAACTCAAATTCTTTTACTTCAGTTGGAAGATCTTGAGATTTTATATTTTGAGATGGAGACATTAATGTCAACCAATAGCAAACATTTTCAAGCTGCCTAACATTTCCAGGCCAATCAAACTTTTCGAGTAACTTCATTGCTTCATCTGAGATTACTCTAAGGTCTTCATCAAGCGCATCTGAATAGTTTTTGAGAAAGTATCTAGAGAGTTCTTTTATATCATCCTTTCTGTCACGCAAGGGAGGAACCTCTATTTTTATTACATTTAGTCTGTAAAAAAGATCTTCTCTAAAGTTTTTTTGTGAAACAAGATTATTTAGATTCTGATGAGTAGCTGCAATAATTCTTACATCAACTTTAATTGGCTTATCACCACCGACCCTATAAAACTCTTTGTTTGAAAGAACTCGAAGAAGTCGAGTTTGCGAATCCATTGGCATATCTCCAATTTCATCAAGAAACAGAGTTCCTCCGTTTGCTTGTTCAAATCTACCAATTCTTTTTTCAACAGCTCCAGTAAATGAACCTTTTTCGTGACCAAAAAGCTCTGACTCGACAAGTTCTTTTGGAATATCAGCCATATTAAGAGCTATAAATGGCATATCATTTCTAGGACTATTTTTATGAAGCGATTTTGCTATTAGTTCTTTACCAGTTCCAGACTCTCCTTGAATTAAGACAGTAGCAATTGTGCTTGATAGTTTTCCAATAGCCCTAAAGACATTTTGCATTGCTTGTGATTCACCAATAATATCTAGTTTAGTGTCTTTTTTAAGCCCTTTAGTTTTAGGTTTATCTTCTAATGCTCTCTCTACAATTTCTGTTGCCTCTTCAAGATCAAATGGTTTAGGAAGATACTCAAACGCACCACCTCCAAATGACTCAACAGCTGCTTGCATATCTGCAAAAGCAGTCATAATGACCACAGGAATATTTTCATAATTTGTATTTATATGCTTCATAAGATCAAAACCAAGCATTCCTGGCATTTGAACATCAGTAATAATTAGGTCTGGTTGGTCACTTTCAAGCTTTTTTATTAAGTCTTCTCCATTAGGAAAACTTTGAGTTTTGAATCCGGAGCTTGAAAGGCTTTCTTCAAGAACCAATCTAATTGCTTCATCATCGTCTGCAATCCATACACTATGCAATTTGAGACTCCTTATCATTTAATTTAAGAGGGATTTGAATAGAAAAAACTGTACTTCCAGGATTAGAGGAAAAAATGATACCTCCACCATGAATTCTTATTATATCTTGAGCAATTGTTAAGCCAAGACCTGAGCCTTGTTCTTTAACTGATACCATTGGGAAGAAAACTTGGTCCTGAAGTTCATTTGGTATACCTGGGCCATTATCTTTAATTTCAATAGAGCAGACTGTGGGATATATTGTTCCATTAATTGGCTTACCAAATTGAATTCTGGATTTGATTGTTATCGAAGCGTTCTCAGTATTTTCAATAGCTTGTTGTGCATTTTTTACAATATTTAAAATTGCCTGAATAAACAAATTCTCGTCACCATTTATTTCAGGGATGCTTGGATCATAATCTCTAATCATTTCAATTTTATTATCATCTGCATCAGCTAGTGCATAGACTTGTTCAAGAGCAGAATGAATATTAAATAGAGCAAGATTAGGTTTTGATGGCGGCGTCAGAATCTTTGTGACAATATTATTTAATCTATCCGTTTCATTAATAATTATTTTAAGGAATTTTGTAGAAAAATCATCTTTAAGTTTTTTACTAAGAATTTGAGCACTGCCTTTTATACCAGATAAAGGATTTTTAACTTCGTGAGCAAGGGTTCTTGCTAAGTTTGCAGCAATTTTTTGAATAGAAAAAGTTTTTGATGAATCAACCATTTTGTTTAGATTATCAACGCACAGAATTTCAACGATTAAGCACTCATAAGAATTACTCCATCTAACTGTTATATCAATCTCTCTCTTTTCTAGTTTTGAATTAATAAGTTCAAAATCTCTCTTGGTCTGTGATAGATTTTGTCTGATAGCACTTTTAAAAAGGCTTACAAGCGATGAGTTAGTGACTTCCGATAATTGGTCTGTAATCAAATTATTTTTATCATCAATGACCCAACCTTTATTAAGGGCAGAATAATTTAACCAAACTATTTTTAGATCTTCATTAAGTATAATAATTTCAGAAGTGAGCTGATTTAAAAAAGATAATTCTGTTTTATTAATTGCCATTTAGGTTATAACTGCCCTGTTTGTTGCAGGGCAGATTTAGCAGATAAAGCTATTAACTTAGCGTACCAACTATATGAGCTAAAATTTTATACGGATCTGCATTAGATGCTGGTCTTCTATCTTCAAGATAACCATTCCAGTTATGTTCAACTGTGTAAACAGGTATCCTTATACTGGCACCTCTATCACTAACACCATATGAAAATTCAGTTATTTTTTGTGTTTCATGCAAACCAGTCAACCTCATGTCGTTGTCCGAACCATAGGCCGCTATTCCAGCATCGTGAACTTCGCCAAGTTTGTCACACATAGAACTAAATAACTCTTCTGAGCCAGCTGTTCTCATCGCTTCATTTGAAAAATTTGTGTGCATTCCTGATCCGTTCCAGTCACCAGTTTTTGGTTTTGGATGAATATTTACGCCAACTCCATACTCTTCAGCGATCTTATAGAGTAAATAACGGCTAACCCATAGGTCATCAGCGGCTTTTATTCCTTTTCCAAAACATTGATATTCCCATTGGCCAAGTGCAACCTCTGCATTAGTTCCTGTTAGAGTAATTCCAAGATCTAAACATGCTTGAAGATGTGCATCAGAAATTTCTCTTCCAACAACATTACTTGCACCAACTCCACAGTAATATTCACCTTGCTCTCTTGGTTCACCATCTTCCCAACCTAATGGTTCTCCAGTTTGAGGATCAGTAAAAAAGAATTCTTGTTCAAAACCAAACCACCACTCATCAGAAACAACATCTGCAGCTGCAGCTCTAAAGTTAGATGGATGTGTAGTATGATCAGCAGACTGAACTTGGGTCATAACCAGATCATGACCATTTGGATTTGAATATGTCTGAACTGGTAATAATAAACAATCTGAACTTCCACCTTCTGCTTGTTGTGTTGAAGAGCCATCAAAAGACCAGTCTGGGGGAGTATCGTCTTCAGTTGCCTTGACCTTACTTCTCATCATTGGCTCAGGTTGATATCCATCAAGCCATATATATTCGTATGTTTTCATTTTTCTCTCCTAAATTAAATTTTGTAATATTGCACTAATATTGAATTTATTATGCATTATTATTGTGCAAAATACAGTTTTTTGTTCACTTTTTGTTCGTTTTATTAAATTTCTATAAATTTGACAATTTTTTTTATCTTTATAGAAATGGATTCATATGAATGACTGCCACCATAAGTAATATCAATATTTGAACCTTGAAAGTATTTTGCAGTTTCGATGTAGTTAAGAACCTCATCTCCAGATTCTAACAAGATCAATGTATTATTTTGGTTATTAAATTTTTTTGCCACAAGAGTTCTCAGAAATTTTATATCTTCCTTGGTAACAGTAAATTTTTCGCATGTGGAATAATTTTCATTTTCACCAAGATATTCTTCGAAACCCTTCAATGGCGGAATTGCTGGATTTATTAAAATTACTTTTGAGTTATAAATGTTTCCATAAAAATTTGCATAGTATCCCCCAAGAGAACTTCCCATGAATACAAAGTCTTTTTTATTTTCGTTAATAAGTCTTTGTATCTGACTATTTGCTTTTTTAAATTCATTACTAAGATCTGGAGTAAATATTTTTATCTTTTCAGATACCTTAGATATATGCTTTTTAATAATTTTTGCTTTCTCTGAGTTTGATGATGAGGCAAAGCCATGAAAATATAAAATTGTTTTTACCATCAAATTTTAACTTCAGGATTTACACCATTTGAAAAAATGCTCTCCAGCCATTCAGTTAAAAACCTATTTTGTTGAATTTTTTCATCTCTTGATTGTGTTTTAAGTTCTTTCATAAAATAGGGTACTGCTCTTTCTCCTTGAAAAGATATGACTTCTGCTAATTTGGCATCTAATGAGATTTGTATTCTGATAATAAGACTTTCTATCTTCTTTAGTTTAATTTTCTGCTTAGCCTCAACGATTATTGTATGACGTGTTCTATGAACTACACAAAAGGATATTGGATTAGATGAAGAATCTGGATTTATTGTTTCAAACGAATACTTATTGTTTGAAAAATCGTAAAGGATTTTCTTTAATCTCAAAAAGTTAGCCTCGCAAACAGCAAGCTGATGACTAGTTTTTGGTAAAGATTTAATCATCTTTAAATTTTATATTCATTATTAAAAGGTGTATATCTCTCACATGCTTTTAAATATCTAATAATTTCATCTTGCTCTTTATCACAAAATTCTTGTATCGCCCCTCTAAAGTCATTCTCTTTAATATAATGGAATGAGCTAGTTTTTTTTGGCTCAAATCCTCTTCTAATTTTATGTTCACCTTGAACACCAGGATCAAAGAATTTAAGTTTATTTTTAATACAAAACTCAATTCCTTGATAAAAACACGTCTCAAAATGAAGTGAATCAATGCTGTATGATGACCCCCAATGCCTTCCATAGAGAGTATCATTACCAGTGAAGCACAATGATCCAGCTATTTTTTTATTATCATGCAATGCAAAAAAAATGACAGGCCTTAAAGTTTCTCTAAATTTATGTATTTCTCTAAAAAAATCTAAATTTAGATAGGGTCTTTGCAATCTTTCCTCATAAGTATTTTTATAAAACTTAAAAAAATCATCCCAGTCTTTATCAGTAAGAGATTCACTTTCTTTTATTTGAAAAGTGATGTTTAAGTCAGTTATTTTCCTTCTTTCATTTTTTATATTTTTTCTTTGTCTTGATTTAAAAATACTAAGGTAATCTTCAAACTCTGCATATCCTTTATTACTCCATATAAACTTATATCCAAAACGTTCTATAAGATTATTTTTTAGAAATAATTTTTTTAAATTTGCATCTGGATAAAGGACATGCCAAGTTTCAATATTTTTCTCATGCATAAGTTCAATAACTTTTTCAATATATTCATCATAATCAGATTCAGTAATGATTTTTCTTGTTTCACATGGGGTAAAAGGTATAGCTGTAAGTAATTTGGGAAAGTAATTTCTTCCAGCTCTGTTTAATGCGTATGACCATGAGTGATCAAAAACAAACTCTCCATGACTATTATTTTTTATATAAATTGGTAAAAAGCCACTCAAAACATTTTTGTTTGACTTAATTAGATGCTTTGGAGTCCAGCCAAAATCTCTTCCAACACATCCTGAATTTTCAAGCGCCTTTAAAAAAGAATATTGAATAAAGGGAGCATCATCTTTACGAATTAATTTATTAAACTGAGACTCATCTATTGAATCAAAATTATCAATAAAATTAAAATTTCTATTCATTTAACTTAAGTAAATAATTTCAAAAACGAAACTAACAAGGGCAACAATACCTATCCAATTATTTATTTTGAATGCTTCAATATAATTCTTTTTCTTGATAATTTTTGCCTGATGAATAAAAAGATAGAACAGTAAGAAAAAAAATATGTAAAAAAAGTACGAAAAACTATTTATGATTCCAATTATTAAAAGACATATATAAAAAAATATGTGAAGTATTTTTGAATATATTACCGAATTATTGCCCCATAAAATTGCTGTAGAATTTACTCCTATACGTTCGTCATCATCTTTATCTTCTAAAGCATAATAAGTATCGAAGCTTATTATCCAAGCAATTATTCCAGAATATAAAATCGCAAGTGACATTGAAAAGGTATTAGACTCCAGTGAGTAAGCAATAATTGAACCAGAACCAAATGTGATTCCAAGAATGAACTGGGGAGCAACAAAGAATCTTTTTGTAAGCGGGTATAACATTATTAAAAAAGCAAAAAATATTGCTATCTTTATTGTTAGAGGGTTTGTTAGAAAAAGAAGTACAAGCGACGAAATAGCTAGGAAAAGGAAGAATAACCATGCTTCGATAAGGGAGATTGAACCCAAAGCAAGTGGCCTTTTCAAAGTTCTTTTAACAAGCTTATCAATTTTATAATCACTAATATCATTAATGACACAGCCACATGACCTAACTATGATTGAGCCAATTATTACTATTAAAAAGTTTTTTAATTTAAGATCAGAATTTATTCCTGCCAAAACGTACCCCAATAAAGATGGCCACAGCAAAAGATATATTCCGATAGGCTTATCTAACCTGGCAAGTTCGTATAAAGAACGGATTTTATTTCTCATTTATTTATCAAATATCTATTATTTATCAAATATCTATCAAAAAAATTTCCATAACTGAAAAGGGAAGATTTTTAACTGAGTACTTTGTTTTTCTGCCCCAAAATATTTTAGATTTATATGAGAAAGAAGAATACATTACGTCAATCTTATTAAAAATATCTTTTTCAAATAAAATATCTCCTAATGGCATATTTCCAAGATTCCCTAATTTTGAAAATCCTTTTTCAATTGTGTTAACTGGTATCAATGATTTAGCATACACTTTTGGAGTCTTATTACCCAAGAGTATGACCTCTCTTACCTTAATATCTCCTTTTGTATCTCCTAAATATTTTTTGTCTTCTTCATCAACTTCACCAATTTCGTCACGTATTAAATTTAATTCAAAATCTTCCTTTGCTGAAATGCGTTTTGTGATTGGGCCATCCTCAATAAGCCATGATTCTACAAAGCTATTCCTAACTTGTTTAGTCATTTCTTTATACGTTATCCAAGAAGATTTTTGCTTTAGCTTCATTAATTTAATGCTTAAATCTGATATTATAGCCTCCTTGTTATAAACGAAATAACTTAATTTTTAACACTTTATGAAATTTAAAAAATGGGAATGTATTGTCTGCGGATTAATATATGATGAGGAATTAGGTTGGCCTGATGATGGAATTGAACCCGGAACTGCTTGGGAAGATGTTCCTGAAGATTGGTTATGTCCTGAGTGCGGTGTTGGCAAAGAAGATTTTGATATGATAGAAATAATATGAGTCCATTAGACCCACCAAAAAATCTCACTAGAAATGTTTTGTTAGGTATGTTTTTTGGCGTCTTTTTAGCTTCCGTATTTTTTTATTTTCAAGATTTATTTTCACAATCAGTTATTCAAGGTATTGAAAAATATCTATTTAACTTGGGCGGACAGATATTTAAGAATCTACTTTTATTGATTGTTGTTCCACTAGTTTTCTTTTCTTTGGTTTCTGGCATTTCTTCATTATCAAATATGGTTAAGCTAGGATCAATAGCATCTAAAACAGTCGCACTTTATTTAATGACAACTGCACTTGCTGTAATTATTGCTATATTTTTTGGATGGCTTTTTAATATCTCTGGCTATGAGGGTGAGGTTGGTTCTTTTAAAGCACCCTCAGGAGAGGCTAGCTTATATGATACCGTACTAAATATTTTTCCAAATAATATTTTTGGCGCTTTCGTTGAAAATAACATGCTCGGCATAGTATTTATAAGTATATTATTTGGCATTGCCCTCAATTTAACTGATGATCTTACAAATAAACTTTCTAAAAATTTTGAAAGATTAAATATCGTCTTTATGAAAATAGTCTTAATTATTATGAGTTTTGCACCTATTGGAGTTTTTTGCTTAATGGGAAGTTATGTAATGGCTCAAGGTTTAAATATTTTTGGAGACTTAATTCAATATGTTCTTATACTAATGTTTGTTTTGTTCTTTCATCTTATTTTTACTTATTCAATAATTTTAAAAATATTTGCAAACTTGAACCCTATTATATTTTTTAAAAAAATGAGGAATGTTGCCTTATTTGCATTTTCAACCTCTTCAAGTGCTGCAACTATTCCGGTAACGTTAAAAACAGTCACTGATGATCTCGGTGTAAAAAAAGATGTATCTTCTTTTGTTATTCCAGTTGGTGCAACAATTAATATGGATGGAACAGCCATTATGCAGGGATTGGCAACAATGTTTATTGCAAGCACAGCAGGAGTAGATTTGTCTATGATCGAATATTTGCAAATTGTATTGCTTGCTATGGTTGCTTCAATTGGTGCGGCTGCAGTTCCGTCTGCAGGAACAATTACTTTAGCACTAATTTTAAGTTCATTAGGGCTTCCATTAGATGCTATTGGTTTGATTTTAGCAGTGGACAGAATTTTAGATATGATTCGAACTTCAGTTAATGTTACTGGAGATTCAGCGATTGCCTGTATTGTTGCAGATTCTGAAAATCTTTTGGATAAAGAAGTATTCAATAAATAGATTAAAATATACGTTTTCCTATAAATAATTTGCTAGAATGCTTTATTAAAAATATGGGGTCTATATATGGATAGTTTAATAATTTCACCTGCTTTAGGTCTTTTAGGTATGGCTATGGCATATGTAGTTTATATGCTTGTAATGAAATATCCTGATGGTGAAGATAAAGTAAAAAAAATCGGTGATCAGATTCATACTGGAGCATTGACCTTTATGAAAACAGAGTACAAATATTTATTTATTTTTATGACTGTTATAGTTGGTTTGGCATGGTTTGCATTAGGGCCATTCACTGCAATAGCAGTTGTTGTTGGTGCTTTATGTTCATCAATTGCAGGGTTTATTGGAATGTATGCGGCAACTAAAGCAAATGTAAGAACAGCAACAGCAGCTCAAAAAGATGGCTCAGCAGCAGCTTTATCGGTATCTTTTTATGGAGGCTCGATCATGGGTCTTTGTGTAGCATCATTAGGCTTGATAGGTTTAGGTGGCTTATATTATTTTTATATACCAGCTGAAATTGATCCTCATAAGCTTGAAGGTTTTGCTATGGGGGCATCAGTAGTCGCTCTTTTTTCAAGAGTAGGTGGAGGAATTTTTACTAAAAGTGCAGATGTTGGAGCTGATCTTGTTGGCAAAATTGAAGCTGGAATTCCTGAAGATGATCCAAGAAATCCTGGTGTAATAGCAGACAATGTTGGTGATAATGTTGGTGATGTTGCTGGGATGGGATCAGATATATTTGAGTCATATTGCGGCTCTATGATTGCTTCAATAGCTATAGCTTATACATTAGGTAACAAAGATATGATGATGCTTCCTTTAGCTTTAGCTTCAACTGGTTTAATAGCCTCAATAATTGGAATATTTATAGTTAAACTTCAGTCAGCGAAAGCACCTGCAAGCGCATTAAGATCTGGAACTCTTCTAGCGCCTGTAATATTTGTTGCAATGGCATACTTTATAATTGATTCTTTTGATGGAGTTGGAATGAATGTTTGGTGGTGTGTTATATCTGGTGCAGTAGGTGGCGTCTTAATTGGACTTATTACAGAATACTACACAGGTGGCAGCCCAGTTAAAAAAATTGCTGAATCAGGAAAAACTGGATCAGCAACGGTTATGATTTCAGGGCTATCTGTTGGTATGCAATCAGTTGTAATACCTATTGTAATTTTAGCCGGAATTATTCTTGCCTCAACACAGTTATCTGGTATTTATGGTGTTGGAATTGCTGCTGTTGGTATGCTAGCAACTGTTGGAATAACAATGGCTATAGATGCATATGGACCAGTCGCAGATAATGCTGGTGGCATTGCTGAAATGTCAGGTATGGGAAAAGAAGTTAGAGAAATTACTGATTCTCTTGATGAACTAGGAAATACCACTGCTGCAATTGGTAAAGGTTTTGCAATTGGTGCTGCAGCTTTAGCTGCTCTAGCAATAATTTCAGCCTTTTCAGCTGTAGTGGCTGACGCAAATCCTGAATTTTCTTTAGCACTTACTGAACCAATTGTTTTAGTTGGAATGTTTATTGGCGTATGTATACCTTTCTTGGTTTCTTCAATAACAATGACAGCAGTTGGAGATGCAGCTTTTGAAATGATCAATGAAATAAGAAGACAGTTCAAAGAAATAGAAGGTTTAATGGAGGGTACAGCAGAACCTGATTCTGAAAAATGTGTTGAAATTGCCACAACAGCAGCCCTTAAAAAAATGATGTTACCTGGAGTAATAGCGGTATCAATGCCGGCTATCGTTGGGTTTGGGCTTGGCGCACAAGCCTTGGGAGGAATGCTTGCTGGCGGACTACTTGGTTGTGTTTCATTAGCTCTTATGATGGCAAACGCAGGTGGCGCTTGGGATAATGCAAAAAAATATGTTGAGAAAGGCAATTTAGGTGGAAAAGGTTCAGATACCCATGCTGCTGCTGTAGTAGGAGATACTGTTGGAGATCCTTTTAAAGATACTTCCGGACCATCAATGAATATCTTAATTAATGTTATGGCTATAGTAAGCCTTGTTATAGCACCATTATTAAGCATTTAAATATATTTTATATAAGAATCCAGGGTTGTTGCTCTGGATTTTTTTTTACAAAACTTAAATGAAAAAAAATATTTTAATTATTGGATACGGTGACATTGCAGGAAGACTTAACTCAATTTTATGTAAAGACAGTTACAAAATATATGGAATCTGTAGAAGAAAAAAGAGAGGCTTAGAAAATTTTATTGAATGGGATTGGTTATCTAAAAAACCAATAAAGCTTGAGTGTAAAAATTTCGAAAGCATTATTTTTATACCCAAACCCAGTAATAATAATCAATCGGGGTATCAAGATGGATTCCTAAATTCTTCTGAAAATTTTTTTAACTTTTTAGAATCTTCAGAAAACATTTTTTATAAAAAATTTATTACCATTTCCTCAACCAGTGTATATGGCAAATTAAAAGATCTAAAAACTCATATCGAATCACCTAAGTTAAAAGAAGAAGATTCTCGGCGAAGTTCTATGGAATTCAGAGGACAAATAATTACTGAGTACGAAAATAGCCAAATTCAAAGATATGCTGAGAGATTAATAATTTTAAGATTATCTGGTTTATATAAATCTAAGCCAAAATCTAAAAACTACTTACACAGAGACAATGCAGCAAAGATTATAAAATTTTTTATTCAAAGTGATTACAACTTTACTTCTTTTGAAATATATAATTGTACAGAGGATTCAAAGTCCAATGGTTATATTTCAAATCAAAAACTAAAGAAATTAGGATTTGTTTTTGACATATATAACTAGAACTAAAGCTTATTGCAAAATACAATTAATAAATGATTAAAAGCATGACCGGATATGGTTTATCGAGTTCAATTAAAGGTAACTCTGAAGTATCTGTTGAAATTAAAGGAGTCAATCATAGATTTCTTGAAATATCATTGAAATCAAATGCGATAAATAATGATATTGACCAATACATTAGAAACATTGTGGGTAAAAATATTATTAGAGGAAAAGTTGATATAAAAATAAAATTTAAATCTCCCTCGGAGTCTAAATATTTTATTGATATAAAATTATTAAAAAATTTAAAAAAATCCATAAAGGATAATTTAGGCATTGAAGAACATTTAAAATTTTCTGATATTAAAGACATACCTGGAATCTTAAATATTGAGTCCAAAAAAAAGATAAACAATACATTTCTAAAGAGAGAATTTAATAAGGCTTTAAAAGATTTCACCGATTCGAGAAATAAAGAAGGTATGAAAATTAAAAAAGTTATTGATAAAAAGATTCAAGCGATTGACCATTTGGTATCTAAAATACTTAAACGAAGTAAAAAAGATATTCATAGACGCCTAAAGTTATATAAAGAAAAAGTGGCTAATCTTATAAGTGATTTAGATGAGGCTCGAGTAGAGCAAGAAATAGCTTTATTGTCGCTCAAACATGATACCTCAGAAGAGCTTGATAGAATTTCATTTCATAGCAAATCGCTAAAAGACGAAATAAGCAAAAAAATTGGAAGTGGGAAAAAGATTGATTTTGTATTACAAGAGCTTTTTAGAGAGGTAAATACTTTATCCGTTAAGCTTGATGATTCAATTTCTAAAAATTTAGCCCTTGATATGAAGTTATTAACTGAAGAAATGCGAGAACAAATTCAAAATGTCGAATAGTGGAAAATTAATTATCTTCGCTGCTCCCTCTGGTGCAGGCAAGTCATCATTTATAAAAAAAATTATTAAAGATAGTAAAAATAATTTAGAACTATCAGTTTCTGCAACTACAAGACTTCCTCGCGAAGGAGAAATCCATGGCAAAGACTATTTTTTTATATCTGAAAAAGAGTTTAATGAACTTAAAAATAATCAAGCTTTTTTAGAATTTGCAAATGTTCATGGGCATCAATATGGAACGATAAAATCATTTGTTGACGAAAGGTTAGGGGAGGGGATTCATGTAATTTTAGATATTGACGTACAAGGATTTACTCAAATACAAAGAGCTATTACAAAAGATATAGTATCTATTTTCATTATTCCTCCGTCTTTTGATGAATTAAAAAGAAGATTAATTTTAAGAGGTCTTGATTCTAATGATGCTATTGATAAAAGACTAGAAAACGCCAAAAAAGAACTTGAACAGGCTGAAAATTTTGATTACTTAGTTTTAAACGATGACTTTAATATGGCTTATAATGAAATAACTTCTATTATATTTGACAAAGATTATGAATATAATGTCACTAACAATAAAAATATATTGAAAGATTTGTTGAATTAATAGGGTAATTAGAATTAGAATACTCGCCCAGGAGAAGTATATGGCAAGGATAACAGTAGAAGATTGTTTAGAAAAAATACCTAGCAGATTTGATTTAATACTCATGGCTTCAAAAAGAGCTAGACAGCTATCAACGACAAGTCGTGATCCTCTTGTTGAGTGGGATAATGATAAACCAACTCTTGTTGCATTAAGAGAAATTGAAGAAGGACTTCTTGATAGCGAAACTTTAGAGCGAACTCTTGAAGAGGATGTATTATTAGATGAGTTTTCATCACCAAGTTATAAAGAAGACGAGAAAATAGTATAGGATGTTTATAGGGGGTTATCTTGAGTGAACATGCGCTCCCAAATATACTCTCAAAAAATTTCAATGATTTAGACCTATTAAAATTGCCAGCTAGCTTTTATAAGACTGCAAAGCAATATTTAACAAAACAAGATATTAAGAAAATTCAAAAAGCATATTCAGTTGCTTTTTATGCTCATGATGGTCAAGACAGAATGGACGGCTCTAAATATATTTCTCATCCAGTGGCCGTAACTGAAATACTTTTAGACCTGAAGATGGATCCAGATTCTATATGTTCATCTTTATTACACGACGTTTTAGAAGACTGTGATATTAGTAAAAATGACCTTATTGAATTATTTGGTAATGATGTTGCCAACATTGTCGATGGTGTTAGTAAATTAGGTAAGATCGATATCAAAAGTAGGACGGATTCAGATGCTAACAATTTACAAAAAATGATGTTAGCGATATCTAAAGATCCAAGAGTTATTTTAGTAAAAATTTGTGATCGACTTCATAATATGAGAACCATAGATCATTTACCAAGATTCAAGCAAATCAAAAAATCAAAGGAAACAATCGAATTATATGGACCATTAGCTTTAAGAATTGGTATGCAAGATATAAGGGCTGAACTTGAAGATCTTGCATTTAGATGCATCCATCCCTTAAGAGCATCAATGCTTGAGAGTGCAATTAATAAGTCAAGTGGTGGAAGACAAAAAATAGTTTCAAAAGTTAGAAAAGAGCTTAAACGTAAACTGAAAGCTAATGGAATTGAGGATGTTGGAGTCAAAGGAAGAGAAAAAAATATTTACAGTATCTATAGAAAAATTAAATCAAAGCATAAGCCGTTTTCTGAAATTTTAGATGTTTACGGATTCAGAATACTTGTTAACTCTGTCGATGATTGTTATAGGTCGCTTGGAATAATTCATAATTATTTTTCACCAATAGAAAATAGATTCAAAGATTATATCGCCATACCAAAAAGTAACGGCTATCAAGCCCTTCATACAAGTTTGCTGGCATTAAATGCATTTCCAATAGAAGTTCAAATACAAACAAGAAATATGGCTGAAATTGCAAGTTTTGGAATTGCAGCACATTGGCAGTATAAAACTATGGATAAAAAACGAGGTTCAGAATTGAGGGCCTCAAGGTGGTTATCAGGTCTTGCAGAACTTCAAAAAAAATCAAATGATCCATCTGAATTTGCACAATCTATAAAAAATGACCTTAATTCTAGCGAAGTTTTTCTTTTCTCACCAAAAGGAGACATATATGCCTTAAGAAAAGGCTCGACGCCAATAGATTTTGCTTATGAAGTACATTCTGATCTTGGAAACACAATTATTGGATGTAAGGTAAATAGAAGTGAAGTCCCTTTGAATATTGAATTAGAAACAGGACAAACTGTGGAAATTATTACATCAAAAAAAGAATCGTATATCGATCCCTCTTGGCTTAATTATGTAGTTACAAGTAAAGCAAGAAGTTATATAAGATCAAGATTACGAAAGCAGAAAGCATCAGATGCAAGAAAAGCTGGGAAAGTAATGCTTGAAACTGAATTAAAAAGAGCAGGAAAAAGTTTGAGTGAATATAGAGGGAACTCTCTAAAAAAAATATTAGATAGTATTGGTGTTACTTCTCTAAACAAACTCCTTACTGAACTTGGTCTTGGTAAAAGAACGGGGAGTATAATTGCTGAAAGATTTTATTCTGGTTTACAAATTAGAGAGGGCATTAAAGAGCCGAATCCAGTTTTAATTCTTGATAATAAAATTGAGAGTGTCACAGTAAGATTCGCAAAATGTTGTTTCCCAGTCTATGGAGACGATGTGGTTGCACACTCAGATACTGAAAAAGGAATAATACTTCATCATAAAAATTGCAAACAAGTTAAGCCTTTTTTTAATAAAGATTCTAGATATATGCCTGCAATATGGGGAGAGAACAAAAAAGAGCATCTTTACAAAGCTAAAATAGATGTCAGCACACAAGATAAGGTTGGTGTTTTATCTGACTTAGGCTCTATTTTTGCCAAGTCTGGAATCAATATTGGCTCAGTAAATACTAAAACCATTGACAAAAGATTTGCAGGTTTTGAAATTCAAATCGAAGTAAAAAATATCGATGATCTAAAAGGTATCATGCAAAAAGTTAGATCAATGAAGTTTACTACTAGCTGTAAAAGAAACATAAATGATAAATATTAAAATAAGATTAATTTTTTTATGTACAATTTCAATAGTATCTACTTTAACTTTTTCAAAGGAGCCTAATCAGATGACAAAGGAAATAATTTCAACCGAAAATGCACCACAAGCAATTGGCCCATATTCTCAAGCAGTAAAGGCAGGAAATTTGATGTTCATCTCTGGACAGATACCTCTTAATCCAAAAACAGGAGATTTGGTATCGGATTCAATTGAAGAGCAAGCTAAACAAGTACTTAAAAATGTTCAAAGTATTTGTGAAGCAGCTGGATACAGTCTTGATGACATTGTTAAGATTTCAATTTTTTTAACAGACCTTTCTAACTTTGGCATTGTAAATGATGTAATGAAGAAATATTTTTCTGAACCTTATCCTGCCAGAGCAACTGTTGAAGTGTCTGCCTTGCCCCTTGGAGTTAACGTTGAAATCGAGGCAATAGTGCTGATAAATGACTAAAAATCTTTTATCAATAAATGATCTCTCAAAAAAAGAAATCTTAGATTTAATTGAGTTTGCTAATCATTTTATTGATGAAGATGGGAACTTCAGGAAAGAAGATTTATTTCCTGAGAAAATTGTTGCAAATGTTTTCTGCGAACCAAGCACCAGAACAAAATCATCATTTGCTATTGCCGCAAATAATTTAGGATGCTCTTTAATAGACTTTGACGTTGGAAACTCTTCAATACAAAAAGGGGAATCAATTTTTGAAACAATTGATGCACTAAACTTAATGGGCGTCGATTTATGTGTGTTTAGACACTCTGATTCTGTTATTAGAGAACTAGCTGACTGTCTTCCAAAAATGAGCTTTATTAATGCAGGTGAGGGAGCAATCTCCCATCCAACACAAGCTCTATTGGATATCAAAACTATAATTGATCACAAAGAGACACTGGATGGGTTGAATATTGTTATCGTTGGTGATCTTGATCATTCAAGAGTAACTTCCTCCTTTGTTGAAGGTATTTCAAATTTTGACTTAGGATCTCTAACATTTTCTGGTCATCCAGAAATGTGCAATAGATATCAAAGTTCAAAATTTGGCAAATACGAACCACATCTAGAAAAAGCTCTTGAAAATGCCGATGTTGTAATGGCGTTGAGAATACAATTTGAAAGGTATGAAAAAGAATTAAATCTAGATTTAGATACATATAAATCTGAGTATCAGCTTACTTCTGAAAAACTAGAATCAGCCAAAGGTGATGCAATTATAATGCATCCTGGGCCGGTAAATTACATAGAGATAACTGAGGCTGTCTATGATTGTAATAATTCAGTTATTAGGCAACAGGTAGCAAATGGCGTAGCAATAAGAATGGCTATTTTATCAAGATTTTTGAGCAGCTAAAGAATTTTTCACAGTTTCAACAACAGCAATTGTATTCTGATCGATTTCGATATTTACAAGAGAGCCTTTTTTTAAAACATTTAAATTAGTCACTTCAAGCGTCTCGGGTATAAGATGCACATAAAAAGAATCTTTGTTTACTTTTCCCAAAGTTAAGCTACAACCATTCAAGCCGATATATCCTTTTTCAAAAATATACTCTTTATATTTTCTTGGAAATTTAATTTGCAGATCTTTGTTTGTATTCTTTGTTAAAATTTTTTCAACTCTTCCAGAAAAATGAATGTGTCCTGACATAAGATGACCACCTATTTCGGTAGATGCTGTAATCGATCTTTCTAAATTAACCAGCGAGCCTTTCTTTAGTTTGCTAATGTTAGTCTTTGATAGTGTTTCATTGATAACGTCAAATTTTAATTTTTTTTGACCGCTATCTAATGATGTTAAACAAACACCATTTACTGAAATACTTGCACCTTTTTTTAATTTTTTATAAAAATTTTTGGGAGCAGATATCTCTATCGATATATAACTTTTTTTTGCAGTTATCTTTTGTACTCTCCCAGTCCCTTGAACAATTCCTGAAAACATTCAAGCCCCCCAAGTATCTCTGTATTGGTTTAGTCCGCTGAGGTAACCGTTAAATTGAGACTCATTTCCAACATAAGTTATTAAGGTATCAAGATCAATAATTGATATAACACTTAGATTAAATTCATCCTTTAACTCTTTACTTGCACATTGTTGGGATTTACCCTTTTCTTGCCTATCCAATCCTACTATAAAGCATACAGGTGTCGCTTTTTGCTTTGTAATTAAATTTATTGATTCTCTACCAGCTGTCCCAGCAGATAAAACATCGTCTATTATTAATGTTTTTCCTTTTGGATTGGCACCTATAATATTTCCACCTTCACCATGATCTTTCTCTTCTTTTCTATTAAAAGAAATTGGATAATTTTTTCCCTGCGCACTTAGAACTGTCGCAACTATTGAACCAAGAAAAATACCTTTATATGCAGGACCATAAATACAATCAAAATCAACATCATGATCATTTATAGCCTCAACATAACAATGTGCAAGTTGATATAAATTTGACCCCTTAAGCATGTTTGCTGCATTGAAAAAATATGGGCTCTTACGACCTGATTTAAGAGTAAAATCACCGAATTGTAGCGCTTCCGAGTCTAAAGCTAATTTTAAAAATGATTTTTGATAATCTTTCACTTACTCAATACAAGCCTTTTGTTTTTTAATAATATCTGCAATTGCTTCACTACCAATTTTAAGCATATCACTAAGTTCATTTTTTGAAAAAGGTACATTTTCAGCAGTGCCCTGAATCTCTATTAAGTCATCTTTATCATTCATTACAATATTAAGGTCTGTATCTGCCGTACTATCTTCATCGTAATCCAAATCAAGCAGTATTTGATTTTCTCTAATGCCCATAGATATAGCAGCTACAAAAGACTTAATTGCTCTTTGATCATCATGATGATTCTTGATTGCAAGAAAAAGGGCAACACATCCACCAGTAATTGAGGCAGTTCTTGTTCCACCATCAGCTTGAATGACATCACAATCAACATTGATAGTTTTACCTTTTAGATACTTTAAATTAACTGATTGTCTTAAAGATCTCCCTATAAGTCTCTGTATTTCTTGTGTTCTTCCGCTTTGCTTCCCACGAGCTGCCTCTCTTCCCATTCGCTCATTTGTAGATCTTGGTAACATACCATATTCTCCTGTTACCCAACCTTCATCAGAATTTTTCATCCATCTTGGCACATTATTTTCAATGGATGCATTACAAATAACTTTTGTATTGCCGAATGAAATTAGAACAGAACCCTCAGCATGAATATTAACATTTGGCTCAATTGTAATTTCTCTTAGTTGATTATTATTACGGTCTCGATTTCTTTTCATGTTCTATGGATCATAATTTAAGAAAGTTGATCCTTCACAACTTTGCTAACTAATCCCATATCTGCAGATCCAACTAGTGATAACTTTAGATAACCCATAACTTTACCAATATCTTGCATTGATTCAGCTCCAACTTCTTGAATAACTTCTCTCACTTTTGTTGAAATTTCTTCTTCGCTTAACTGTTTTGGCTTATATTTTGAGAGTATAGCAACCTCTCTTTGTTCCTTATCTGCTAAGTCTTCTCTGCCACCTTCCTTAAATTGAAAAATAGAATCATTCCTTTGCTTAATCATTTTGTTAATGATTTGAAGAGCTTTAGAGTCGTCAACTTCTTCTTTATTATCAATTTCAAATCGCTGAACTTCTGATAAAAACATTCTTATGGTATCTCTCACCAAATCATTTTTATCAAGCATAGCTTGTTTTAGGTCATTTTTTATATTTGATATAAGTGCCAAAATTATCTAGATCTTTGTCTTGGAAATGAAAATTTTCTGTTAGATTTTCTTGCTCTTTTAACTGCAGCAGCCATAAGTCTTTTTCTTTTCTCGGTAGGCTTTTCATAAAATTCTCTAGCTCTTATTTCTGGAACTATTGCTGCTTTTTCACAAGCACGTTTGAATTTTCTCAAACCAATATCAAAATGTTCTGTATCTTTTATAATAATTGAAGGCATAATGTGTCGCGTAGTTTAGGCTTTTATTAACATTTTTGCAAAACTTTTTATGAAAACTTTAGGAATAGAAACATCATGTGATGAAACTGCAATAGCTATTTATGACTCTAAAAAAGGCATAATTGGAGAGTCTATTTATAGCCAAATAGACATACACACTAAGTATGGTGGAGTAGTGCCAGAGCTAGCCTCAAGGGATCACTGCGTTAAAATTGTTGATGTGCTTAAAGATGCCTTAGGCGATCTCTCTATCAAAAAAATTGATCAGATTGCTTATACATCTGGACCTGGCTTATTGGGAGCTCTTCTAATTGGTGAAAGTTTTGCTCAAGGACTATCAACAGCACTAGATGTTCCCTTAATACCCATAAATCATTTGGAAGGGCACTTGATGTCACCAATGATGGAATTTCCCGAGATAAAAATGCCCTTTATATGTTTGCTTGTCTCTGGTGGTCACAGCATGATTGTTGATGTTAAAGACAAAGGACAATATGAAATTATTGGCCAATCTCAAGACGACGCAGTTGGAGAAGCTTTTGATAAAGTAGCTAAATTGTTAGATTTACCATATCCAGGCGGCCCTCATATTGAGAGACTGGCACTTGAAGGAAAATCGGATGCATTTGATTTCCCTAGACCTATGATTAGTAGCGATGATTTAAATATGAGCTTAAGCGGACTAAAAACGTCTGTTTTATATACTGTTCAAAAAATAACTAATATGACTGAAGAGATAAAATCAGATATTGCTGCATCATTTCAACAAGCAATCTCAGATGTTTTGGTCGCAAAGATTAAGAAATCTGTTGAGATGACTGGAAGAAAGGAAGTTATTATAGCTGGAGGCGTTGCTGCAAATAAGTTTTTGAGAAGTGAGTTTAAAAAGCTTGAAGAATCACATAACATAAAAGTATATTATCCTGATTTGAAATATTGTGGCGATAATGCGGCAATGATTGCATTTGTAGGGTCTATGACGAAGTCATCAATTGAAAATGACAGATCTTCAAGAGTAAGATCGCGGTGGCCGTTAGATGAGTTGAAAGAATGAAAGATATAATTTATATAAAAGATTTAAGAGTAAAAACAATCATTGGTATCTTTGATTGGGAGAGAAAAGTTAAACAAGAAGTTAGCATTGATATGGAATTTCCTTTTGATTGTAAAAGAGCTGCAAAGACTGATTCAATTGAGGATACTGTTGACTACAAAACCATTTGCAAAGGAGTAATTAAGTTCGTTGAGGAATCGTCTTTTCAATTACAAGAATCACTTGCTGAGGGAATCGCGTCACTCGTAATAGATACATACGGAGTTGAATCAATTAAATTACGTGTTTCTAAGCCTGGAGCACTTCGAGGCGCTAAAGATGTTGGACTTAAAATTCATAGATAATGAAATATTTCTTATCCCTAGGCAGTAATATTAATGCTGAGAAAAATTTAGAATTTGCATTAGAAGAACTAAAAAAAATACTTTCAAACATTCAATCTTCATCAATTCATCAAACAAAAGCAGAAGGTTTTGCGGGTGATGATTTTCTAAACTCAGTAGTTTGTGGAAATTCTGAACTAGATCTTAAGGACCTTAATAAAAAGCTTAAGTTAATTGAAGACAATGCTGGAAGAAACAGAAATGCTCCAAAATTTAGCGCCAGAACTCTTGATATAGATATAGTTCTTCAAATAGATGAAAATGATGATATATTATTTGAGAGTGACGAAATTCAGAAATACGAGTTCGTATCTGCACCTTTAAAAGAACTAATTTAATGAAAACAAAAAGATTTGTAAGAAATTTTCATAGGTATTTAAGTATATTTGTTTCAATACAGCTATTGCTGTGGACAATATCTGGAATCTATTTTGCCTACAATAAAATTGAATTGATAAGGGGAGAGCAGTATCGTCTTCCCAAAGATATAGAGTATCGAATATTCGATAGGCTTGGGACTCCTATAATCGAAACTATAGAGGAGGGTAAAAAGACTTATCAAACTTATCCTGAAGGTAATACTATAGAACCTATTACGAAGGAAGAGGCTATAAAAATAGCTGCTCAAAAAACTACTTTAAATCCAATAGAGGTAAGTTTAGTATCAGAACTATATCCTGGTGCAGAATACAGAGGAGATTTTCCAGTTTACAAAGTTACAACAGATACAAAGGACAGTATTAATGTCTATGTTGGATATATGACCGGCGACATAGGATCAATAAGATCAGACTCATGGAGAATATGGGATTTTTTGTGGTCACTGCACATTATGGATTATCGTGAACGAGATAATATAAATAATATCTTGCTACAAATTTTATCAGTGCTTGCTCTAGTGACTTCAGTTTCAGGTATTACGCTTTTCTTTGTTAAAAGATAAAAAGTTATTTAAGAAAATTTTCTTCAATTGTTGACCACGCTGCTTCAGAGAGAGGAAAGACCATATTACCTCTTTCCTCAGCATGTCTTGATGCCGCAGTTCCATCCCTCACTCTTCCTAATATACCTTGTAAAATTCCAGCAATCTTAAACATGTTAAAAGCCATATAAAATTCCCAATTATTTGATAAATCTTTACCAGAATTCTCACAATACATTTCCATATATTCCCTTTCAGAGGGTATACCAAGTTCTTTTAGTTTAGCTTGGTCCCAAAAGGCTTCTTGAGTTCGCCATGAAAGACAGTGATAACTAAAGTCTGCAATTGGATGACCTAGAGTTGACAATTCCCAATCTAAAATACCAATTACTTCATTATTTTTTAATATCATATTATCTAATCTGTAATCACCATGAACGATAGTTGTCTCATCATCATCAGGTATATTTTTTGGTAACCAATCAATAAGATTATTCATAGCTTCAATATTGTCTGTTTCTGAAGCCCTATATTGCTTAGACCATCTTGATACTTGTCTAGCAACATAGTTGCCAGGTTTACCATAATCTTCAAGACCAATTTTTTTATAATCAACACTATGAAGTTTTGCTAAAGTTTTATTCTTATTCTTGTATATTTGTGTTCTATCTTTATTTGTCATTGATGGAATCATTGGATCCCAAAAAAGATCACCATCTAGAAAGTCCATTATAAAGAAGGCAGTGCCAGCAACATCATCATCTTCACAAAGTCCATAAGTTTTTGGAACTGGTACGCCAGTCTCATATAAAGCAGTGATAACTTTATATTCTCTATCAACAGCATGTGCGGATGGCAGAAGTTTTCCTGGTGGCTTTCTTCTAAGAACAAGATTTTTTGATTCTGTAATAATTTTATAAGTAGGATTTGATTGCCCTCCCTTGAATTGTTCTATTGCTTTTATATTTCCTGCATTAGGAACATATACATCAATCCAGGGCTGTAAATTTGAAGAGTCAATTTTTAATCTTTCATCAACATCCTTAGTACCAGAGAATTTTGCATCATCTAGAGGCTTCATTAGAGCGACCTACCCCCATCAACTTTTATAATTTGCCCGGTTATATATTCAGAATCAGCTAGAAACTTTACTGCTTCAGCTATATCTTTTTCTGAACCCATTCTTTTAAGTGGAATAGAATCAATGACTTTATTTTTTTGTTCTTCAGTCCATGTAACATCTGGTGGCTCAAGCATTGCACCTGGAGCGATTGCATTTACCTTTATTTCAGGCGCTAACTCTCTTGCTAACCCTTTTGTAATAGCCTCTAATCCAGCCTTTGCTGCAGAATAAATGGAGTAATTTGCAACTCCCTTTGATAAATTAGTATCAGTGATATTAATAATCGATCCTTTTGATTCTTTAAGTTTTTGTTTTAGTCCTTTTATTAAAAACAATGGCCCTTTTAAATTACTACCAATTAATTTTTCCCAATGATCTTCTGAAATATCATCAATTGGAGTAGGGTAAAAAGTGGAAGCATTATTTATTAATAGATCTATACAAGGAAATGCATCAAGAACCTCACTGATAATTTTTTCAACGTCCTCTTTTATATCTAAATTTCCTTGCACAGTAACTGCAGAGTTAGCATTTGAATTATTTATTTCAGCGGCAAGATCATCAGCTGCATCTTTTGATGAGTTGTAATGTATAATAATGTTCCAACCTAATTCCTTATAGGTAAGTGCTATCTCTTTACCAATTCTTTTAGCTGCTCCAGTTATAAAAATAGTTTTATTCATTTTTGGCTGTTAATAATTTCTTTATATATTTTAATCTTTTCTTCCTCAATATTCTCCTTTGATACACTTGATAAACCTGAGAAATCAGTTGTTTTAATTTTTTTTGCAAGATGGGAAATAAAATCTTTGTTATCGCTAAAATGAGGTAGCGAAATTAACTGATTAATTAATTCAAAATTTCTAACAAAATTAATTTTATCAATTAATAAAATTAAGTCATCTTGATTGGTATTTTTGTTTAATTTCAGTGCATTTTTACATACATCAACAATGTTTTTGAAATCATTGGGAAGGGGAAGTTTGCTCCCTAATTCAAAATCATTATTTATTTGAAGTTCAACCCACCTAAATGTTTTATCCTTGTGACTGTCACAAGAATATTTTGTTAGCCTGTTAAAATAAGGGTCTAATAAGTTCAAAGATATAATTTTTTCAAAGTACTTACTTGGACTTGAATTAGATAAAGCTCTTTCAGTTTCAGACCAGACTCTATCTGATGAAATTTTTGCAATTTCTTTAGATGAAACAATTTTTTCGATGCATTTAATAGTAGATGCATCTATATCGAAATCCTGTAGATGATCATAAGAAAAAAATCTTGCTAATCTAATTGCTCTTAAAGGATCTTCAAAAAAAGCATCAGAAACGTGTCTAAAAAGTTTATTTTTTATATCATCTTGTCCATTAAAAGGATCAATAATGATACCACTATCATCTTGAGCAATAGCATTGATAGTAAAGTCTCTCCTTGATAGGTCTTCTTCTAAAGTAACGTCTTTTCCGTAATAAAATGTGAATCCACAATAACCGGTTCCTGTTTTTTTCTCTGTTCTTGCTAGGGCATACTCTTCATTTGTTTCAGGGTGCAAAAATACTGGAAAGTCATTACCAATGGGCTTAAAACCATTAGATATCATTTCTTTAGGAGATGAACCCACAACGACCCAATCCTTGTCAGAAGATTTTACGCCCATAAGCGAATCTCTTACAGCACCACCAACTTTGTAAATTTTCATTTTCTTCTTACTTGATATAGTTTTTTATCTTCTAATCTTATTGCTGTTAGCTTATTACCCCAAACACAACCAGTATCTAAGCCGATTATATTATCTAAATTTGTTTTTCCTTCAAGTGCTGCCCAATGCCCAAATACAATTGACTCATCTTTTTTTAAGTTATGAGTAGTTTGCTTAAACCAAGGAATATGATTTTTTTCTGATTTTAGATCTTTTTTCTTTAACTTTAGAGCACCTTTTCTATCTAAAAATCTCATTCTAGTAAAGTAATTGATTATTACCCTATAGCGCTTGTAATTAGCTAGTTTACTGTTCCATTTGCTTGGAGTATCGCCCCACATATTTTTAAGTAAATTATAGGAATCTTCTTTAAGAGCAATCTGAACCTCTTTTGATAATTTTTTGGCTGTATTAAAATCCCATATATATGGTATTCCAGCATGAGAAATCCAAAAATTGTGACCATTAATCTTTATTTTTAGTAATAGCGGTAGTTTTTTTAGCCATTTATGTATTTTAGAAATATTGTTAACGTTAAGAATTGTTTTTAATGATCTATTATTCTTTTTGTGTTCTATAAGATATAAGAGATAAAAATCATGATTACCAAGAACAGCTTTAATAGATTTTTTGTTTTCAAGACAGAAATTCAAGACTTCAAGAGACTTAGGACCTCTATTAACAAGATCTCCTGCAAAGATTAATGTATCTTTTTTTGGATTAAATTTTATTTTTGAACATAAATTTATAAGTTCATCATAACAACCTTGCACATCTCCAATGACATAGTGAGACATCAGAGCATTAAAACCTTTGAGAGGAGAAGATAATCATCAAGAGATATTTCTTCAGGTCTTTTAGTTGGATCAATATCAACTTCATTCCAGTTAATGCTTATGCTTTTTAAGTTGTTCTTGATATTCTTTCTTCTTGATGCAAAAGCTAAGTCAATCAACTTAAAAAAATTATCTTTTTGATTTATATTTTCTTTGAGATTCTTATTTGGCATAAACCTTATAAAGCTTGAATTTACTTTTGGTTTTATATCAAATGCCTCAGGGGAAACATCAAACAAAATTTCGTTATCAAAAAAAGCTGCAATTTTTATAGCTAACTTGCCCCAACTTTTAGTTCCAACTTTCCCTGCAATCTTTTCAGCTACTTCTTTTTGAACTAAAAAATGCATATCGAGTATCTTCTCACAGCTATCTATTAGCTTTAGAATTATTTGAGTAGAAATATTATAGGGAAGGTTTCCAACTATTCTTTGCCCATCATTATCAATCTTATATTTTAAAATATCATCTGTTAGGAATTGAAAGTTTGCAGGACCGGTGAACTTCTTTTTTAATATTTCTGTATTTTCATAATCTATATCGATCGCAATTACACTTATATTATCTTTATTAATTTGTTCAGTTAAGGCCCCAAGACCAGGACCAATTTCCAAGAAATTATCTGAAGATGTTGGTGATATAGCATCAGCCATTTTAAACAATACTGATTTATCTGTTAGATAGTTTTGACCATATTTTCTTCTAATATTTCTCGATTTCATTAAATCAATTTCTTTGCAGTTTTAACGGCTAGTATTAATGATGAGGGGTCTGATTTATTAGTTCCAGCAATATCCAATGCAATCCCATGATCAACAGAAGTCCTAATTATCGGAATTCCAAGTGTAATATTTATTGAGTTTCCAAAACTTAAGGTTTTTAAGACTGGCAAAACTTGATCATGATACATACCTAAATAGGCATCAGCCTCTTTCAATGATTTTCTTGAAAATGCAGTATCTGCTGAAATGGGCATTGATACGTTAATTTTTTTCTTTCTTAATTCTCTTATTGCTGGTTTTATATGAACTTGTTCTTCTTTGCCTATTTTACCGTTCTCTCCTGCATGAGGATTAAGGCCAAGCACTTTTATATTTGGTTTTTTAATATTGAATTTATTTTTTAAATCCTCGTTGAGTATTTTTACCTTGTTAATAATTAATTCTTTTGTAATTGTTCTAGATACATTTTTAAGAGGTATATGAGTTGTAGAAAGGGCGACACGTAACTGATCCGATGCGAGCATCATCAAGACATCCTTACTTTTGGTAATTTTTTTTATATATTCAGTATGCCCAGTAAATAATTTATCAATTGAAATAATATTTTCTTTACTTAATGGACCAGTTACTAATGCCGTTTCTTCATTTTGCATCGTTTGTTTTATAGAGTAAGTAAGATTATCAAGAACATATTGAGCATTGCTTTTAAAGAGTTTTCCAGGCCTGGTATTAGAGCATTTAGTAACTTTTATAATTTGTATAACTCCTATAGTGTTTTTACTTACCTCATTAAGCGACTCTATTTCAACAATTTTTATTTTTTTCTTTAGTAAAGCTGCTCTGTCTACAAAAAGTTTTTGGTCACCAATAGAAACAATAGGGATCTTAAGATCTTCCCATAACTTTGAAGAGGATAATTTAATGATTAAGTCTGGACCGATACCACTTGGCTCACCAGGCGAATAGATAATTTTTTTCAATCTAGATCTTTAAATTCTACGAAAGCTTCTGCTCTCATTGTTCTTAAAGTATTCTCAAGTTCTTCTTCATACTTTCTTGCATAAAGCATGTTGTAAGCTCTGTCTTCAATAAGATCATTTGTAAGTTCGTAATTTCTTTTATCAATAACTTCTAGGAAATGAAAACCAAACTCACTTTCAAATACTTCAGAAATATCTCCAATCTCTGAAGAAAGCATTATTTCCTCAAAAATAGGTGTGAAAACTCCTAAGCCTGTCCAGCCAAGATCACCACCTTTTTTTGCAGAACCTGGATCCTCTGAAAATTCTTCAGCTAATAAAGAAAAATCTTCACCTTCAATAATTCTTTTTCTTATATTGGTAAGTTGTTGTTGAGTTTCCTCATCATTCCTAATTGCTGATGAGGCCATAAGTACATGCCTAACAAGCCATTGATCTTCAAATTGTACAAAATCACCTCTTTTATTTTCAAGCTTAAGTATATGAAAACCAGCGCCACTTTCTAATAAATTTGTGACATAACCAATAGGCTTATCTTGTAAAGCATTTGCAAATAACTCTGGCATTTCTGATGGCTTTCTCCAATCTAATAAACCTCCATTATTTGCATTCGCGCTTATAGAATAATCTTTAGCAAAAGTAGCAAAATCATCATTCTCTTTTAACAAACCTAAAATCTTTTCTGCTGTACTTATGTCTTTCACTAGAATTTGTCTAACCTGTAGTTCTGCCTCAAGCATTACAAGTGTTTCATCAGTAGCCAAAAACGACTCAAACTCATTTTCAGTTATTTCTATAGACGAATTAACTCTACCTCTTTGAACTCTTTGAATTCGCATTTCCTTTCTCATAGACTCACGAACTTTTTCATAGGAGTCGCCACTATTCTCAATGAAGGAAATAAATTCTTCCAAGGTCATCTGATTATTTGATGCTAAACGAGTTACAGTAGAATTTAATTCAGCATCACTTATTTTAACTCCAGCTCTGTCAGCTAGTTGCAGCTGAAGTTCTTCGATAATAAGCTGTTCTTTAACTTGATTTAGAACAGCTTCTTTAGGAGGAATTTGCATATTTTGGTCAAGATACCTTTGTTCTAGGGTTTTCATTGCATCTTTGATTTGAGATTCCATTACAACCCCATCGTCAACAATGATTGCAATTCTGTCTAATAACTCAATTTTTGCATTTAAAAATGTTGATGTTATCAATAATGTCACAAAGATTTTTTTCATACAATTAGTAATCTAGAATGGAATTATTAAAGAATCTTGAAACTTTTTCAAAAGACGAGTTAAGACCTTTGAGTTCAAATTCAAAATTAATCCTACTTTTGTTCTCAATTTTAATAATATTATCCCATGCTTCTTTAAGATAATTGAATGTTTCCGGTTTATAGCCGTCTAAATATCTTGAAAGATTTTTATCTGAGGCCACTATTCTAAGAGCAAAACAACAATTTTCATACCCTATACCAAATGAGGATTCTATACTTGCGTTTAAATCATCATCTCTTTTGAAATTTGCGATAATACTTAAATTATCTTTTATTTTAAAATCTGCAAAAAACTCTGAATAATCAAGCTTATTATTAAAATCACCTGACATCCTTGTATACCTCTTCGCATATCCTATTTTCCCATTTTCAAATCTATGATTAATTGTGAGGCCTGCCATGGGAAATTTTTTTATTTCTTCAGAGTAACTCCCATATGTCATTACCATAGTATTCATGCTCGGCATCCATTTACTCATCAACGTTATAGGGCCTTTGTCTCCTCTCATCATTGTCATTGGCATCATTGACATCTCCATCATTCCCATATCCATTGAGTCTGAAGTCATTTGGTTTTCCATTTGCATGTTAGTCATCTCATCTATAAAAACTTTTCTATCCTTTATGTAAAATTTTTGACTTAACTTCATAGAAATTTTGTTCATATTTAAATGTCGTTTTTTATACTCGATACTCAACGTATAAAAGTTTTGATCCCCAACTCTATCCATTCCAGTAAAACGATTAATATTAAAAAGTTGATTCATCATGCCTAATTTATAACTATCAAAAACAGGATTATTTTCCTGATTTTTATATCCAACATAACCATAAAATATTCTTGGTTTAAAGATATGACTATCTTCTTCATTTTTTTTGATAATGGATGTACTTATATCAAAGTTGAAAGTTGGAACAATTACTGATTTAGTTTTGATGCCATTTGCATTTTCTAAATCGTAATCTATTCCTCTTGCGCCAAAGGAGCTAGATATCTTATAACCATTGAAATATGAAGAGTTAGAGATTTCTAAATTATAAAAAATCCTTGAACCTTCAAGGGGTTCTCTAATTATCGACTTAAATTCATTTATGCTACTGATCCCATAAAATCCATGGATGTTATCAGCAACAAAATTTGTATAATTCAAATGCTCTCTAAGCGAAAAATTTTTAAAATTTTTGTAATAGTTAACATCAATTGATGGAGATTTTTTATAACCATTTGTTAAAATTGGATTTAAAGTTTGATAACCCTCTTGAGATATTTGAACTTTGAAATTTTTGAAGTTTGAATTTATCTTTATGTTTTGTTTTAAATTTTGTTCTCTCTGATTTCCAATACTAGTAATATCACCAGGTATGTCTCTTAACAATAAACTATCTGAAGACTTAGACCAGTCTAAATCTACCCAAAAATTTCTATGATTTCCATACGAGTCTTGTAATGCAAACGCCCACCTTGATTCAGATTTTGATGGATAATTTTTTTTATATTCATCATCAGTATTAAAATAAATTAAATCTATATTTCTAAGATTGTTATTATTACCATGTAAATTCCTGAAATTTCCCTCAATACCTGGCCCTCTTTCAGATATGTTTCTCAATGCAACTGTAATGTCAGACTTATCAGAAACTACAAAGTAGTATGGAACCATAAAATCTAAACCATCAGATGAATAAGATATTTTAGGTTCTAAAAACCCAGTTAGTCTTTCTTGTGATGTAGCAAATGGTAAAAAAGGAAGCTTTAAAATTGTTTTATCAAATGCATTAACCTTAACTTTTTTTGCATAGCCTCTTTTTGATTTATCATTGATAAAAATATTTTCTGCAACAAGTTCCCAGCCTTTTGAAGTATCTGAACATGAGGTCATCGAAATATTTTTAATCTCAACCTTCTCTTCAATATTTCCACTGAGTGATTCAAAGTCAATAATTAAATTCCTTTGATTTAAAAAAACTTTGCCATCTCTAAGTTCTATAAAGGAATTGCTCCTATTGAAAACTCCATCTGCTGATTTAAAAAAAAAGTCTTTTAGTAATAACTCTCCATTTTTTTTAAATTCTATAATGCCATTTTCTCTGTCAACTCTTGCTTTTCTTGTTTTGAGAAGGCCGTCTGGAAAATCTATCTCAACATTATCATTAAGAATAAGAACTTTCTTTTCAGTTATCTCAAATTTGTCAGATTTTATTTTCAAATTTTCGATATCTGTAACAACTCCTAGAAAAGGCTCATAGATCAGGCATGATGAATTTTCACTGGTATTAATCTTTATAGATTCATTATCTAACAAATCAGCCAAAATAAAATTGTGGCAGGAGACTATAATTGTTATATAAACAACTTTTAAAACTTTTTGCATCTGATTATTTTATACCTCGATACTTTGAAAGCACAAAAGCTAAAAAGTTCTATTATTTAATTGAGTTAATGTAATCTTCAAGTTGATCCATGTGATCTTTTCCGAAAAAAATTTGATCATCGATTAAAAATGTAGGTATGCCAAAGGCACCTTTTTCAACTGCCCATGATGTATTTGCAATTAATTTATCTTTACATTCTTTTGTTTGGATCATTTCTAAAATAGTTTTATGATCGATTCCATCTTCATCTAAAGCTTTTTCTAAAACTTCTAAGTCCTGGATATTTAAATCTTTTTCCCACATTGCTGACATAGTACATTCAACATACTCTTTTAATACACCAAGTTCCTTAGCAGCAATAGCTCCTCTTTGAATATTTAGTGAGTTTTGTGGAAAAAATGAATTATTTTTAAATTTAGATAAATTATGTTTTTTTACAAATCTGCTTATTTCAATAAAAAAATAATCAGCTTTATTTTTAATATCTGCAGTAGCAATGAGGGGAGGTATATTATTAGTAAGCTTAAAAATTCCACCTGCTAGACAAGGCACATAATTAAAGTTTGTGCCAGTTCTCTCTTCAAATTCAGGAACTACTTTATGAGTTAAATAGCCATTTGGGGTCGCTACATCATAAATAAAGTCTACTATCATTTTCTATTACAATTTTGTAAAGTAATGCAATTAAACACTTTTATGAAAGATTTTTCAAAATATTCTGCAATTATTATTGGTGCTGGCGATGCAACTGGCTCCGCTCTAACAAAGAAGTTTGCTAGTAAGGGCTATAAAGTTTGTCCAGCAAGAAGACCAAGAAATATTGAAAAAGTGAATAAACTTGCTGACGATATAAATAACTCAGGTGGATGGGCAAAGGGATATGGAGTTGATGCTAGAGACGAAGACGAAATCACAAAGTTTTTTAAAGAAGTTGAGGAAGAAGTTGCTCCGATAGATGTTGTTATTTTTAACCCAGGCGCAAATGTTTTTTTCCCTATTGTTGATACTACATCAAGAGTCTTCAAGAAAGTTTGGGAAATGGCAGCTTTTGCAGGGTTCTTAACTGCAAGAGAGGCTGCTAAATATATGAAGGCAAGGAATAAGGGGTCTATCTTTTTTACTGGAGCGACTGCTTCAATAAGGGGTGGATCTGGGTTTTCTGCATTTGCTAGCGCAAAATTTGCTTTAAGGGCAATTTCACAAAGTATGGCTAGAGAACTTGGACCTCAAGGCATACATGTAGCTCATTTTATAATCGATGGAGCAATAGATACTGCATTTATAAAAGAAAATTTCCCTGACAGATATGCTTTAAAAGAAAAAGACGGTATTCTACAACCTGATGCAATTGCTGATGCGTATTGGTTTGTTCATACGCAGCATAGAAGCGCATGGACGCATGAACTAGATTTACGTCCTTACATGGAAAAGTTTTAATAACTGGAGGAAAAAAATATGAGTTTAAAAGATAAAGTAATTTTTATATCTGGTGGAAGCAGAGGTATAGGCCTTGCTATGGTAAAAAAGGCTGCTGAAGATGGAGCAAAAATAGCTATAGCTGCAAAAACAGCAGAACCACATCCTAAGTTACCAGGAACAATATATACCGCAGCTGATGAAATAGTTGAGGCTGGTGGTGAAGCATTGCCAGTGATTTGTGATATAAGAAATGAAGATAATGTTAGAGACGCCATTAATCAAACTGTTGAACATTTTGGTGGGATTGATATTTGTATTAATAATGCTTCAGCAATTCAATTAACGAATGTCACTGATACTGAAATGAAAAGATATGATTTAATGCATCAAATTAATGGAAGAGGCACTTATATGGTAAGTAAATATTGCCTACCTCATTTAAAAAAATCTAATAATCCACATATTTTAAATCTTGCGCCACCTTTAGACATGGAGTCTAAATGGTTTGCAGGTACAGTAGCTTATACAATGGCTAAGTACACAATGAGTATGTGTGTTCTTGGAATGGCAGAAGAATTTAAGGAATTTGGTATAGCTGTGAATGCACTATGGCCAAGAACTGCAATAGCAACAGCAGCTGTACAAAATCATCTAGGTGGCGATGAAATTATGAAACTTTCAAGAAATGTAGACATAATGGCTGACTCAGCATACGAGATACTTACAAAAGACTCTAAAGAATTCACTGGAAATTTTTGCATAGATGATATTGTGCTATATGAATCTGGAGTAAAAGACTTCTCAAAATATGCTTCTGTTCCTTTTGGAGAATTAATGCCAGATTTCTTTGTTCCTGAAGATACTCCTCTGCCTGATGAAATTAAGAATAGTTAGTTGAAAGAAGAAGAAGTAATAAATTTAAGCAAAAAATTTAACTTTAACCCTCTAGAGGTAATTCCATTAAAACGAGAAGCTAGTGGAAGAGAGTATTGGCGAATAATTAATGATGCCGAAGAAACAATTATTCTATGTTATCTGGATCCAAATGAAGGCGATCATACAAATTTTATTAATATATCTAATGAGCTTAAAAGAAATCATATTCCTGGCGTAGATATTATTCATCACGATAAACAAGTCGGAGTTACCATTCAGGAGGATCTGGGAGATAGAGACTTAATATCAATATTTAATGACGACAATAAGAAAGAGCTGTTAGAAAGATCAATAAAACTTTTGATTGAATTACAAGAATCTGAAATTAAGAATCTAGAAAAATTTTCAAAAGAAGACTTAATCAATCAGATGAACTTATTTGATAAAGTTTTTTGCAAAAAATTTTTAAATCTTGAATCAGATGAATCAATTAATGACTTAATATCAATCACCATTGATAAGCTTTATCAACATCCTTGGGTTAATTGTCATTTTGATTATGAAAGACGTAACCTAGTTCTTAATAAGAATAATCATTTATCGGTTATCGACTATCAAGATATGAAAAAGGGACCGATTGGTATTGATATGGCAGGAATCCTAGTAGATCACTATTTTGAAGCAGATATTTCAAACATTAAGAGTTTTTTAAATTTTTTCTCAACAAACTTCAAATCAGAATATTCAGATGATGCATGTTTTGAATTTACTAGATGGGGCTGCATACAAAGAAATCTTAGAATCCTTGGAACTTTATCAGATTTATATTTAACAAAAGAGAGAGGGTTTAGATTAAAAGATATGCCTTTAATTTTAAAGAATCTTATAAAGATGATTCCTGAGGAACATTCTTCTAAACTTTTTTTAGAACAAGAAGTTCAACCACTTTTACTGAAAACTGTTAAGCAATTATGAAAGTAATGATTTTAGCTGCTGGGTACGGTAAAAGATTATTACCCTTAACCAAAAAAACCCCTAAACCCCTCCTAAAAGTAGGTAATAAAACTTTAATTCAACACAACATTGAACATCTAATTAAAAATGACTTTACAGAATTAGTTATTAATATTTCTCATCTTGGTAATATGATTGAAAACCATGTAAAAGAAAAATTCTCTAATATTGATATTGAGTTCTCAAAAGAAGATAAGCCTTTAGGAACTGGTGGAGGTATCTTGAATGCTTTAGATTTATTGGGTGATGAAAATTTTTTAGTTATGAATTCTGATATTTTTCATAAAATTGATATTAAAAATTTACCAAAAGAAATTGATGCTGCTCATTTAATTGGAGTTCCGAATCCATCTCATAATCAGCAAGGAGACTTTTGTATCAATGATAATAATATTGTTGTTTTAGATGAGTTAAATGATTTTACTTGGAGTGGTATCTCTATTATAAATCCAATCATATTTAAAGAAAAAAACTTCAGTTCGGGTTCTTTTAATATTTGGGATACTGTACTTCCAAATTATCTTAATAATGGAGATGTATCGGCTCACAAATCTAATGATTTATGGATAGATGTAGGAACGCATGAACGTTTAAAACTTGCTAATAGCCTATATAATGATCAAAATTAAGTTATGAGTGACCAAAAAAATATAATTGCACCGTCTATCTTAGCTTCAGATTTCGCAAGGCTTGGAGAAGAGGTACGTAATGTACTTGATGCAGGAGCTGATTGGGTTCATTTTGATGTTATGGATAATCACTATGTTCCTAATCTCACTATCGGACCAATGGTTTGCAAAGCTCTTAGAGAATTCGGCATAAAAGAATTTATTGATGTTCATTTAATGATAGATCCAGTGGATGAATTGGCCCAAAGCTTTATAGATGCTGGAGCAGACTTAATTAGTTTTCATCCTGAAGCAACCAAACATATTCATAGGTCAATTCATGCAATAAAAGACAAAGGCTGTAAGGCAGGACTTGTTTATAATCCTGCAACTCCACTTCACACGTTAGAAAGTGTTCTTGAGGATTTAGATTTGGTATTAATTATGAGTGTTAATCCTGGTTTTGGTGGCCAATCGTTTATTCATAGCTCGCTTGAAAAAATTGCTCAAGTCAGGAAAATGATTGACGAATCTGGAAAAGATGTCCGCTTGGAGGTAGATGGTGGAATAAACAAAGATACTATCGGCCTTGCATCTGAAGCAGGCGCTGATACATTTGTAGCAGGCTCAGCTATATTCAATACTGAAAATTATGAGCAAACAATATCTGAACTTCGTTCAAAAATTGCTTAAATACTTTATATTTTTACTTTTTGTAAGTAATCTTCATGCATCAAAGGTTGTAGATATTCAAGAATATCTATTTGACATAGAGATTGTTTCAAAATACGAAGATAGAAAGAAAGGACTTATGAACAGAAGATCAATTCCAAATGATTATGGAATGTTATTTATATGGCCATATGAGAGAAAACAATGCATGTGGATGAAAAACACTTATGTTCCATTAAGCGTTGCATACATTGATATTAGAGGAAAAATAATAGAAATATATGATATGGTTCCGTTTTCAAAAGATTCTGTTTGTTCAACTAAGGCAGCTAAATATGCTCTTGAAGTAAATTCTGGATGGTTTGAAGAGAAGAATATAAATATTGGAGACTCAATAGAGATTAAAAAAATATTTTCTAATGATAAGTAAAGAAGAATATATAGAATTTGCAGAAAATGGAGTAAACATTGTTCCATTGATTAAAACTATTGAGAAAGACTTGGATTCACCCATAAAAGTTTTTTCAAGAATTAAGAATAAAAAAAATACTTTCTTGCTTGAATCCATTGAAGGTGGAGAAAAATGGGCTCAATATTCAATAATCGGGCTGGATTGCAAAGACTCAATAAAAGTATCAGATAATAAAATTGAAATTAAAACCGCTCATGGAACCAATCTAATTGAATGTCAAGAGCCACTCAATGAACTAAATAAATTAATTGGTGAATATAAGTCTCCAGTTTTAGATGGTATGCCAAGATTTTATGGAGGATATGTCGGTTTTTTTGCTTATGAAAGTGCTAAGTATGCTGAAAAAAAAATTAATGCTCTTCAAAGAAAAGACTCAAAATTTGATGTTGATATGCCTGATATTTACTTAGTTAAGTCTGAAAAAATAATTGTTTACGATAATTTTAATAACAGTATTCAAGCAATTTATAATGCAAATCCTCAGCAGACATCATATGAAGATGCTTTACTAGTCATTGATGAGATTCAAAACAGCATAGATCATTCTGGAGAACTTGAAGAAACTTCATATTCAAATACTACAGGGCAATTAGAATTTAAATCAAATTTTACAAAAAATGAGTACATGTCGTCTGTGAATAAAATTAAAGAATATATAAAAGAAGGTGATGTAATGCAGGTTGTACTAGCACAAGATTTTTATAAATCCTTCAACGGCAATTCATTTGAATTATATTCCGCCTTAAGACAGATAAACCCATCACCATATATGTATTACCTCAACCTAGATGAATGTGAGGTGGTTGGATCTTCACCTGAAATATTGGTTAGATTAGAAGATAGCAACATTACTCTCAGACCAATTGCAGGTACAAGAAAAAGAGGCGCAAACGAAGAAGAGGATAAAAATAATGAGGAGGATTTATTAAATGATCCAAAAGAGTTAGCTGAGCATCTTATGCTTATAGATCTTGGAAGAAATGATGTTGGAAGAGTTTCTGAAATTGGTAGCGTGAAACTGACTGAAAAAATGGTGATTGAAAGATATTCCCATGTCATGCATATAGTATCAAATGTAGTAGGCAAATTATCCAAGGGATTAAATTTTACTGATGCTCTTAAAGCGACTTTGCCAGCTGGGACTCTTTCAGGCGCTCCAAAAATAAGAGCTATGGAAATAATTAATGAGCTTGAGCCCAGTTCAAGAGGTATCTATGGAGGTGCAATAGGTTATATATCTTGGAATGGTAATATTGATACTGCGATTGCCATAAGAACTGCCGTAATTAGGGATAATAAAATTCATGTTGGAGCCGGTGCAGGAATAGTTGCCGATTCAGATCCAGAAAAGGAATGGGAGGAGTGTGTCCAAAAATCTAAAGTATTTTTAGACGCAATGGAGATGATTTCATGATCATTGTTATAGATAATTATGATAGTTTCACATATAACCTAGTCCATTATATTGGTGAGTTTGCACAAGACATCAAAGTCATAAGGAATGATGAAATGTCCGTAACTGAAATTATGGACAATAATCCAAGCAAGATTGTAATATCACCCGGCCCATGCACTCCAAAAGAAGCAGGTATATCAGTTGAACTCATTAAGACTGCAGAAGTTCCAATTCTTGGAGTTTGTTTGGGACACCAAGCAATTGGCGCAGCTTTTGGTGGAAATATCATTAAGGCACCAGAAATTTTTCATGGAAAAACCTCAAGCATTGATCATGACGGAAGCTTACTTTTTAGTGAAATAGAAAAATCATATGATGTTGTCAGATACCATAGCTTAATAATTGATATGAAAACTTTGCCAAGCGAACTCAAAGTGACTGCAACTTTGAGTCATGATAAGGAGATAATCATGGCGGTTGAGCACATCAATAGACCAATTTATGGTGTTCAGTTTCATCCTGAATCAATTGATACAAATAATGGCGCAAAGCTTATAGAAAACTTTATTAAGAAAATATGAAGGACTTTATTAACAAAATTAATAATAAAGAAGATCTAACTCTTAACGAGATGCAAGAAGCCATTAATTTAATAATGTCTGGGATGTCTGATGATGACGATATTGAATCTTTTCTCATTGGATTAAATGAAAAGGGTGTGTCAGAGACTGAAGTTACTGCTGCTGCAATTGTGATGAAAGAAAAATCTTTAAAATTTGACATAGGTGATGGTACACATATTGATACTTGTGGAACAGGTGGAACAGGTCTACATACTTTTAATTGTTCAACAGCATCATCTTTTGTTGCTGCAGCTGCAGGAGCTAAAATCACTAAGCACGGTAATAAAGCAATTTCTAGCAAATCTGGTAGTGCAGACTTTCTTGCACAGTCAGGTGCAAACATTAATCATGAAAGAGAAAAACTAATATCAATTTTTGATAAAGTTGGATTCGTATTTTTATTTGCACCACTTCATCATGAAGCGATGAAGTTTGTGATGCCAGTTAGACAAAAAATTGCTGAAAAAACTATTTTTAATTTGTTAGGACCGCATACTAATCCATGCAGTGCAAAAAAACAGGTCCTAGGAGTTTATGATGAGAAGCTTGTAAAAATGTTTTCTAATGTTGCAAAAAATCTTGATATGAAACATGTCATGATTGTTCACGGAGATGATGGTCTTGATGAGATTTCAATTTGTTCAGAAACTATTGTTTCAGAATTAAAAGACAATAATATTAGTGAATATAAAATTTCTCCAAAAGATTATGGACTAAATCTATCTTCATTTGATCAAATTACTGCGAATTCTTCGGACGAAAGTCTTTTACTTGTGAATAGCGCATTTAATGGAGAGAGTTCTGCTGTGCAAGACATGATCGCATTAAATAGCGGGGCTGCTTTATATGTAGCAAGTGTAGTTAACTCTATAAGTGATGGCGTAGAAATGGCATTTGATTGTATGAATAACGGACAAGCTGCACAAAAATTAGCAGACTACGTGAGGGTTTCAAACGAATAATGAATATTCTTGATGAAATAGTAGCAAAAACAAAATCTAAACTTGAAGAAAAAAAACAAGGACTATCGCTTGAAGAATTGAGTTCTAAAATAGATTTCGAGAATCTTAAAGAAACAAATTTTAAGAAAAGTCTTCAGAATAAGGCTGAAGCTATTATTGCTGAGATTAAGAGAGCATCTCCAAGCGCAGGCATTATAAGTGACAATTTTGATCCAGTTTTAAAATCAAAAGAATATGAATCTTTTGGAGCCTCGGCACTTTCTATTCTCACAGAGGAAGATTATTTTTTAGGAAACATTGAGTATCTTAAGGATGTCAAAGCAATTTCAAGTCTTCCAATTCTCAGAAAAGATTTTATAGTTGATGAGTATCAAATATATGAGTCAAAGTTGATTGGAGCAGATTGTATTTTACTCATTGCTTCAATACTAAATGACGAAGAATTAAAAAACTTTTCAGAAATAGCAGAAAGACTCAAGCTTGATTATATTATTGAGGTTCATGATGAGGAGGAATTACAAAGAGTACAACATTTCTCTAATGCAATTATTGGAGTCAATAATAGAAATTTAAAAACTTTTGATGTCGATATTAATAATTCAGTTGAACTAAAAAAAATTTTTGAGGGAGAAAATATTTTTATTGCTGAATCGGGCATAAAAAGCAAAAAAGATATCGAGTACCTTAAACAACATAATATTAATGTTTTTCTAATTGGTGAAAGCTTGATGAAAGGAGATTTTTTTGAAACTTAGGGAATGGCAAGAGAAGGCTTTTCCACTTTGGTGGGCAAAAAAAAGAGGTATCATTAAAGTAGTTACTGGCGGCGGCAAAACATTCTTTGCTATCCACTGTTTAAAACAATATTTAGAGTATGATCCTCAAAAGTCTATTTTAATTGTTGTTCCCTCAATAGCTCTTCTAGACCAATGGTATGAAAGTCTCTCACAAGAATTTAAACCAAAAGATATTTCACTTAACGGAGGAGGAGAGCAGACCAATAAACTCAAAAAAATATGCATTACAACTATCGATTCGTTAAAAAATATTATTGAAGAGGTTAATTATCAAAATACGCTTCTAATAGTTGATGAATGTCACAAAATAGGAACAGAAAAAAGAGGAGAAATGCTCACCAACAACTGGAATGCCACTCTTGGATTGTCAGCTACTCCTGAGAGAGACTATGATGATAATTTTTATATCATTATTAAAAAAATACTTGGCGACATAATCTTTGATTACGATTACATAGATGCCAGAGAAGACGAAGTAATTGTTAATTTTAAACTTTTGTATGGTTATGCTGCATTGCTTCCAGAAGAAGAAGAAAAGTATAAGAAATTTACAAAGAGCATACAAAGAAGAGCAGCCACTATAGGCGGTCAAGATATGAACGATTATCCTTTGAAAATGCTAATTTTCAATAGAGCAAGACTAGTTAAAAATTCTAAAAATAGAATTCCCTATGGAGTTGAATTAATCCAGAAACATAAAAGAGAAAGCTGGATTGTTTTTACGGAGAACAAAAAACAAGCAAAAGAGTTTGACAAAATAATTAATAAAAAAGGTTTTAAGTCTGGTATTTACAATACAGATCTCAAAGACGATGAAAGACAAGAAAATCTTGAAGCTTTTAAATCAGGTAAATTAAATGTTCTCGTAAGTTGCACAGCACTTGATGAAGGTTTTGATATGCCTGAAGCAGATGGAGCAATGATCTTAAGTGCATCTTCATCAAAAAGGCAAAGAATACAAAGGATGGGTAGAGTGCTTAGAATAACTGCCAACAAGGAAAATGCTTTAATAGTAACTGTTTATTCATCAAAAACTGAGTACGAAAAATTACGAGAAGAATCAAATAGATATAAGCTAGAAGGTGTCCCAATTAAGTGGCAGCAAATGAGTCTATAATATTTATATGGCTTTAACTTACTCAAGCATGTTGGATCTTCAAACAGATCTCATTGAATTTGATTTATTAAATTCAATAACAGGAGAAACTTTTGCATCTAATTCTCTTGAAGATAACAAACCAACTTTAATAATGTTTATATGTAACCATTGTCCATATGTTATTCACTATCATGGAGAAATTGTTCGATTATCAAACGACTATAATCAAAAAATTAATATGGTTGCAATTAGCTCCAACGATATCATTGAATACCCTCAAGATAACCCAGAAAGAATGAGAGAATTATGGAATTCTTTGAATTTATCATTTCCATATTTGTTCGATGAAACACAAGAAATAGCAAAAAAATATAAAGCTGAATGCACTCCAGAATTTTATTTATTTAATCAACTAAATAAGCTTGTATACCGAGGAAGAATGGATGAAACTTCACCTGGTTCTGACAAACAACCCTCTGGCAAAGATTTGAGAATGGCAATTGATAACTTACTCAGCAATCAACCAATCTGTGTAGACCAGTTACCGTCTATGGGATGCAATATTAAATGGAAGGCTAATTAGTTTTAATATTTCTTTTTCTTCTGCTTCCATGTTTTAGATATACTCTTCTTGCTTCTTCTTTAAACTCTCTACTTTTTCTTATTCCCCATATTTCATCTCGAGCAAATTTAGCTGAAGTTTTCAAATCAACTATTTTTGGAATATATGCACCATTTAATTCTGCGGTATGAATTAACTTTGATTCAAAATGATCAAGTTGAGGCAGTATGTTTTTTGTCCATTCTGAATTCGGATCTTGATCCATACTTTGCTTTGGTACAGAGTATATTCGAGGTAAGTTAATACCAGTAACACCACTTTGCATTTGAACCTGACTAATGTGAATTCCTGGCTCATAATCTGTAAAAAGCTCAGCAAGAAGAGGCGATGTTTTTTGCCATGGCTGCCACATATTGTATGAAGCAAATGACATTATCATTGCTCTCATGCGAAAGTTAATCCAACCATGTTTATTTAAAAATTTCATACATGCGTCTAAAAAAGGGAACCCTGTTTCACCTTTTATCCACTTTTCTATGATTTCTTTATCATGTTCAGTTCTCAATGAATCGCACATTCTATGCATAGAATTAAACTCAAGCTCTGGTTCGGTATGCAGTTTTTGAACAAAATGACAATGCCAATAAAGTCTTTTTTTAAAAGAATAAAGATCTTTTTTATTTTCTAATTTGGGGAGTGAATCATTTAATCTTTGATAGACTTGTCTGATTGAAATAGAACCATATGTAAAATGTGGAGATAATCTTGAGCAACTATCCTCTGAAAGGCTAGGACTGGACATTTTTACTCTGTAATTTTCACACCTTTCATGTAAAAAGCTTTCAAGAAGTTCATTTGCAACTGATGTTCCACCTTTTTGGATATGCTCTAGATAAGTAAATTTACTTTTAATTTTATTATTATGTTCATTAAACTTAATAAGATTTGTTCCAGCTGTATTTTTATTTATTTTAGGCTCATCTATTAAATTACTGTGCATAATATGATTCCAATTTTTTGACCATGTATCTCTATCAAAATCAGTTAGTTGTATGCCAAAATCATCATATACTTTTAGCCTGTTTTTAAAGTCTTGTTTGAATTTTTCAAATCCTTTTCTAAAATAATCAATATCCGTGCAGTGATTGATGTGTATGAAGCAATCATTGAAATTTATTTTTATCCATTTTTTAAGATCATCAAATGAACCTTCAAATATATTTATTTCAGAGCCAATTCTCTTAAGGCTATCATCTAATTCTTGAAGACAGTCATATGAGAATTTTAACTGTCTGACAGATCTACCATTTGCCTTCCAATAATTTTCATCATATGGATGAATGACAATATAATTTGAATTTAATGAACCGTAGTATAGCGCTGCATTATCATGCAACCTGAAGTTTCTATTTAAAATAACTATATCAACCATTATAAAAATAATTTTATTTGAATAATTTTTAAATTATATTTCTTCGTCTAAGTTGGACTTATACGTTTCTGTTAATAGCATTACTGAAATTAGTGTCAGCATCGAAGCAAAAGCCATATAAACTGATACCCAAAAAATATCAAAATCTGACCATAATTTTACTGCTATTGTTGGTGCAAAAGCACCACCTATTATCGCACCAAATTGGTAGCCTAAAGTTGCACCAGAGTATCTAACCTCAGTACTAAATAGCTCTGTAAAAAAAGCTGCTTGTGGACCATACATCATTGCTAAAAAAATCAGTCCAAAAGCTAAAGCAAGAACTATTAACCAAAAGTTACCAGTTTCAACCATTGGAAAAATAGCAAATGCCCAGACTCCAGACAAGATTGCTCCCAACATGAAAATGCCTTTTCTACCATTTCTGTCAGAATAGGCAGAGAACATAAACTGAAGTGGAACCATGATTGCACATCCTATGAGAACTGCAGTCAACATATCATCTCTTTCCATATTTGCACTTGCAACACCGTAGGCCAACATAAAGGCAATCAAAATATAGAAAGTAACTTGAACTGATAAAAAGGCACCTGCGGCAAGCATAATTCTTTTTGGATATCTTCTCATGGCTTCTAAGACTGGAGATCTTTGAACTTGTTCATTTGATTTGTTATTTGAATTTTTTGCTAGTGCTTTGAATGCTTTTGTATCCTCAAGATTGAGCTGAATATACATGCTAATTAGAATCAGAACAGCACTTGCAAGAAATGGTATTCTCCATCCCCATGTATTAAAGAATTCTTCTGAGACTAAAGCACTTGTAATTATTAACGCTAAATTTGCAAGAATTACACCAATGGGAGCGCCTGCTTGGGCAAAAGCACCGTAATATCCTCTTTGATTAGAAGGCGCACTTTCAGTTACTAGAAGCATCGCACCTCCCCATTGACCCCCAATTGCAAGACCCTGAGCAAATCGAAGAAGGGTAAGAAGAATAGGAGCTGTTACTCCAATCATGGCATAAGTCGGTAAAAGTCCAATTAGTGTTGAAGATATCCCCATTAGCAAAAGAGCCGCAATAAGTGTTTTTTTTCTTCCAACTCTATCTCCAAAGTGTCCAAAAATAATTCCACCTATTGGCCTAGCTATGAAACCTGCTGCGAATGTCAATAAAGATAATATTAATGCAGTTGTTTCTGGCATTTCTCCAAAAAAGGTTGATGGAAAGATTAGAGCTGCTGCAGCGCCATAGAGAAAAAAGTCATACCATTCGATACTTGTGCCTGCTAATGCAGTCAAAGCAACCTTGCGCATATTAGATTTTTTTTGATTATTCTGTTGGCCGATCATTAAAAATCAATCCATTGGATAGGCAATAATATCGGTTGGTTCAAGTTCTTTTTTAAGATTTGTAAAGTTCTTGTAATACAACTTAAAACCACCATCTTCGTAAAACCAAATATTTGAAGCCCTAGTTTTATATTCAGTGTTAACTTTGCCATTAGAATATTTGTAGCTTCCTGTAAGATAATACAGAGTTAAATATACCTTCTCAGATAGTTGGATAATTTTTACATTTGAGGGCTTCACGTCTGATTCAACCAATGAATAATAATCAACAACAGATTTCAAGTCCGGTGGAGGATCCTCGTAAAAGTAATTTTCAGATGAAGAGCCAGTAATTGCTCCGATTTTACTCTCATAAAAAAAGATCATTTCAAAATCTTGATTGTTTCTTGCCTCCCAGAACTTGTAAAGTGTTTTCTCCAATGCCTCAATTGAGTTTTCAGCAGTTAAATTAAAACTTAAAAAGAACGATAAAAGAAAGATTCTTATCATATGTATTTACTAGTTGAAGTCATTACCTTCGCTGTAAACTCCATAATTTTCTTGGTAGGTGATTCAAGCTCTTCAGCGCCTGACTCATTTGCTTGACCAGCATGAAGATCTTCATCGGCTTGCATAGTTTTTAGAATTTCTATAGTTTCCTTATCATTTTTAGAAATTTTGTCTAAATGTTTTTGTAAATGAATTACCACTTGTTTTTCTGTTTCTTCAACAAATCCAAGACTGGTCTTTTCTCCCATAGCACCAAATATAGCTCCAATTGCAAAAGAACTTGCATACCATATTGGATTTAATATTGAACTATTACCCCCAAGCTCTTCAAGTCTTTTTTTACACCATACCAAATGATCAGTTTCTTCATCGCCAGCATGAATTAAGTGTTCTTTTATTTTCTTATCTTTGCATACAAAGGCTTGTCCTCTGTATAGTGCTTGAGCAGCAACTTCTCCAGCATGATTTACTCTCATCATTTGAATAGATAAATCTTTTTCCTTTTTAGAAAGCTTACTCGTATTTTTATCTACTGGAGTTGGAGGATACTCTCTATCTGTTCCAGCTTTTTTATCTGATAAAGTTTTTAATGCAATATCAAATTCATTAATTATGTTGTTTAAAATACTCATTTAATACCTTTGAACCCAATGTCTTTTCTGAAAAAAGAACCTTCAAAATCAACACTGTTGACGAGATTATATGCTTTTTCTTGGGCTTCTTTCAAATCATTCCCAAGAGCTGTAGCACAAAATACTCTTCCACCACTTGTAATAATTTTGTCATTTTCATATTTAGTACCTGCATGGAATAATTTCAAGTCATTTTCTTCGTTTAACTTAATCTTTACTTCTTTATCAATGTCATAGCTCTCCGGATAACCCTTAGAGGCGATTACTACTCCACAAGAGTGTTTTTTACTCCAATTTATGGAATATGAATTTAATTTATCATCAATTGCTGCAAGACAAAGCTCAACAAGGCTTGATTTTAATCTAATTAAAATTGGTTGAGTTTCAGGATCTCCAAATCGACAATTAAATTCAAGTACTTTTAAATCACCGTCTTTTATCATCAATCCAGCATATAAAAAACCCAAATAAGGAAATCCTTCATTAATTAATCCGTTCATAGTTGGATACATCACTTTTTCAAGGATTTTCTTTTGCATCTCTTTAGTAACAATTGGTGCTGGCGAATAAGCACCCATTCCACCTGTATTTAAGCCAACATCTCCATCTCCAACCGCTTTATGATCCTGACTTGTTACTAGCGGAATAATCTTATCTTTACTCACAACTGCAATAAAAGATGCTTCTTCACCCTCTAAAAATTCTTCAATAACTACTTTGTTGCCAGCTTTGCCAAATACTTTATCGTTAAAAATGCTATTTAGAGCCTCAATAGCACTTTCTTTATTTTCACAAATTATCACACCTTTGCCTGCAGCTAAGCCATCTGCTTTCACAACTATTGGGTAACTTATCTCATTAAGATAATTCATCGAATTATCAATATCCTCAAAAGATTTATATTCAGCTGTTGGAATATCGTATTTAACAAAAAAATCTTTTGAAAATGTCTTTGAGCCTTCAAGCTGTGCTGCACTTTTCGATGGACCAAAGGTCTTAATACCTTTATTTTGTAAATAATCAGTCAGCCCATCTACAAGGGGTTGTTCTGGCCCAATGATTACAAGATCAATTTGCTCTTTTAAACAGAACTCTTCAATAAGATTAAATTTTTTTGTATCAATATCAATGTTGCTAACTTTGTCTTCAAGATACGTTCCGGCATTTCCAGGACAAACATAAACATGTTTCACAAAATCATCTTGTGCACATTTCCAAGCTATTGCGTGTTCTCTTCCACCAGAACCAATAATAAGAATATACATTAGTGTCTAAAATGCCTCACTCCAGTAAATAACATTGCAATACCATGCTCATCAGCTGCAGCTATAACCTCATCATCTCTTATAGAACCACCTGGCTGAATTATTGCAGCAATTCCACTTGATGCAGCCTTATCTATACCGTCTCTAAACGGAAAGAAAGCATCAGATGCCATTACAGCATTTTTGACTTCTAGGCCTTCTTCTTGAGCTTTTAGGTTCGCTATTTCAGCACTTATAACTCTACTCATTTGACCAGCACCTATCCCGATGGTTTGTTTGTTTTTTACATATACAATTGCATTACTTTTCACAAACTTAGCAACTTTCCAAGCAAAAATAAGGTCTTCTATTTCATGATCTGTTGGATTTCTTTTTGATACACATTTAAGTTCTTCAGAATTTATTTTTTTTAAATCGTCATCCTGAATTAAAATTCCACCGGATACTTTTTTTATTGTTCCTGGATAAGGATTGTCTTGTTTAAGATCAACCTCTAAAACTCTAATATTCTTTTTTTTAGAAAATTCTTCAATTGCCTCTTTTTCATAATCGGGAGCAATAATAACCTCTACAAATTGTCTTTCATTTATAACCCTAGCTGTATAAGAGTCAACAGTCTGATTGAAAGCAATAATTCCACCAAAGGCAGAAGTTGGGTCAGTCTTAAAAGCTAAGTCATAGGCTTCACTAATAGAATTTGCTTCTGCAACACCGCACGGATTTGCATGTTTTACAATCACACAACCCGAATTACTTAATTCCCTAACACATTCCCATGCAGCATCTGCATCGACTATGTTGTTATAGGACAACTCTTTGCCTTGCAGAATATCTGCATTTGCAATATTTTTATTTTGTAGACTCTCAAATGTAAGAAGAGATGCTGATTGATGAGGATTTTCTCCATATCTCAAGACGGTACTTTTTGAAAAATTATAATCAATTTTTTCAGTACTTCCTTCTAAATAATTAGAAATAGTTTTATTGTAATCAGCCATAAGCTTAAAAACTTTTTGTGATAAATTTTTTCTTGTTTCATATGAAATGCCATCATTTGAATCCCATTCTCTTGTAATTTTTTCGTAGTCATTAGGATCTGATATCACCACAACATCTTGAAAATTTTTTGCTGCTGCTCTGATCAATGTTGGACCGCCAATATCAATATTTTCTATTGCATCTTCAAAAGAACAATCTTTTTTTATAGTTTTTTCAAAGGGATATAAATTTACTACAACAAGGTCAATTGCTTCGTAACCTTTTTCTTTAAGTAATTCTAAATCTGAGTCACGCCTTGCAAGAATACCTGCATGAATTTTAGGATGAAGAGTTTTCACTCTCCCATCCATCATTTCATCAAACCCTGTAAATTCAGATACCTCTACAACATTATCAGTAATTTCTTTAATTGCGTTATAAGTTCCGCCAGTAGAGAGTATTTTAATTTTTTTCTTTACTAAGAAATCAATAATATGATTTAGGTTGCTCTTATCTGAAAGACTGACTAGGGCGGTCTGTGGATTAACAATATTCATTGACCAATATTATATTTTTTAAGTTTGGTTCTTAAAGTTGTTCTATTGATTCCTAAAATTTTTGCTGCCTTTGATTGATTATTATTAGAAAATTTCATTACAGAGTTTAAAAGAGGAGGTTCAACCTCGTTTAGTACTAGTTGATACACATCTATTGGAACATTATTTTGATCAAGCTGATTAAAGTATCTATTCATAGCTTTTCGTACCTCGTCTTTGAGAGGTTTTTTAGAATAGCTATCAAAAGAATTTTTTTTGTTTTTCAAAATAAATAAATAATGTAAAGAAGATTAAGTTTACAGTTGTTTAAAAATTGCTCAATAGCTTTTTAAAGATTTATAAATGTTTTTTTTCCTTCTTCAGTTGAAAAATTTTTAAATTCTTTATTCTTGATTTCTATCTTTAAAATAGAAGTATTATCAGGATAGAAACACAACAGTGTATCTTTTGACTTAAACTCACTTACCAATAAATTCAGAACCATAAAATGAGTAAAAATAATTGTATTTTGACTAAATAATTTTGTCTTAATTAGTATGTCATCTTTCCATTTTTTTATATTGTTTGGAAGGTCGTCTTTTTTAGTTTTTATTAATTCTTTAAACCACTCTCTTTTTTTAGATAAATGAATATTATCTGACGGGATTTCAATAAAAGTATTATCAATTACAAGCTCTTTATTAAATTTTTTGGTCAGATATTCTGAAGTTTGGATGGCACGAAGCTTAGGACTTGAAACAAAATTATAATTGTTTAGTTTTTGTAATTCATTGTGATAGATAAGATTTTTAGATTGAGTTATGCCGAGATCACTTAAAACTGGATCTGAATGATTTTCCCAAGAGCTTGCAGCTTCAGCATGCCTTATAAATATAATTTCAATCTGTGACATTTATTTAATTTCAGTCGCTATATAATAATATCGTGAGAATGCATAGAGTATATTGTAAATCAGTATCAAAAACTGAAAATCAGTTTAGTTTAGATAGTAAACAATCTCATCATTTAATAAAAGCACTTCGATTAAAGCAAAAAAGTAGCATTGAGGTATTTGATGGAGACGGATATTCCGCAATATGCGAGATTACTTTTTTAAATAATAAAAAATGTGATCTTAAAAGAATTTCCAAAATCAAAAAAGATAAGAAACCAGAAAGAACTCTTTCGGTAGTTGTACCATTCATAAAGGTAAACAATTTTAACTACATGATTCAAAAACTCTCTGAAATAGGAGTAAATAAATTTATTATTTATAAGCCAGATTTATGTGATCAGAGTTTATTAAAAAAAGACCTTAGCAAAATTGTTAAGAAATCTACAGAAATTATTATCAGTGTTTGCAAACAGTGTGGAAATAATTTCTTACCCCTAATTTTTCAAACTAAAAATATTAAAAATGCGTTAAGTTTATTGAATGATGATGAAGAACAATTTGCTTTTGATACTGATGCAGAAAAATATTTTGGTTATGATGAACTTGATAATAAGTCCTCTACAACAATCATTACTGGACCAGAATCAGGCTTTTCAGATGAAGAATTGAAATTAATTAATAACAATAAAATTAAAATAAGATATCTTGGACAAAATATTCTTAGAGCAGAAACAGCACCTATATTTGTTTCCTCAATAATTAGAAATCAATTTGGTAGAATTTAAAGATGAGCAATAAAGTATTATTCATAACTGACAAATATGAAAAGCTAAATTTAAAAAAAGATACTTCAATCCTTATGATTGAGGAAGCCATTAAAAAAAAGCTTAGTGTTTTTCAATGCGAAATTAATGATTTGTCTATAAAAAGTGATGATATTTATGCTAGCTGTAGAAAAATAGTCTCAATTGATGCAAATCATAAAAATGAAATTTATAAAGAAGACTTAAATCTCGTTGATTTCAAATATTGTTTTATGAGAAAAGATCCACCTGTTGATGAGAATTATATAAATGCATTGCACTTATTAGGATTGGCAGAAAATAAAGGCGCAGTCATTCATAACAGACCTGGAGCTCTTAAAGAGTTTAATGAAAAAATTTTTGCAGTTCATTTTCCAGAATTTATTCCTGATACACTCGTGTCATCAAAAATATCAGAAATAAAAAAGTTTTATTCTTCTCATAAAGAGATAATCATTAAACCTCTTGATGGCATGGGAGGAACTTCAATATTTAAAATTAATGATTTAAATACTGATAGCTTAAATATTATTAAAGACTTAACAAACTCAGAAGAAACTCAAATTATTTGTCAGGAATTTATTGAGGATATTTATGAGGGTGATTTTAGAATACTTATAGTTAATGGAAAGCCATTTCAAAAGACTTTGGCGAGAGTTCCACAATCTGGAAGTTTCAAGGGAAATCTTGCTGCAGGTGGAAAAGGTATTGCAAAAGATATAACACCAGTTCAGCAAAAAATTGCTGAAAAGATTGCTCCAGTCTTAGTAAAAAATGGTATTAGCCTTGCTGGCATTGATGTTATTGGCAAATATTTGACTGAAATTAATATAACAAGTCCAACATGCGCAAGAGAAATATTTGAACAAACAAAAATTAATCCTATATCTGAGTACTTTGAGGGGTTATGAGTATATTTTCTGCATCAAAAATTGTTAGTAGACGTTCATTAACCTTTAATAAATCCTTTTTTATATCTTTAATAATACATTTACTTTTAATATTTGGTATTTCAATAACGACTTATTACAAGCTACCAATTTTTAAGGAATCACCAATTATTAATGTTAAATTCGCAAATTCTAATCAGGATCTTTATTCAAAAATTAATATAGGAGGCAACGAGACTTTAAAAAAAAATTTACAAACTTCTTTAGATGGAAATATGCTAGTTTCTCAAGGTGCATCAAGATCATTTAGAATAAAAAAATTACAAGCAAACTCTGTTGTTAACTCTGACGAAGCCATTTATTTAAATTTATGGCAAAGACAAATTGAGACAACTGGAGACGATATAATCTCAAAGAGTAAAAATTTGTTTAATGGAAAGGTACAGATTATGGCATCAATTGATATTTATGGAAATTTGATTAGTTCAAAGATTTTGATCTCCTCAGGAGATAAATTTATTGATGAGATGGCATTGAATATTTTAAATGAATCAGCACCATTTGCTCCTTTCAATCAAACTATGTCTAGTGAATATAGTATTCTTGAAATAATAAGAGACTGGAATTTTTCGTCAAATTAAATGCAAATAGTTGCTTTTGATTTCGGTACAAAAAAGATTGGCGTTGCGGTCGGCCAAACTGAAACAAATTCATCCTCACCCTTACAGGTAATATTTAATAAAAATAATAGGGTAAATTTTGATGAAATAAATATTCTTTTAAAAGAGTGGAAACCAGATATCATTATTATTGGTAAGCCACTAAATATGGATGGAACAGATAGTGAAATTATGAAAGAGGTTGAAAGGTTTTATCAAAAACTAAAAAATATTTACGACGCAAAATTCGAATATGTAGATGAGAGGCTTACTACTTTTGAGGCCAGACAAATCTTTGATGAAAAAAAAGTCGAAGTTGATGCAAATGCAGCAAAAATTCTTATTGATAATTGGTTTGAGCTAAATAAAGAATAATTATGTATATACCCGAGGATTTCATAGAACGATTACTTAACTCTGTAAATATTGTTGAAGTTATCCAAAAACGAAGACAAGTTGAGAGAAGAGGTGGTGCTTATATGGCTAAATGTCCTTTTCATAAGGGTGGAGAAGAAAATAATGCGTCAATGAAAATCTATGAAGAAACCGGGACCTTCCATTGTTTTACCTGTAAGGAGACCGGAAATGCAATTTCTTTTTTGAAGAAACACGATAACTTAGATTTTATAGAAGCAGTAGAGCAATTAGCTTCATATGTTGGAATGGAGATTCCAAAACAAGAAAGAAGTTCTGTAGCAATCAAATCAACAAATATTAACAATAGAGCTGGAGAAATCTTTTACTCCCAACTTAAAGAAGAAAATGGAAGAAATACCATTAGCTACCTTAAAGATAGGGGGATTTCTGGTGAAACAGCTAAATTCTTTAATTTAGGATATGCAAATGCTAAGGCTCCTAGCTTATACGAGAAACTATCAAAAGAATTTAATAAAGAAGAATTAAACGAATCTGGTCTATTTGGTCAAAATGATAATGATGAGTTTTATGATAGATTCCGAGATAGATTAATGTTTCCAATAAGAAATATTAAAGGTGACTGCATAGCTTTTGGAGGAAGGTTACTCATAGATAAAGAAAATCAGGCAAAGTATCTAAACTCTCCTGAAACAAAAACATATAAAAAAAAATATGAACTATATGGTTTATATGAGGTTAGGCAAATTGATAAGAGACCTGATTCAATATTTGTTGTTGAAGGCTATATGGATGTCATTGGACTTTTTCAGCATGGTATTAAAAATACAGTTGCATCGTCAGGTACAGCTTTTACAAAGGAGCAACTTAGAAAATTACTTAACTATACAAATACAATTTATATAGTTTTTGATGGTGATGAAGCTGGTCTAAAAGCATCTTGGAGAACTGTAGAAAATTCAATGCCATTACTAAGAGAAGATACTAGAATAAATTTTATTTTTCTCAACGAGGGAGATGATCCAGATAGTTTTGTAAGAGAACATGGAAAAGAAGCTTTTTATAATCTTGCTAAGGACTCAAAACCACTTTCCACGTACTTTTTTGAAACATTAAAAAAACAAGATGATTTATCTTCTATTGAAGGAAGAACAATTGCTGCAAAGTTTGCATTACCTTTAATTAAATCCATCTCTAGTGAAACAATAAAGCAGGCATACATAAGTGAGGCAACAAATATATGCGATCTTGATTTTTCAAAGCTTATCCAAGGGAATGAAACACACAACAATGTTAATGTTCCCAAAAAAGAAAAAAATGAAGTTGATACTAAATCTATAATGAAGAAATCTGTACTAGGAATATTTAGTGCATTAATTCAACATCCTAAGTTAGCCGATAGTAAGCAGTTTAATTTGATTGCCTATAATTCTAAGTTTTCTTTTTTGTTAGAAGTAAGAGATATATTTTTAAAACATCCAAATTCAACTGCTTCAGTGATACTTGAGAAGATTGAGCAAGAAAAAATAAAAAATGTTTTTGGAGAAGCATTAGTATCTGAGATTAAAATCTCAGAGGAAGACGCATCATCTATGATAAAGGATTGTATCGAACTGATATCACAGACTTACTCAGAAAGAGAAAATCTATTAATTGAAAAATATAAATTGAATGAATTAAATTCTTCAGAAAAGAGAGAATTACAACAAATTATCTTAAAAAAGGATAAAATGTCGTTCGATGAAGAGGCTTTAATTAAAAGTTTAAGCTCTGGATAGATTGATTTTTAACAATTAATCCATAAATACAGGGGATATACTAGAGGTGCATTTAATCCGTGGATAAACTTAATCAAAAAGGTTCTAAGATAGCTGAACTGATAGAAAAAGGTAGAGAGCAGGGTTACTTAACTTATTCCGATGTAAATGACCATTTACCCGATGACATTTCTGATCCTGATCAAGTAGACGAAATCATTGGTATGATCAATGATTTGGGTCTTCAAGTGCATGAAACAGCTCCCGATGCTGACACTTTAATGTTAGCTGAATCCGAGGATTCTGATGATATTGCTTTAGAACAAGCAGCTGAAGCTTTAGCAGCGGTAGAAAATGAGACAGGTAGAACAACCGATCCTGTTCGGATGTACATGAGAGAAATGGGTACTGTTGATTTGCTGACAAGAGAAGGTGAAATTGAAATAGCAAAAAGAATAGAAGAGGGCATGCGAGATCTTTTAAACGCAAGTGTTGCCTATCCCAAAACTGTAGAGTATGTAATACATTTCTTCCAATTAGTAAAAGATGAAGAAAAAAAGATAAATGATTTTGTAACGGGATTTTTGGAGGAGATGGAAGAAGTCCCATCGGCTGGCCCTGGAAGTCAAAGAGCAAAAGAAGAAGCTGAAGCACAGGAATCATCTGACGAGGAGGGATCATCTGGTCCTGACATGAAAGAGGTTCAAAGAAGAATGACCAGCTTAAAACGACAGTTTAATAAAACTACAAAAGTAATTGAGAAAAAAGGTAGACATTCAAAAGAAGCAAATCAAGAGTTTAAGAAGTTAGGAGAGATATTCCAATTCCTTAAGTTTAGTCCAAGAATGTTTGAAGATATTGCTGCCATTGCAAGGGGTGGTCTAAGTAGCATAAGAGAAAAAGAGAAATTTATTCAAACCCAATTAGTTAAGAATGCTCGTATCCCAAGAAAAGATTTTCTAGCTCTTTATCCTGATAATGTTACTAAAGTTAGGTGGATAGACAATCTAATGAAAGAAAAAAAATATAAAAAGAACTTACTTGAAAGTGTCAAACAAGATGTGGTGATTGCTCAAAAAGGTTTAATTGAAATTGAGAGCAAGGTTGGCCTAAGTCTAAAAGAAATTAAAGAAATAAATAGAAACATGTCTATGGGCGAAACTAAGATGAGAAGAGCCAAAAAAGACATGGTTGAGGCTAATTTGAGACTTGTGATCTCAATTGCAAAAAAATATACCAACAGAGGACTTCAATTCTTGGATCTTATTCAAGAGGGAAATATTGGTTTGATGAAAGCTGTAGATAAATTTGAATATAGAAGGGGTTATAAATTTTCAACCTATGCCACATGGTGGATAAGACAAGCAATAACAAGATCAATAGCAGACCAAGCAAGAACTATAAGAATCCCGGTTCATATGATTGAAACAATTAACAAACTTAATAGAGTTTCACGCCAAATGATGCAGGATATGGGTAGAGAGCCTACTCCAGAAGAGTTGAGTAAAGAGCTTGATATGCCTGAAGATAAGGTACGGAAAGTTCTCAAGATTGCAAAAGAACCAATCTCTACAGAAACACCTATCGGAGATGATGAAGATTCAAGCCTAGGTGATTTTATCGAGGATACTGTAATAGAATCTCCGCTTGAAAATGCAACAGAAGAAAGTTTGCACTTTGCGACTGATGATGTATTAGCATCACTTACAGCTAGAGAAGCAAAAGTTTTAAGAATGAGATTTGGTATTGGCATGAATACTGATCACACTCTTGAGGAGGTAGGTAAACAGTTCGATGTCACAAGAGAAAGAATCAGACAAATAGAGGCAAAAGCCTTAAGGAAATTAAGGCATCCAAGCAGATCCAGCCATCTTAAGAATTTCCTAGACGAGTAATTTATTTCCAGTTTCCATTTCGTCCAGAGAGATCCCAATTTATCCTTCTCCACATAAGCTCTATTCTTCTTTCAATATACCTTTTAGCAAAAAAATCTGAATAGTTCGGCAATGGGATGAATGCTTGTGACCCTAATCCGTCAATAATTTTTATAACAATTTTGTCATTTTCATTACCTAAAACTAGGTTATGGGGTATAAGATTTTTGGTTAAGATTAAATGTTCTCTTAGCCATGATTGAAAGTTTTCGATAGATAATTTTATCTCTTCTGTAATACCTTCTCTAAAAAGATATGCTTCAAGTGTTTCAGCAATTTCACCGCCATTTGTTATTAATTCAGTTTCAGAAGCCATGCCAATATTTGTTTCGGTCATTCCATACCATTTTGCGAGATGTGACCAGATACCAGGATCACCTTTTATGAGTGCTTTTTGATTATATGCCTGTTGCTCTCTAAAATTATCATCAAAACTTTTAATCGATCTTAGTCTTTTATACCAAGATTTATTTTTTTTAATTTCATTCAGCAATCCTGGGTGAACAACTTTTAAACATCTATCAGGATTATTAGGGTGAACAAAACACAAACGGTTGCCTCCCTTTGCAAAAGGAGATATTCCTTCAAGATCAATCATAATAAGATAATAACCTATCAGTTTTATTTGAAAAGTTTAAGACTTCCTTAATAAATTAATTCTTATATAATTATCGCTCTTTTGTTCATATGAACATTGGGCCTGTAGCTCAGTTGGTTAGAGCAGTGGACTCATAATCCATTGGTCGGAGGTTCGAGTCCTCCCGGGCCCACCATTATTGCACTTCTTGCCATGGCGGAAATGGGTCAACTAGATTATTCCAAAATTCTGCATCTTTTAGCATATCATCCTCAGACACAAGACACTCATCAAGGGCTTTTTTCATTGCTGCTTCATCGAGTCCTTGGCCAATAAATACTAATTCTTGTCTCATGTCACCGAATGGCTCTATCCAATTTTCTTTTATTGTTGCAAGAGCCTGTTCATCTGTTGGCCAATTTTCTTTTGGTACAGATCTCCAAAATAAACCCGCATATCCATATCTAGCAATACCGCCAGCTTGACTCCACTGTCCAGCATACTCAAGACGTGAACCAAGCCAAAAGAAACCTTTTGATCTAATCAATTTACCGTATTGTTCTGTACTATGAAGAAACTTATAGAACTTATCTGGAAAAAATGGTCTTCGGGCAATATAACTAAAACTCCCAATTCCATATTCTTCAGTTTCTGGAATGTGTTCACCTCTCATTTCTTTGAGCCATCCTGGCGCTTCTTTTGCTTTATCAAAATCAAAAAGACCAGTATTTAGTACTTTATCAATTTCGACATTTCCTTCTTTTATTGGAATAATTTCTGCTTGAGTATTAAGGGTTTTTATAATTGCTTTTAATTTATTTATATCTTTATCTTCAACTAGATCAGTTTTACTAATTAGTATCACATCAGCGAATTCAATTTGATCTACTAGTAAATCAGCTACACTTCTTTCGTCATCCTCACCTAAAGATTCTCCTGTTTCTTGAAGATATTTTGCATCTTCGTAATCTTTAATAAAATTTACTGCGTCAACAACGGTTACCATTGTGTCTAAATTTGCTGCATCTGATAGCGAAACACCAGTTTCATCTTCAAAGGTAAAGGTTTCAGCAACGGGTAAAGGCTCAGATATCCCAGTTGACTCTATAACAAGATAATCAAATTTTTTTTCTTTAGCTAGCTTGTTAATTTCAAGTAATAAATCTTCTCTTAAAGTGCAACAGATGCAGCCATTACTCATTTCGACTAACTTTTCTTCACTTCGGTTTAAAGAGATATCATTTTTTACCATTGAAGCATCAATATTTATTTCGCTCATGTCATTGACAATAATGGCAACTTTTTTATTTTGACGATTATTTAAAATATGACTCAAAACTGTTGTTTTGCCTGCACCTAAAAAACCTGATAATACAGTTACAGGCAATCTGTTCATTACATTTCGCATTGTTTAATTCCTAAAAGTGTTACTTTATAAAGTAACATATCTGTCAAGTATATTTTGATAGTTTTATTGTCTTACTTCTGCGTAAACCTTGCTGGTTCCATCTTTAAAAAGAATAAGAACATCATATGGAGAAAATTGATTTTCATACTCCATTCCAGGTGAACCTAATGGCATGCCGGGAACAGATAAACCAATTGCATCTGTATGATTTTCAGACAAAAATTGAGCAATGTATTTACTTGGAATGTGTCCTTCAAAAACAAATCCATCTGATGATACTGTAGTATGGCAAGATCTATACTTAGGCTCAATTTGATATTGTTCTTTAATTGTCATTAAGTTTTGATGATCTTGAGAATATACAGTCATTCCGCTTTCTTCAGCATGTTTCATCCACATTTTGCAACATCCACAGGTAGGTGTTTTGTGAACTAGAAGCATTTCTTCAAAAGCAGAATTTTTAACATTATTTTCTGATAAACCAAAAGACGAAGTCATTAATAATAAAAATATTGCAGTATTTTTTAGAAACATATAGGTATTTTATTCGCTTTACATGAGAGAATCCATATATGAAATTAATTATTATTTTTGTTATTGGTTTTGGACTTTTTGGTTGTATTCCTTTTATACCAATCATTTAAAGATCACGCATATATTTTGATTTACAAAGTTAAAAACTGATGATAAATTTAATCAGTTCGTATTATATTGTGAGGAGGTAATATGACACATCCAAACCATCCAAATGTAGATCAAAGTGATAGGGTAGTTCCATACAATCTTAGACAAAGTGGTAGAACACCGACCGAACTACTTATTTCAACTAGAGTTAGAAAATCACCTTTTTGGCATCTATCTCACGAAGCAGGATGCTGGAGAGCAACGGTCTACAACAGAATTTATCATCCAAGAGGCTATGTCAGACCTGAGGATGGCGGGGCTATGGTTGAGTATGAGGCCTTGGTAAATAGAGTAACCATGTGGAATGTTGCTGTTGAAAGACAAATAAGAGTAAAAGGACCTGATGCTGAGGCATTTACAGATTTTGTTATTACTCGTGATGCTACAAAGATCAAACCTATGCATGGTAAGTATGCAATCTTATGCAATGACAAAGGTGGGATCCTTAACGATCCTGTCTTATTAAGGCTTTCAGAAGATGAATTCTGGTTTTCGATATCTGATAGTGATCTTCTTTTTTGGTTGCAAGGTGTAAATGTAACTAAAAAATATGATGTAGAAATTGATGAAATAGATTGTTGTCCGTTACAAATACAAGGACCGTTATCTGAGGATTTAATGGCAAAAATGGCTGGTGAAGAGTTAAGAGATGTCCCATATTATGGTCTTATGGAAACTAATATAAATGGTGCAGATTGTGTTATTAGTCAAACAGGTTTTACAGGTGAAAAGGGTTACGAAATCTATGTTCGCGATACACATGAAAACGCAGAAAAAGTTTGGAATCAAGTTTTAGAGGATGGGAAAGAATTTGGTCTTATGGTTATAGCGCCTGCTCATCATAGAAGAATTGCAGCAGGTATTTTGTCATGGGGTCAAGATTTAGATCATGAATCGTCTCCATTCCAAGTTAATTTGAGTTATCAAGTTCCAAGAAACAAAAAAGCAGATTATATTGGAAAAGAGGAGCTCGAAAAACAAAGGGATATGATTGACGAAGGTAAAGCTCCTTTTAAAATGAAAATGGTAGGCATTACTCTTGGTGGCAAAGAAATAACAGATTATGCACCTGACTTTTGGATTGTCACCGATACTAATGGAGATGAAATGGGATATGTTACCTCTCCATGGTGGTCTCCTGAACTTGGGACAAATATCGCACTTGCGTGGGTTCCGTGGTCCTCTTCTGAGGTTGGAACTAAGCTTTTAGTGAAACTACCTGATGAATATTGTGTAACACCAGGAGAGCCAGTTGAAGGTGAGGTTGTAAATGTTCCTTTTAGAGAATCAGTTAATCCTAACAAAAGAGAAGTTGAGGCTTCAAAAGGAAAAGATTTCGCTGAATAAAGCAATTAAATAAATCATAAGTTTCTTAAAACTTAATGAACTTAACAAAAATTAATCAAATTCAAAATGCCTTTTTAATTTACGTAAACATAAAATCTTTTGATCACAGAAATAAATTAGAAAATAGTTTTGATGAATTCAAAAGTCTTGTTCTTTCTTCAGGATTAACGATACAAGAACAAAGAAATATCAGTCAAAATACTCCAGTCATTAATACATTTTTAAGAAAAGGGAAGCTTGAAGATTTTAAGCAATCAATCTCACAAGATGAAATAGATATTGTTGTTATTAATCATGAACTTTCAGCATCACAAACAAGAAATCTGGAGAAGTATTTAAATAAAAGAGTAATTGATAAAACTGAACTAATATTGGACATATTTGCTTCAAGAGCTTCGTCACATGTTGGTAAGTTACAAGTTGAGCTTGCTCAATTAAAACATTTATCAACAAGATTAATCAGAGGGTGGACTCATCTTGAGAGACAGAAGGGTGGAATTGGTTTAAGGGGCCCTGGAGAAACTCAGCTTGAAACTGATAGAAGACTTATAGGTAAAAGAATTAAAAGACTATATCAAAAATTAGAAAAGTCTCATAAACAAAAGGAGATTAATAGATACTTTAGAAGAAAGAGCAGAAATAAATTAGTTGCCTTAGTTGGATATACCAATGCAGGAAAGACTACCTTGTTCAATAAACTGACTGAAAGCTCTCAAATCGCAGAAGATAAGCTATTTGCTACTTTAGATTCAGTAACAAGAAAAAATAAGGAACCAAAACATGGCCCAATTTTATTTTCCGATACAGTTGGTTTCATATCTGATTTGCCAACACAATTGATAGAATCATTCAAAGCAACATTGGACGAATTGAAAACAGCAGACGTGCTTTTGCATGTAGTTGATTTATCTGATGAAGATTACAAATTAAAAATAAAAAAAGTAAATAAAATATTATCTGATATTGGTGTTTTCAACATTTCTCAAATCATTGTTAACAACAAATGCGATCTGATAGAAAATACAAAACTTGATCTTTTAAAAACTAGAAGGAGGAATGAGATTTTTATATCTGCAGAAAAAGAAGATAATTTTAATGACCTAAGATCTAAGTTAAATACTGTTTTATTTAATGGCATTTATAATGGTTGGATTTCGATGGATAATAATCTAGGAAATATTAGGTCTTCACTTTTTGATATGGGGTGTGTAAAAGAAGAAAAAATTTCAAGTTGTGGAAAAATGTTAATTAAGATAAAAATTGGTAATGATGAATTAGATGAGTTATTAGTTCATAAAGGTTTTGAACTTTTTCATGATGAAGATATACTTTTAAAATCAAATAAAGCTTAATATGAAAAATCTAAATAATGTACTTGAGTCAGTTGCAAACCCTTTGTTGCCAATTGCTCCATGGTTACTGAGACTTGGGCTTGGTATCTCTTTTATATTGCACGGTATTGGCAAGTTTCCTTTGCCGCCTGAAAAAATGGTTACCTGGTTTGAAAGTATGGGATATATGTATCCTGAATTAGTAACCAGTATGGTAGCGCTAGGAGAGGTTGGTGCTGGCATAGGAATAATACTAGGTGGATTCATTAATAATAACGTTGGTAATTTAATTACAAGACTTTCAGGTGGAGCGGTTGGAGTTATTATGATTGGTGCAATTGTTATAGCTCACTCTGATTGGTTAATAACAAAAAAATTATTTATGAGCGAGCAGATTTTCTTATTTTTACTTGGCGTATATTTTGCTATCAAGGGTAATAAATAAATCCTATCTTTCATTTTTAAAATTCCTTTATATTTGAATAGTTAAAAATAATTAAATTTTTTTTACTTTTTACTTGTAAATCTAAATGATAATCATTATCATTCTCATTCATGAAAGCTACTTTATTGGTCATTCCCCTAAAAGTGTGCAGTTTTATGATTTTTACAATCAAAAAATCTTTAGGCGAACAAGGTAGCTTTCATTTTATTTTAGATTAAAAGGAAAAATTATGAATAAATTATTTAATAAAGTTCTTGATGATATTTCACCAATACTTTTTATAGGTGTTTTATTAATATCTTCTTTTATCATTGCGCAAGATCAAGATGTAGAAGAAGTTGAATCGGTAACCATAATAGGATCAAAAGATGATCTAAAAGAATTAGCAGGTTCAGGTGCTGTGATTTCAAATGAAGATTTAGAAAAAGCAATGGATACTGATATCCAAAAAATTCTTACAGCTGTTCCGGGTGTTTATATGAGGACAGAAGAAGGATATGGACTAAGACCAAATATATCAATAAGAGGTACTGCTATTGAGAGATCTGCAAAAGTAACAATTATGGAAGATGGTGTTTTAGTAGCTCCATCGCCATATACATCTTCCTCTGCATATTATTTTCCAACAACAGGAAGAATTCACTCAGTTGAAGTTCTAAAAGGGCCTGCAGTCGTATCTCAAGGACCACAAACTATTGGTGGCGCAATTAACTTAATTAGTACACCTATTCCAGAAGTTAATTCTGGAAAGTTTATTCAAGAACTTGGTCAAAATGGTATGGCAAGAACACACGCATACTATGGCGTAAATAGTGGAAATTTTGGTGCTCTTGTTGAAGTTCATGAACATTCGAGTGATGGTTTCGACTCCATTGCAAATGTTGGTGGCGATACAGGTTTTGATAAATCAGATTTAATGTTTAAGGCAGAGTATAGCTCAGGTAATCATACCTTAAAATTCAAAATGGTTGATTTAGAGGAAAACTCAGATCAATCATATGTTGGTTTATCTCAAGCGAGTTTTAATGCTAATGCAAGAATGAGATACGGTGCTACCGCATATGATGAAATGATGAATGATGGCGAACAAACTTCTTTAACATATGTTGGTGATTTTGAAAATCTTGATATTGTATTTACCTCTTGGCAAAACGACTATCATAGAGATTGGTTCAAAGTTAGTGATTTCAATAATCTCAAAGAGCATGGAGAGCAAGATGATATAAATGAGCTAATTAGCGACGCTAATAATGGAAGTGCAAATGCTCAGGCAATTCTTGATGGACAACTTCCGGTTCAAATAGAATATAAACACAACAACAGATACTACACCAATGAAGGCTATCAATTTACAGTTTCAACTGAAATTGGCATTCATGCACTTACTTTAGGTTACAGAGATATGGAAGATTCTGAAAGCAGAGTTCAAGCTCACGAGTATGCAGATCAGGCAGCAGATGGTTCTTTATCAGCTCTATATGGCTATGTTGGCTTAAATAATAGTAACAACAGGTTAAGAGAATCAAGCGCAACCTCATATTATTTACAGGATACGATGGATTTTGGAAAGCTTGCTATAACAGTTGGATATAGATCAGAAGATTATGAACAACGTCATAGAAGATGGTCAGATGCTGCAGGACCAAATTTAACAGAAGTAAGAATTGGTCCAGCAGATAACAGAGATACAATGGCTTACAATGATCATACTACTTCAAGCATAGCTGCAACTTATGATCTTAATGATACTACAACTTTAGTAGCTGGGTTCCATGAGGGTATGACACCAATGTTTGGAGCCGATCCTGAAGAAGCTGATAATATGGAATTAGGTTTTAGGTATTCTGAGGGCACTACAAATATTGAAGCTTTCTATTTTACAAGCGATTATTCAAGACTTGCTGCTGAATGTACTCTTGTTAGTGGTGCTGCATGTGATGCAGATGAGTCAGCTATTTTCAGTGGGGGTGAAGCTGAAGTATCTGGTATCGAATTTAGTGGTTCAATAATACTAGAAGGTGGAAATGGTGTCAGCTATCCAATTTCAGTCAATTACACAAGCACAGATGCAACATTTAAAAATAGCTCAGAAAGTGACTACTTTGGTTTAGTTGCTGCTGGAGATGATTTACCATATATTCCAGATACACAAAGTTCCATCATTGCAGGCTTTATCACGGATTATGGTTTAAGTGGAAGTGCAAGATTAGTTAACGTAGGCAGCTCTTGCTCGATTGCTGCTTGTGGAATTTATAATAAGATTGACTCATATAGTTTCCTAGATCTAAGCATTAGAAAAGCAATAAATAGTTCAATGGATGTATATGTAATTCTTGAAAATACATTAGATGACGAGGATCTAATTTCAAGAGCACCATCTGAAGGTGCGAGATCACAAAAACCTAGAACAATGAAAGTTGGATTTTCATACGATTTTTAATTCAATTGGGAGAGGGGTGCTATATAGGACCCACTAAATAGAGGGGTAACATAGCATTACCCCTTTTTTTATGTTTAAATTCTTTTATGAAAAACTATTTAAAATATGATGATACTCAAGTATTTAAATATGATAATTTAGTCCTTGCCGTAATTTACACAATTGGACATATTTTAATAGCAATAACTTGTAATAGAATTATTACAGGCGCGACTCTAGATATGGCTGCTGCAGACGCCTTCATTGAGCCAATAATTAACGGTTTTTGGTTTTACTTATTGTTAGTGGTTTTCAAAAAACGAATCATGGAGAAAATTAATTCTTTAAGTTTAAAGTTTTTAAATCCAAATAAAATCGGAATTTATTTAGCTGTAATCTATACGATTGGGCACATCTTGATCGCTATGACATGCAATAGACTTCTTACTGGAGCTCCTCTAAATCTTGCTGCGATAGATGCGATAGTAGAGCCAATTATCAATGGCTTCTGGTTTTATTTATTATTTGAAGTATTTAATCTATACAAAGAAAAAGTTCAATCAAGCGCTGCTGGAAGAAGTAGTAAAAATCCTTTGCCGTCTTCGATGCAGCCTTCAAAGTTCGCACCAATCAATAATAAAAAAGATTTAGATTAAATCAACAAAAATTTATCCATTAAAGTACAATAATGCTTCTAAATGTGGGGCTATAGCTCAGCTGGGAGAGCACCTGCTTTGCAAGCAGGGGGTCCGCGGTTCGAACCCGCGTAGCTCCACCATCAGAGATATCTTTTAAAATTAAATTAAGCTTCTTTATTTGGGTCCCATAGGACCAAATTTTTTCTTTTAAGCCTATTCTTAAGCAATTTGAATCTTGATTGCTCTTCTCGCCATTCTTTTAACCAATTCTCACCATCTCTTTCAGCATCGACAAAAACTGCATTTGTGAAGGCAATTGGAATAATGATAGACAGATGAACAATGACACTTGTAAGAATGTTATACCCAATAAATCCAAGCCAAAATATTGCAATCAATCCAAAGAACGCACTCCAAATTGTAAATAACACGACCATAAAGTAGGTCTGTATACTAGGATCAGGAACATACTTCAAAGGATTATATTTAACGTCCATTATGACTCTCCATGAGTCAACTAAAAACATGATGCTAGTTCTAAAAAATTTTGGTGTCTTCATATAGCTATCCTAGCAAAACAATAATTAAAAAATCAATGAAATATTTACATAAAAAATATTTATAATAATTTATTCTATAAGTTCTTTTTTTTTATTTTTTTGATAATATATACATGTTTAAACACTTAAACTGCACGATATAAATTAATTAGGAGAATCAGTAAATGGCTGAGCAAACAGAAGGTAAATGTCCTGTAATGCACGGGGCTATGACAACGAATAGTTCAACAGGCACGTCAACAAAAGATTGGTGGCCTAATCAATTGAATTTGAACATACTTCATCAACATGATAAAAAAACAAATCCTATGGATGAGGGGTTTGACTACAAAGAAGAATTCCAGAAAATTGATTATGATGCACTTAAACAAGATCTTTATGATCTTATGACTGATTCACAAGAATGGTGGCCTGCAGATTATGGGCATTACGGACCATTTTTTATAAGAATGACATGGCATGCTGCTGGAACATACAGAAGTACAGATGGTAGAGGAGGTGGGGGCACTGGTGCTCAACGTTTTGCACCTTTAAACAGTTGGCCTGATAATGGAAATCTTGATAAAGCAAGAAGATTACTATGGCCTATAAAACAAAAATATGGGAAGCAAATTAGCTGGGCAGATTTGCTCATTCTTGCTGGTAACGCTGCTATTGAGTCAATGGGCGGTACTACTTTTGGCTTTAGTGGTGGAAGGCCTGATATTTGGGGTCCTGAAGAAGATATTCATTGGGGTGTTGAATCCGAGTGGTTAGATAATAAACGTTATAAAGGCGAAAGAGAACTTGACAATCCTCTTGCAGCCGTTCAAATGGGATTGATATATGTTAATCCACAAGGGCCTGATGGCAATCCTGATCCCCTTGCAAGCGCTCATGATATCAGAACAACATTCGGCAGAATGGCAATGAATGATGAAGAAACTGTGGCTCTTGTTGCTGGGGGACACACATTTGGTAAATCTCACGGAGCTGGAACAGAAGACAATGTTCAATCTGAACCAGAAGGAGCTCCACTTGAAGAAATGGGATTTGGTTGGTCAAGTACCTATGGTTCTGGAGTAGGAAGCGACACAATTACAAGTGGAATCGAAGGTGCATGGACTGCTAATCCCACAAAATGGGATAACGGATATTTTGATTTATTATTTGGTTATGAGTGGGAGTTAACAAAGAGTCCCGCTGGAGCACATATATGGCATGCAGTTGGACAAACTGAAGATGATATGGCTCCTGATGCTGAAGATGCATCAAAAAAAGTACCTACAATGATGACAACTGCAGACATGGCTATGAGAATGGATCCAAGTTATAACAAAATTTCAAAAAGATTCCATGAGAATCCTGATCAATTTGCTGATGCTTTTGCAAGAGCATGGTTTAAGCTTCTTCATAGAGATATGGGACCAAAAACAAGATATGTTGGGCCTGAAGTTCCTGAAGAAGAATTAATCTGGCAAGATCCAGTTCCTGAAGGTAACACTAATTATGATGTTTCAAAAGTTAAGGAACTACTTTCTGATTCAGGGCTAAGTATCCAAGAGATGATTGAGGTAGCTTGGGCAAGTGCTTCAACTTACAGGGGTTCTGATATGCGTGGTGGTGCAAATGGTGCTCGAATTAGATTAGCACCTCAAAAAGATTGGGAAGCAAATAATCCCAGTCAACTTAACAAAGCTCTCAAAATATATGAATCAATCTCTAAAGAAACAGGCGCATCTGTTGCTGATGTAATTGTCCTTGCAGGCAACGTAGCTATTGAAAAGGCATCAGGTGTTGAAGTTCCGTTTACTCCTGGAAGGGGTGATGCAACTCAAGAAAGCACTGATATTGAGTCTTTTGAGGTATTAGAACCTAAATCAGATGCTTTTAGAAACTATCATCCGCAAGGTGTAAATACTGCTCCCGAAGAAATAATGCTTGATAAAGCACAACTTCTTGGGCTAACAGCTCCTGAAATGACTGTTCTTGTTGGTGGAATGCGTTCTCTTGGAATAAGTATGAATGGATACGGACTCTTTACTGAAGATTCCAACAAATTAAGTAATGATTACTTCAAAACATTACTTGATATGTCTGTTCAATGGAAACCAAACGGAACAGGAAATTCATATGAGGCCTTTGACAGAAAAACAGGTGAAAAAGTAAGGACTGCATCTAGAACAGATTTAGTTTTTGGTTCAAATTCTCAGCTTAGGGCTATCGTTGAAGTATATGCTGAGGATGATTCAAGTGAAAAATTCACTAGAGACTTTGTGTTTGCATGGAACAAAGTCATGAATGCAGATAGGTTTGACATTCAGTAAAATCTAAGTTTTCAAAACTTTAAAAATTGATAATGATTGGGATAAAAGTATTCCAGTTATTATCAATACATTACAGCTAAGTTGAGCTAATAACAACTTTGTAGATATAAGGCTTGTATTTAAAGGAACATAAAAATATATAGCAATTAGACTTATTGCAGAAAACATTAAAATTAGCTGATAAGCAATCCTTTTCCCATGCATTAAAAATCCTGTTAAAGATGCCAATGCTATTAATGAGATACCAAATAAAATAATTTCATTATAAGAATGTAGCTGTGCATTTAGAAATACTAGATTAAAAACAGTAGTAGTAAATAATATTTGTGTAATACTAAATAGTTTTATATCTGCACCAATCCTAGGATTAAACTTTTTATAAAAATCTTTTGGATCTTTTTCTTCTAAACAGTCTTCGGGCCTCCAGTAAGTTTCTGAAAACCATACCTTGAATTTATCTTTTAAAGATTTAGTTTTAATGGTGTCCTTTATCATAATTGAAAATACCTGAAAATTTGCCCAAATTGGATTCCAGCTGTTTAAAGGAGTAGCTGTTCCATAGACTGGCTTTAAATCTTCTCTTTGTGGAGTATATGTTCCAAACATCCTATCCCAGATGACAAAAACACCGCCATAGTTTGCATCAATATATTCCTTATTTTTTGCATGATGTATTCTGTGATTCATTGGAGTAATAAATATCTTTTCAAGGAAACCAAGATGCCCAATATGCTCAGTATGGACCCAAAATTGATAAACTAGGTTTATACCAGCTACTGTAACGAAGACTTCTCCTGGAACACCAATTAACATCATTGGCGTATAAAAAATCCATTTCCAAAGCCATCCTGTACTAGTCTGCCTTAGCGCTGTGGCAAGATTAAAATCTTCCCCATGATGATGAACACTGTGGGTTGCCCACAATATTTTTATTTCGTGATGCATTCTATGCATCCAATAGTACGAAAAATCGTATAGAAGGAAAGCAATAATCCAAGTAAAAGGATTCTTAACTGAGAGAAGTCCAAGATTTAGATATTTACTTATATAAATAAATATCGCACTTTGAACTCCGAAATTTAACATTACAGGAAATCTGCTAATCATTCCAAGAGAAATACTGGTTAAAGTATCATTCAATCGATAGGTGTTTTTCCCAACAAATAAACCATAAAAATATTCTATAAAAATCAAAACAAAAAACGCAGGAACTGCGAGAGTAATTATTATCGATTTATCTGTTAAAACTTCCATATATTCGATTAAACATTGATTTCTAGTTTGAATGCAATTTTATGCAACAATAATATTACTATATTCTCTATTTTCTTTAAACAAAAAACTATTCTAAATAAATTGCCGGCCATGACATTGGAAACTGTTGTTGAGGATTAAAAACTTTATCTCCAACTGCAGGGAATGCTTTTGAAGCTGCATCGATCTCATTACTTGTAATAAATTCACTAGGAACTAATCTAAATACATCAAGACCTCTTGTGATTTCAGTTCCATAAATAAAACCTTCATAGTAATAAGTTGACCAATAACCTCCAGTTATCAATATGTCTTCTAATATAGGACCTCTGTCAAAGTAAGCAATTTCTATTGGATTAGATGAATCTGTAAAATCCATTATGGATACTCCACCTTGATACCAAGCTTGAACAAAAATATCTCTATTAGGAACAGGAATAATAGAACCGTTATGAGCCACACAATTTTCTGTTTCTAATTGAGGTGCAGGCATTTTGTAATGGCTTTTGAAAACTAATTTATTGTCAACAATGTCATATATTGCATCAGCACCCCAATCTAATGGGTCCCATGCGCGACATCTGGCTCGACCACCGCCGCCCCATTCGTCTGTGAAGATTACCTTAGTACCCTCATTATTAAAGGTTGCTGAATGCCAATATGCAAAACCAACGTCTGTTACAACGTCAAGTCTTTCAGGATTATATGGGTCTGAAATATCAAATAAAATTCCATTTCCTGAACAAGCACCTGCTGCAAGATTAGCGGATGGAAATACTGTTATGTCATGGCATTGGTTAGTTGTATTCGTGTCTTGAGTATCATCACCATGATCTCCTCCACGCCATAAACCAGCAATATTACCAGTTTCTAAATCCATAAAAACTTTCGGGCTTTTTACGATTTTAGATTTTGAGGGATTGTCAATTGGTATTTCAATAATATCGATTGAAAAATATGACGAACCACCACCATCCCAACCAAAACAATCATCCTTTTCTTCATTATCCCTGACACGACCTGTACCAGAATTATAAACAACAATCTTGCCCTGTTTTTTTGATGATGAAACTACAGAGTGCGTATGAGAGCCTCTGCATGTTTGGACTGCTCCAACCTGTTTTGGTTCATTTAAGTTAGAAATGTCAAAGATTCTTATTCCTCTAAATCTTTCAGGACTCGAATCTCTATTTACTCCTTCTAAACCACAATCAATTCTACTTCTGTTTTCTTCAACTGACATAATTAGGAGATTTTCAACAATTGAAACATCCCCTTGTCCACCTGGACAAACAACTGATGAAACGAGATTAGGGATTCCGCTATCACTAAGTTCATAGATATTAAATCCATGATAACTACCGGCAACTAGAATATTATCCTTGAAAGCCATGTCAGTGTTAGCAAAAGACAGCATAGGTGATCTCAAAGATCTTGAAATTTCTGCAGTTGTTTTATCTTCGTTGTCTTCAGTTAAATCTTCCGACCCTTTTTCAGCAGGATTAGCTGGATCAAAAAAACCTGTAGGTTTTTTCAGAGATGTTACTAGCTCCATATTTAAAATAGCCTCTTCTGCAATGAATAAACCAGCTGCTAATCCAGACCTAGGATCATCAGACAAACCAGTAAGGATGGTATTCATTCTTTCTATTTCAACACCCTGATCATTTATGAGATCGGAAACAAATTCATTTAAAATAGGATCATATGCATTTCCTGGATATTTCTTTAACTCTTCAACCATTTCGAGTGCGCCATCATGATGATTAATCATTAGTTGTAAAAATAATCTGTCGAAATTAGTGCTTTTAGAATTACCTAAATCATTGAGTTGTTTTGGAGTAGCCATTCCCTCCATTTTCATAGATGAATGCATTTTATGATTTTGATGATCACTATTAGACATATTTTGGAATTCGTTTCTATCTTTTAGCCAGCTTTCCATAAAATTAATTTCATCTTTTTGAGACGCATCTATTCTTTTAGCTAGATCAAGAATTGTTTCATTATTTGTTCTGGTATCAGCCATTTCAGACATAAATATTGCTTGTTCGTGGTGAACTATCATTCCTTGGAGGAATATAACATCAGCTTTAATATAGGATGTATTTGCAATATTTGTTGCTTCTAATTCATTTAGAACTTTTGATGGATAGCCGGGAGCTCCTGGCTGAATAATTGGGGCACTATTATCAGCGTTTACTAATAATGACGAATTAATAAAAACGATACAAAATAAAAGCTGTGTGATAATTTTATTTTCATTCTTCATAAGCTATTTCTCTTTTTCATCGGTGATATCTTCAGATTCTCCTTCAATAATGTTACTAGATTCTTGATTACCAAATCTATTAATCCTGTTTGATCTATTCGTTTGTTTGCTTGATGCTTTAACCTTTGCAAGTTTAAAAAAAGCAAATAAGGATAATATCGCAATAACGCTAAAAAAAATTGAATTCAAAGTATTACCTGCTTCTGATTTTTGCCAATAATCTGATTATTTCTAAATAAAGCCAAATTAAAGTAACCATTAAACTAAATGCTCCATACCATTCCATATATTTTGGTAAACCCTTTTCAGCCCCTTCTTCAATAAAATCAAAATCAAGTACAAGACTCAAAGCTGCTACACCAACAATTACTAAAGATATTCCAATACTGGTTAATGAGTTTGAAGTGAGAAAGTTCAAGGTTGAGCCAAAAAAGCTCATTATAAAATTCACAAAATATAAAAGAAATATTCCTCCAATAGCAGAAGCAATCATCAATCTAAAGTTTTGTGTTGGTAATATAAGTCCAGATTTGTAACAAACTAGGAGCGTTGCGAGTATTCCAAATGTCAAAGCAAGGGCTTGTATTGCAATTCCAGGAAATTGGGTTTCAAAAATTAATGTTATTCCTCCAAGAAAAATACCTTGAGTGAGAGAATATAGTGGAGCAGTAGAGCCAGCTTTTGAAGGACTCCTAAAGATTGTGACTAATGCAAGGATAAAACCAACAATCATTGCTGGAAACATAAGCGTAGGAATGTTCCATCCAATAAAAGCTCCACCGAAACAAAGAGATAGCAAGATGCCTGTTTTATTGACAGCACCATCCAAAGTCATTCTTTCACTTGAAGGAATAGCTCCTGAAAATCCATTAAAGTTTCTTGTAAAGGCTGGATTTGCAGACCTGCCAAATCTATTTATTGCAGTATGTTTAGACGTATGTGTACTCCGTAATCTATTTATTGGGGTATGTTTAGACATATGTATGCTCCGTGTTAAGTAATACTAATGTATGGTCCGTATAATAAATTTAAAGCTATAAAGATGTAGGTATTTGACCAAATTTTTCTAATGGCTTTTTCATCTCAGCCCAGTCACACTCAAAATCATCAGGAGCATGTTCATATTCTAGTAATCCTAAAGCTTCAAATTTAGGCCTAACTGTATCTGTTAAAAGCCCAATTCTTGATAAATTAGGTATAACCCTTGAGAACAAGAAATTTCTAAACATTTCAAATGATTTTGTCTCCATTTGAAAAGCTCTTGCTTCATCTTCTGACATACCTAAAAACCTTTGTTCTGATTTAGTATTTATTAATCTTTCTCTTGATATTACACAAGCCTCATATGCAAACTGAGCTCTTTCTTCAATTTCTTCAGGTGTCAATGTCTTGATATATTCTTCTAGATAATTAATACCGAATGTTACATGTCTTGCTTCATCACGAACAACATAATGAAGAAGTTGTTTAAGTAAAGGATCTTTGGTTATTGATTTAAGCATTTGAAAAGCAGCTAAAGCCAATCCTTCAATAATAATTTGCATTCCAATAAACTTTAAGTCCCAACGTTCATCAGTGAGAATCTTGTCCAAAAGTAACTTCAGTGACGGATTAATAGGATAATGTATACCAATTTTTTCTTGCAAATATCTATTAAAAACTTCTACATGTCTTGCTTCGTCAAATGTTTGAGAAGCAGCATATAGTTTTGCATTGTATGTAGGGGCACATGAAGCAAGTTGAGAAGCAACTAACAATGCTCCTTGTTCTCCATGTAAAAATTGACTCATTAATTCTGCAGTTGAATGTCTATCAAATAAGATTTTTTCTTCTTCCGAAAGTTTATCGTATGCTTCTAAAGTTTCATGAGGCAACTCCTCATCAGGTTCGACAATTCTTTCATCAGCTGGATGCGTATATTCCCAATTTAAGTCTATTGAGCCATTCCAATTAAGCTCTTTTCCAAGCTCATAAAGTTTCTTTATTCTATCGTCGGCAATAGTGTAATCCCAATTATATGAGCCAGTGAGAGGCGTATTAAATATCTCTACAACATCCTCAACTTGTTTTTGAGAAAGATCTAAATCTTCATCAAAATAAAGCAAGTCTTCTGGTGGACCATCTTGTTTACGAATTTTCATAACTAATACCTTTTATATTTTTTAGATTTTAAACGATTAAAATTATGTATATTTTATAGTAATGTTTAGTCCTTGAAAAGTTTTGACAATTCTTCAAGGAGGACTTCACCAAGCTCTTCAGCTCTATTTATTGTTAAAGCATTTTTATAATATTTTGTTACATCATGTCCTATTCCAATTGCTTGTAGCTCAACAGGACTTTCTTTTTCAATTTTTGAAATTATCTCTCTTAAATGATTATCCAGAAAATCTTCACGATTTGCTGATAATGTACTATCGTCAACCGGTGCACCATCAGAAATAACTATAAGTATTTTTCTTTCTTCTTGACGTTTTAAAAGCCTTTCATGAGACCATGATAAGGCTTCTCCATCAATATTTTCTTTCAACAAACCTTCTCTTAACATCGCTCCGAAATATTTACGCGATCTTCTCCAACTGTTATCAGCACTTTTATATACGATATGTCTTATATCATTTAGTCTCCCTGGACTTGAAGTGTTGCCATTGATAATCCACATTTTTTTCGAGTCTCCACCTTTCCAATGCTTTGTTGTAAATCCCAATATTTCAGTTTTTACCTGACATCTTTCTAAAGTGCTGCCAATAATATCTGCACATATAGCAGCAAGACTTATTGATCTACCTCTCATTGAACCTGAATTATCAATTAATAAAGTCACAACTGTATCTTTAAAATCATTTTCTGTTTCTTGTTTAAAACTGAGAGGGAATCTGGGATTCGCAATGATCCTATGCAATCTAGCGTTATCAAGCATTCCCTCATCAAGATTAAAATTCCAATTTGTATTTTGTTTAGCAAGAAGTAGTCTTTGCAGCCTATTTGCAAGTTTTCCAATAGTAGGGATATGTGGCTTTATAAGATTATCCAATTGATTTCTTAAACGTAAAGATTCATCGTTCGTAACTAAATCCTTTGCATCGATAATCTCATCAAAATTTGTTGTGTATATAGAATAGTCTTTTTCTTTATTCGATTTAAATTGATTATTAGGGTATGCAATTGAATCAATCTCTTCTTCAATTGACGTATCATCAATGCTATCGACAGTTTCTTGAATATCTATATTAAGGTCTTCTTGAAATTCTTCTAAGTCAAGTTTTTCATCAGTAACCGATTCTTCTTCAATATTGCTATCAATATTTTCAATATCATCAGTTGAACCAGGAGCATCTTCAATATCTAATTCATCTTCTTCAAAATCTTCTCTAAGTAAATTAATCTTTTTAAGAAGCTTTAAAGCATTTTTTTCAAATTCAGCTTGGCTATCTATACTAGCTAAGAGATTTTTTCTGAATAAATCACATGAATCATCGATTTTATATTTATCTATGAATTTATTTAAGATATTTTTTGAGTTATCAGTCAAATATTGACCTGATGCTTTTTTAATCCAAAGATTTGCTCCATATGATAAAAAATTTAAAGATTTTTCATCTTCGAGCTCGTCACTTCTTGCATTTGTAAACTCAGATATATTTTTTTTTGAACCAAGATACTTTTTACAACCTAGTAATTCAACTCTAGATATTTCCAATTCATTAAATATCATTTTCGCAGGAAGCGTAAGTTGAAAATCTCTAGTTTTTTTATGAAATAGATGCCAAAAAGCCTGAAAATCTGATTCACCCCTCCACTTGTAAATATCTTTTGAAGATCTTGGAACATTTGGTAGTGCAATATTAACTGATGTTGGCGGTCTCTGAGATAACCCAGTCTTAGATGTAATTTTTTTGTTTTTGGATATTGCTCTTAAAGTGGAAACGCTAGCTTCATACAACTTTTCCCTATTTTTTGTCCAACTCATCGAGGTATTTAACTTGATATATTATTTTGTATTTCAATATCAAAGCATCTTTGGAAATATTCTGAAATAATAGATCTCTCCAAATCATCACATTTATTTAAAAAAGTTAAATTAAAAGAGGAAACAAGATCCTTAAAAATTTTGAAATTTTGACCCCAAGATATTACTGTTCTAGGAGACATCAAAGTAGAAATATCACCATTTGCAAATCCAGTTCTAGTAAGGTTTGCTAATTTAATCATATTTTTAATCATTTCTTTATTTTTATCACCTTTTAAATTTCCTAGCTTTGACATCACTACTTTAAATTCTTGTGATGGGTCTAGGTAATTTAATGTTGATAATATGTGCCATCTATCCATTTGACCTTGGTTAATCTGTTGCGTGCCATGATACAAACCAGTCATATCTCCTAAACCAACTGTATTTGTTGTTGCAAATAATCTAAAAGATGCATGTGGACTTAAAATTTTATTTTGATCAAGAAGAGTAAGCTTTCCTTCAACTTCTAAAATTCTTTGGATAACAAACATTACATCTGGACGCCCAGCATCATACTCATCAAAAACTAATGCAACTGGATTTTGAATTGACCATGGTAAAAGACCTTCTTGAAATTCGGTAATCTGCTTTCCATCATTTAATTTGATGGCATCTTTTCCAAGAAGATCGATTCTACTGATGTGACTATCAAGGTTTATTCTTACACAAGGCCAATTTAATCTAGCAGCAATTTGCTCAATATGAGTTGATTTTCCTGTTCCATGAAACCCTTGAATCATTACTCGTCTGTTATGTTCAAAACCAGCCAATATTGCAAGAGTAGTCTCTTTATCAAAAACATATGAATTATCAATTTCAGGAACCCAATCTGTTTTGTTTTTATATCCTTTAACTGAGAGCTTTGAATCAATTCCAAACATATCTGACACATTGATTTTGACATCAGGTTTCTTAGGTAATTCTATCTGTTTATTAATCGCCATTTTTTATACTTTTAGGACTGCATATCCTACCTTCTGAGTGTTTAAAGTTCTAGTTTTTTTACAAACAATGTAAGATAGCATTTTAACGTCAATAAAAAATAATGTCAGATAGATTGAAGAATAAAGTTGGGTTGATTTCAGGAGCTGCTCAAGGCTTAGGTAAAGAAATGGCTAAAGCAATGATTTCTCAGGGCGCAGATATCATAATCACTGATATTAATGAGGGTGCTCTTGAAAAAACTTCAAAAGAATTATCATGTAAGTATTTTCTTCTTGATGTTACAAAAGAGGACCAATGGAAAGATGTAATAAAAAAAATTAAAGAGGATTTTGGCTCATTAAACATTCTCGTAAACAATGCAGGAATAGCTGGGGGAGGAGATGTTGAAAATACAGACCTTGAATCTTGGCATCAAGTTCACAGTGTCAATCTTGACTCTGTTTTTCTAGGATGTAAATATTCCCTTCCGTTAATGAGAGATTCAGGAAACGGTTCAATTATTAATATTTCATCAATGTCAGGAATTGTAGCTTCACATAATACATCTGCATATAATTCTTCTAAAGCTGCAGTAAGACATCTTTCAAAGTCAGTTGCCTTACACTGTGCAAAATCAACAAATCTTGTTAGATGTAATTCTATTCATCCTGTTTTTACAAGAACAGCAATGGTTCAAAGCATGATCGATTCTTTGCCTGATAGAAATATTGAAGAAAAACTTGTAAAACAAATTCCAATTAGAAAATTGGCAGAGCCAATTGATATTGCAAATGCTGCAGTTTTTTTAGCCTCAGACGAATCATCTTTTATTACTGGAACTGAGCTAGTTATTGATGGAGGCTTAAGTGCAACTTAAATGATGAGTGAGAAATCAATTTTAGAAAAATCATTAAAGTTATTTGAACTAGATCAAGTAGATAGAGACATTTTTTGTTGGACTGGTAAAAATGTAGGTTATAAAAGAATATTTGGTGGGCAAGTTATGGCTCAAACTTTAATCGCTGCATACAAGACCATTGACGTTGAGCATTTCGCTCACTCATTTCATTCATATTTTTTACGACCTGGTGATATGGATAAATCAATTACATTTACTGTTGACAGGATAAGAGATGGCAAAAGCTTTACAACAAGGACTGTCAAGGCTATTCAAGATGGAGAAGCTATATTTAACTGTTCAATATCATTCCAAAAAAGAGAAAAGGGACTTGAACATCAAATAGATATGCCTATTGTGCCTGAACCAGAAAGCCTAAAGAACGAATTAGAGATAAGAGAAGAAGTTTTAGAAAAATTGAATATTAAAAAAGAAGACATACCGCTATTTATAAAACAAAGAGAAATTGAAATGAGACCTGTTGAAGAGGAGAATTATCTGAATCCAAAAAGATTGCCACCATATAAAAATACATGGATTAGAACAGAGGGCGAACTTCCAAAAGATGAAAAAATACAACAAGCCTTTTTGTTATATATATCAGATATGGGCTTATTAGCTGCTGCAAATAACTCTGTGGGGGTAAATTTTTTAACTAAAAACTTTCAGAATGCAAGTTTAGATCATGCGATGTGGTTTCATAGAAAATTAGACTTAAAAGGTTGGTTCTTATATACCATCGATAGTCCAATAACAAGAAATGCAAGAGGTTTCTCAAGAGGTTCTATTTTTTCAAGAGATGGAAAATTAATAGCATCTTGCACTCAAGAAGGCCTTATAAGACTTTGGGACAATCAATAATCCCTAACAATATCTGTTAAAAACTTAATATTATTAGGATCAATATCCGGAGTAATACCATGCCCTAAATTAAATATGTAACCCGGATAGCCGTTATATTTATCTAAAATGCTATATGTTTCTTTTTTAATAGTATCTCTTGATTCTAACAACACTTTTGGATTTAAATTTCCCTGAATGGCTACACTGTTTTTTGCCAATGAGATATCGAAATTTTCCATATTCCAAAACAAACTAATGCAATCAGCTGAAGTATCAACCAGAGTTTTTGTATTGCACTTTGGATCTCTTGAAAAAAGCACTATTGGAATATTTTTTGTTATTGGATCATTTTTTAAGGCATTGATAAGAGATTTTGTATAATTTATTGATAAGTCGATAAAGGCATTGGCATTTAACAGATTTGCCCAAGAATCAAAGATTTGAATAACGTCTGCGCCAGCCTCAACTTGTTTTCTCAGGTATAAAAAACATGCATCTGTTATTTTTGTTAAAAAAAGATGAGTAGCTTGGTTATTTTCTTTAATGAAATTTTTTGTCTTATTAAAATCTTTTGATGACCTACCTTCTATAGAATATGCAGCAAGTGTCCAAGGACTTCCACAAAAACCAATGAGTGATATGTCATCAGATATAGCATTCTTAATATTTGAGACTGCTTTATAAACATAATTTAGCTTATTAGGATCAAAACTAATCAAATCATCTACATCTGATGCTGTTGAAATTGGATTTTCAAAAACAGGCCCTTCGTTTTCAATAAATGATACGCCTAGGTTTAGTGCATCTGGTATTGTAAGAATATCTGAAAATAAAATTGCTGCATCAAGTTTAAAAGCTTCTAAAGGTTGCAAGGCTAACTCACAACAGACCTCAGGATTTTTACACATATCTAAAAAATTTTTGAATTTTTTTCTTATCGCTCTATATTCAGGCATATATCTTCCAGCCTGTCTCATGTACCAGATTGGTGGTGTTTTTAGAATTTGTTTATCTAGGGCTTTTTGGATCAATGAATTTGAGTAACTCATGAAACATATTTTATTATACTTTTACCAGCTTCTCTTCCTTCCCATATAGCAGTGACTACAAGATCAGAACCACGAACCATGTCACCACCAGAGAATATTTTTTCGTTTGAAGTCTGGAACTTAAACTTTTGATCTTCATCAGCAATTACTAGTCCATTCTTTCTGGTCTGTACATTAAAATCATTAAACCATTCAGCAGGACTAGCTCTAAAACCAAATGCAACTATAACAACGTCTGCATTGTATATTCTCTCTGAACCTGAAATTGGGATCGGTATCCTTCTACCGTTTTGATCAGGTTCTCCTAATTCTGTTTGAACTATTTTCACTCCTTCAACTTTTTCATTTCCAAGAATATCAATTGGCTGAATGTTAAAGTCAAATATTACACCTTCTTCTTTTGCGTTTTGAACTTCTCTTCTTGATCCTGGCATATTTTTTTCATCTCTTCTGTAAAGACATGTAACAGATCTTGCTCCTTGTCTTATTGCGGTTCTGTTACAGTCCATAGCTGTATCTCCACCTCCTAAAACTACAACATTTTTTCCTTTAAAATTAATATATTCAGCTTTACCAGAATTCATGTTTAAAAGTTTTTTGGTATTTGATATTAAGTAGTCGATGGCTTTGTAAACACCATTTAATTTTTCACCTTTGAAACCACCTTCAAGAGAGGTATAGGTGCCCATACCTAGGAAGACAGCATCATAATCTTTGTAAATGTTTTTGAAGTTAATATCTTTGCCTACTTCAACTCCCATATGGAACTTAATCCCCATTCCCTCTAAAATTTTTCTTCTTCTTTTTACTACAGATTTCTCGAGTTTAAATTCTGGAATTCCATAAGTAAGTAATCCTCCTATTTCATCATTCTTATCAAAAACATGACTACGAATTCCTGATCTTGTCAAAACATCAGCACATGCAATTCCAGCAGGACCAGAGCCAATAATAGCAACTTTTTTATTTTTCCATTTTCTATTAGATAAGTCAGGTTTCCACCCCATTTCAAAAGCTTTTTCAGTTATATATTTTTCTATTGAACCGATAGTGACTGCACCAAAGCCATCATTCAGGGTACATGCACCTTCACATAAACGATCTTGTGGACAAACTCTACCACATACCTCTGGAAGACTATTTGTAGAGTGACATAAATCTGCAGCCTCTAAGATATTCCCTTCGTTAACAAGTTTTAGCCAATCAGGTATATAGTTGTGAACAGGACATTTCCATTCACAATATGGATTACCACAATCAAGGCAACGGTGAGCTTGATTTGAAGCCTGTGACTGATTGTATTCACCATAAATCTCGACAAAGTTAATTTTTCGTTCATCAACTGACTTTTTAAGTGGATCAAATCTACCGACATCAAGAAATTGAAAATTATTGTTTAGCTCTTTAAAGTCAGTATATTCTTTTCTATCTAAACTTTGAGAAGATATATTTTCAGAGCTATTCATAAGCTCATCTTTCCATTCAAATAATTTCTCTCTAGCAGCATTGAAGTCTGATATTGGTGAAAAAGATTTCGTATGATACTTACCTTTTAATCTAATTTTCCCATAGAAATAGGGCGACCTAGGTTGTGTGAACAACAAAAGACCTTTCTCAATTCTATATTGCTTATTTTTATTGGTCATTTTAAATAGTGTATGACATAGTATGACACTTTTTTTTATCAATTGATAGTTTCTTATGATACAATCCAAATTCACACTTTAAAAACATGTCTAAATTAATTAAAAAAGATGACTTTAAAGATAACTGTGGATTTGGCTTAATTGCTAATATTAATGGTAACAAATCTCATAAAATCATAACAAAGTCGATAGATGCTCTTAAAAGCATGACACACAGGGGCGCCATAGGAGCTGATGGCAAGACCGGTGATGGTTGTGGTTTATTAGTTGATTTAGACAAAAATTTTTTTATCGATATATTATCTAAAGAACAAAATATAAAAATCACTGATGAATTTGCGATCGGCCAAATTTTTACAGATAAAAAAATTGAGCCAGATTTACCAAGAATAAAAAAAATACTTAAAAGTGAAAACTTATTGCTAAAAGCGGTTAGACCAGTTCCAATCAATACAAAAATACTTGGATCCATTGCCAAAAATTGTCTACCTAATATTTATCAGCTTTACATTCAATCTACAGATAAAGTGTTTTATGAAGAAAAATTTGAAACAAACATTTATCAAGCAAGAAAGTTAATTGAAGAAATATATTTAGACGACGAAAAATTATATTTTTGTAGTTTGTCATCAAAAACTATTGTTTACAAAGGGTTGATGCTTCCCAATGCTATTCAAGATTTTTATTTAGATCTCAAGTCCAATAAATTTTTATCATCTATTTGCGTCTTCCATCAGAGGTTCTCTACTAATACTGATCCTCGTTGGCATCTTGCTCAACCATTTAGGTTGTTAGCACATAATGGCGAAATTAATGCCATCAGAGGTAACAGAAATTGGGTCAAGGCAAGATCATCAAAATTTAAAAGCCCTCGAATACCAAAAATTCAAAAATTTAAACAATTAGTAAATGAAAAAGGTTCTGATTCATCTGCGCTAGATAATATGATAGAAATTCTTCTCAATGGGGGTGTAAAATTGTTCAGGGCTGTTAGGATGGTGATGCCTCCAGCTTGGCAAAATTCTTACTTGCTTGACCCAGATATTAAAAGTTTTCATGAGTATAACTCGATGCATATGGAGCCTTGGGATGGCCCCGCTGGTATAGTTATGTCAGATGGCAAATGGGCTGTTTGTATGCTTGATAGAAATGGACTTAGGCCTGCAAGATATCAAATAGGTAAGGATAATATAATTACAATAGCTTCTGAGACTGGTGTTAATCCAGAAGATAATCAAAACATTATTAAAAAAGGAAGAGTTTCTCCTGGTGGAATTCTTGCAGTAAATACATTTACTGGCGAAATTATTAATGAAGTCCAAATTGATGAAGCTCTAAAGGACAAACTCCCATATAGAGAATGGTTAAAAGAACAAACAGTTTATATAGAGTCAAGTCTTGATAAATATGAAGGGCCTGGTTTAAAAAAAATTCCCAAGGAGGAACTATCAATAGCTTCTAAGATGTTTCTTCTACATAAAGAAGAGAGAACATCAGTAATTAAACCATTAGCTGTAGAATCTAACGAAGGCACTGGATCAATGGGCGACGATACTGCCTTAGCAGTTATGAGCAAAATGCACAGACAAATATATGATTATTTTAGACAACAATTTGCACAAGTAACAAATCCTCCAATTGATTCATTAAGAGAAGTGAGCGTTATGTCGTTAGAAACTTGTTATGGTCCTGAGCTTAATGTTTTCGATGAAACTCCAGATCATGCGAAAAGACTAGTTACGACCTCTCCAGTTCTCTCGTTCAAAAAACTTCAAGCAGTTATAAACAATAAACACTTTGATTCTATTGAAATTAATCTTGAGTACTCTGAAAAAACTAATTTAAAAAATGCTCTTCAACAGCTGCAGGACGATGTTGTGAAAGAGGTTAAAAAAGGCAAAGTAATAATTCATCTTATTGAGAAGTTATCCAATAAAAACAAATTTTCAATCAACGCTCTACTCGCAGTAGGAGCTGTGCATCAGAAATTAGTTTCTCTAGGGCTTAGATCAGATGCAAACATAGTCGTATCAACATCATCAGCTCGAGATACCCATCAGATAGCATGTCTGATTGGTTTTGGTGCCACTGCTGTTTATCCATCGCTGGCATATCAAACTATTCTTGATTTATCAGAAAGAAACGAAATAAAAGGAATGCCACACGAAAACTGCGCAAGATATAGAAAGGGTGTTAACAAAGGGATTCTAAAAATTATATCTAAAATGGGAATTTCATCAATTTCTAGTTATAGAGGCTCTCAATTATTTGAAATAGTTGGCCTAAGTAAAGATATAGTTGATTTATGTTTTACAAACTCCATTAGCAGAATTGGTGGAAAAAACTTCAAGGATCTTGATATCGAAAACAAAAAATTGACTAAATATGCTAAGTCTAATTTATCTGACATCAACGTTGGAGGCCTTCTTAAGTATGTCCATGGAGGAGAATATCATACTTATAATCCAGAAATCGTAAAAAAACTTCAAGAGGCTGTTTCAACCGGATCACAAAAAATTTATCAAGAGTACGCAGATCTTGTTGATAAGAGACCACCAGCAATGTTAAGAGACATTCTAGAGATTAGAAAATCATCTAAGAAATTAAACTTAAAAAATATTGAACCAAAAGAGAGAATCTTGGAAAGGTTTGACTCTGCAGGAATGAGTTTGGGTGCATTATCACCTAAAGCACATGAAACTTTAGCTGAAGCGATGAACTCACTTGGTTCAAGATCGAATTCAGGCGAAGGTGGTGAAGCAAAAGAAAGATATAACACTGACAAGATGTCAAAAATTAAGCAAGTTGCCTCCGGTAGATTTGGAGTAACTCCACATTATTTAGTGAATGCTGAAGTTTTACAGATTAAAATTGCTCAGGGTGCAAAACCAGGTGAGGGTGGACAATTACCAGGAGGTAAAGTTGATAAACTTATTGCAACATTAAGATATTCAACACCAGGCGTCACCCTTATTTCGCCTCCGCCTCATCATGATATTTATTCTATTGAAGACTTAGCTCAACTAATATTTGATCTTAAACAAGTGAATTCAAAAGCTTTAGTCTCTGTAAAGTTGGTTTCAGAACCTGGTGTTGGAACAATTGCATCTGGAGTTGCGAAGGCATATGCAGACCTTATAACAATTTCAGGTCATGACGGAGGGACTGGTGCAAGTCCATTAACCTCGATTAGATATGCTGGCTCACCATGGGAACTTGGCTTAGCAGAAGCTCATCAAAGTCTAAGAAATAGTGGATTGCGTCACAAAATCAGATTGCAAGCTGATGGAGGAATGAAAACAGGTTTAGATGTAATAAAAGCTGCTATGTTAGGAGCAGAATCATTTGGATTTGGTACAGGACCAATGATAGCAATGGGTTGCAAGTATTTAAGGATTTGTCATCTAAATAATTGTGCAACAGGTGTTGCAACTCAAAGAAAGGACTTAATTAATCAACATTTTGTTGGTGAAAAAGAACGAGTAATGAATTATTTTAATTTTATTGCAGATGATGTTAGAAAATATTTGTCTGAGCTTGGTGTTCACAAACTTGAGGACATTATTGGACAGACAAAATACCTCAGTCAACTTGAGGACATTGAAGACTATTTAAAAAACATTGATCTGTCCGCAATTCTTTATAGTGACAAAAGTAGTAATGAACCTCACTTTTGCAAGCTGCCTAAAAATAAACCATGGGATAAAGCAAAGTTGTCCAAACAAATATTATCTGATACCTCTAATAAAATTAAAAAAGATAAACAAGGAAGTTTTAATTATAAAATTTCTAACACTGATAGATCTATAGGAGCCAGTATATCTGGAAAAATAGCAGCTAATTATGGTGAAAATGGATTACAGGGCGGCATTAATCTGTCATTTGAAGGATCCGCTGGGCAAAGTTTTGGATCATGGAATGCGCAAGGTTTAAATTTAACCTTAATGGGTGATGCAAATGATTATGTCGGAAAAGGAATGAATGGAGGAAGAATTGTAATTAGAAACGATTCAGATTATGCCGTTAACGATAATAAGACTATTTTAGCAGGAAACACATGCTTGTATGGAGCGACTGGTGGAGAAATATACATTAGTGGCTCTGTTGGAGAGAGGTTTGGTGTTAGAAACTCTGGAGCTAAAGCAGTTATAGAAGGATCTGGAGATCACTGTTGCGAATATATGACCGGTGGTCATATTACTGTTTTAGGAAATGTTGGAACTAATTTTGCTGCTGGCATGACAGGAGGTTTTGCATACGTTCTTGATGAAGATAGAACATTTTTTGATAAGTGCAACAGGGGATTGGTTGGACTAGAAAGAATCACTACCGAAGATATGCAACCTCACAGAAAACACTTAAAAGAAATTTTAAATAATCATCATAAATATACCAACAGTAGCAAAGCTAAAGAAATTTTAGATGATTTTGATAAGTTTGAATCACATTTTTGGTTGGTCGTTCCTGCAGCATCAAATATTCAAGATTTACTTAAGGCAACAACTGCTAGCGCAGCTTAATTCAAAGCTTTTCTAACATTCTTAATATCATAGTTTGATGTTTTGAATCCGTTAAAATTTTTATCAATCATTATGAAATTTAACTTTCCTTTAGAAACTTTTTTATCATTTGCCATAAAATTCTTAAGCTCAAGATAATTATATTTACTATGATCAGAATTTAGCCCAAGAGAATCCACTATATTTATAACATTATCAAGTTGATAATCCTTAATATATCCTTCATAAAAAGATAATTTTGAAGCAATAATCATCCCCAGCGTAATAGCTGCACCATGCGAAATGTTTTTATAATCATTATATGCTTCAATAGCATGTCCAAATGTATGGCCAAAATTTAATATCGCTCTCACTCCTGATTCCTTTTCGTCTTTAGTTACAATTTTTGATTTTGTCTTAATTGATTCTTCAATAATAATTCTCAAGATGGATTCTTTTTTATCTTTAATTTGTTTAGGATTATTCTCAATAAGTTTCTTTAATTTTCTGTTTCCAATTAATGCATATTTAACTACTTCTCCAAGACCTGAGTTAAATTCTTTTTGAGGAAGAGTATTAAGGAAATATGTTGAGATAAAAACACATTTAGGGTTATTGAATGAGCCAACAAGATTTTTACCTTGAGGTATATTTATTGCTGTTTTTCCTCCAATTGAAGAATCCACTTGTGCAAGAAGCGTTGTGGGAATCTGAATGTAACAAATACCTCTTAAATAAGTTGACGCTACAAATCCTGTAATATCACCAACTACACCACCACCAAAAGCAATAAGAGCGTCTGTGCGATCAAAATTAAATTTAACCAGTTCATTAATAATCTTTTGATATGAAGCAAATGACTTTGAGTTTTCGCCCATAGGCAGTGTAAAAAAGTATAGATTTTTATTATTGATATTTGATTTTAGCTTTTTAAGATGCTCTTTCGGTATACCACTATCTGTAACTACTAATAGTTTGTTATAGGTTTTTAAATAATGATTAAGAGTCTTTTTTGAGATCTTATTTGAAATATAAATATTATATTTAGTATCACCTTTACCTGCTGATATCTTTGACATAATTAAGTTTTAACTAAGTTAATGATTTCTGAAGCAACTTCTTGACTAGTCTTATCCTCAGTTTCCACCACATGATCTGAAACAGATTTATAGAAATCTTTTCTTTCAGCATCAAGTCTTGTTAGGATTTCCTTAGGGTCACCACCTTTTAATAATGGCCTATCTTTATCTTTTGATGTTCTATCGATTTGAACAGATATAGGAGTTGATAAATAAAACACAGTACCTCTTGATGATAATAATTCACGATTAGATGATGCCAATATGATGCCACCACCGGTTGACAAAACAATTGAATTTTTTTCAACCATCTCTTCAAGCATTTCAGATTCTCTTTTTCGAAAACCATCCTCACCTTCTAAATCAAATATCCAATCAATAGATGCTCCAGTTCTTTCTTCAATCTCTTCATCTGTATCATAAAAGTCTAAAAATAATTCATCAGATATTATTTTACCAACGGTAGACTTTCCAGATCCCATGGGACCAACAATAAAAATATTCATATTTGTAATAAAGTTGTAGCAAAATTTTAACATTTAAAGTAAAAATTTCACTTTTTAAATCATAAAAGATGTATTCTAAAATGCTTAAGATTTAAAATACATTATGCATAAATTTATAAAAATCTTTTTTTTAACAAGTATTTTTGCAAGTCTTTTATCTATATTTTTTATACTGTTAACATATTTAGTTATAAAACCAAGCTTACCTGAAATCAAATATGTAGACGAATCTGAACTGCAAATGCCTTTAAAAGTTTATACAAAAGATCGGGTTTTAATTGGTGAATTTGGTGAAATAAAAAGAAGACCTACTCGTTTTAGAGACATACCGATTGATATAAGAAATGCATTTTTAGCTGCTGAGGATGATAATTTTTTTAATCATCAAGGTATAAGTTATTCTGGTTTGATTAGATCTTTTATCAGATGCTTACAGTCTTCTGGGTGCCAGGGAGGAGGGGGCACAATCACTATGCAAGTTGTAAGAGGTTATTTATTGACTCCTGAACAAACAGTCATAAGAAAAATTAAAGAAATTTTTTTGGCACTTGAGCTTGAGGGAACTAATGATAAAGAGGAGATTTTTGAGCTGTATGTAAATAGAATATTCTTGGGGAATAGGTCATACGGAATAGAGGCCGCTTCAAACACATACTTTAATAAAAGCTTAAGTGAAATAAACCTCAACGAGTCTGCAACAATAGCCGCAATTGCTCAACTTCCCTCACTTGTAAATCCAGTGAAAAATCCCAGGAGAACACTCCAAAGACGTAACTGGATTTTATCTAGAATGTTTTTATTGAATTATATAACTGAGGACGAATACAAAAATGCAATTTCTGACGATATCAAGATTGCAAACAATATAAATTTATATGATGTTGAAGCTCAACATATTGCTGAACTTGTTAGACAAGAAGTTATTAATAGATACGGATTGAGGGCATACAAAGAAGGATGGTCAGTTTTTACAACAATTGATTCAAATTCACAAAAAATTGCATATCAAAGCATTATGAATGAGCTATTTTTGTATGACAAAAGACATGGTTGGAGAATACCAGATAATTACGAAAATATTTTTACAGAACAACAAAAAAATCTTTTATATGAAATGAATCTTAGCTTTCTCACTGAAAGTTTATATTTTAATGAGTCAAACTTTAATAAAAATGATATTTCATTCAAAATAAAAAATATTTTTGAAAGTTATCCATTCTTTGAAAGTCATACAAAAGCATTTGTCATAAATGTTTCTGACAACCAACTAAAAGTTATTAATGAAAATTTTGATATTATTGATGTTTTGTGGTCTGACAGTTATAAATGGGCAAGGGAAAAGATATCCATAAATGAATTAGGATCAAAGCCAGATGGTTTTGAAGACATTGTAGGCTTTGGTGATTTTATATATTTAAAAAATAATAAAGATTTTTATTCAATTGACCAAATTCCTGAAATTGAATCGTCCTTGATATCTATTGATCCACAAAATGGTGAGGTGATTGCTTATATAGGGGGTAAAAATTTTAATGAAAGTAATTTTGATAGAGTAAGATTATCTTTCCCTCAGTCTGGATCAAGCTTTAAACCATTTATATATTCAACTGGACTTGCTAATGGCTACAATCTATCAAGTCTAATTAATGATGCGCCAATTGCATTTCCAGATGAAAATCTAGAGAGTATCTGGAAGCCCCAAAACTATACTGGTAAATATTATGGATCAATTTCATTAAGAGATGCTCTTATAAAATCTGTAAATATAGTTTCAATAAAACTATTAAGGGAACTGGGAATTGAAAAATCACAAGACTATTTAAAGAATTTTGGATTTGATAAAACTAGGCTTCCTAAAGACCTATCATTATCTTTAGGTTCTGGCAATTTTTCACCTTCAGAAATGGTTAGGGCATATAGCGTAATTGCAAATAATGGATATATCCCTAACATACATTTTGTTGATAGCATTCTTGATAGAGAAGGCAATTATATTTTTTCTCAAAATGAATTTGACACAAAAATTATAAACAAAAATGTAAGTGCTTTTCCTTGGCTTGATACTATAGAAATGAATTTCAAAAGACCTTACTACCTTCTCAAACCAATTCCTAACGAAAAAAGAGTTATCGATAAAAGAATTTCATTTTTGATTGAAGATGTCCTAAAAGATTTTATGAAAAATGGTGTCGCAGGAAGAAAGTCATCTTTTTTAAAAAGAGATGATATTGCTGGAAAAACTGGAACTACTAACGATTCTGTCAGTACATGGTTTTCAGGTTTTCATAGGAAGTTAGTTACAACAGTTTGGGTTGGAACAGATGACTTTAGTTCACTTGGAGAAGATGAATACGGTTCAACCATTGCTTTACCTATATGGTTAAATTATATGGATTTTAAATTAAATGACTTAGAAATAACCAATGAGGTTATTCCAGATAACATCTCTTTTGTAAAAGTAAATAGCACAACTGGAGAAATTGATTCGGAATTAGTTAATAATTTTTATTTTGAATTATTCTTAAATGAAAATATTAATTAGCTTTTAAAAATACTAATTGATAACAGATTCCAAATATTTTCAACATATGTTGAGGGCGCTTCTTTAAATTTTGATCTTATGTATCTGCTTATATTTCCTTCAAGTGTCATAACAATTAGTTGTGCTGAAATTCCAGGTTGAGTAATAAGTTTTTTCTCATCTTCTTTTAGAATTTGTCTTAAAACCATCTCAAATCTCTCATAAAACTGGTTAACATTATCACTGACATTTTGTTCATTTTCTGACAAAGCCTCCCTTGACAATAATCTTGCAAAACCTCTATTTTTTTCAACAAATAAAATAAAAAACATGAAAGCTTTTTTTACTTTTTCTTGTGAAGAACTTTTTTCGTTTTTTAATTCATTACATTTTACAAATACAGTATCATCACAAAATGAAAAAAGTTCAGCATAAATAGACCTTTTGCTGGGAAAATGCCTATAAAGAGCTGCTTCTGTAATTTTTGATTTTTCTGCAAGAGAGGCTGTAGTTATTTTTGACATGTTTCTTTCTTCAAGCATGCTTGCCAGAGACTGCAAGATAATATTTTTTCTATCTTTTTTCATTCTTAGTTTAAATTTATATCAATATCAGGAGAAATGCGAGATAGTTCGTCTAGAAATTCTTTT
>CABZHV010000006.1:0-85643 GCA_902525635.1 uncultured SAR86 cluster bacterium
ATTTCTATTACTGGCATAAGAGAGCTAGTCAAAGAGGGAGAAATTTACGAACTAAAATTTAGTGCATCAAATTTAATTGCTAGTTTATATTTTTCTTCTAAGTTTAAAATATCTAAAGATAAGGTGATTCCAGAAACTTATGACATAAAAATAAGACCAAAATTTCTTGATAGAGACCAATCATTGAAATTTAATTACTTAGCTAAAGAAATAACTTCAATTGGTTCGAATGAGTGGATATCTCCAATAAGTGAAAAGTTAATGTTTGATCCTCTTAATGTGCAAATAATGATAAGAAACCAAATTAAAAGTGGTATGCAAAAATTTGATCTAAAAATTGTTGATATGGAAAATGGTGGGTCACGATCTTACAACTATAATGTAGTTGGTACCAGTGAGTATGTTTTAAATTCGGAAACATATAATTGTTTAATTCTTGAAAGGACACAAGATAACAACCTTAGAAAAGTGACCTATTATCTTGCAAAAGAATTGGATTTTATGTTTATTAAGATTATCGATATTAATCAGGATAAAACAAATAAGCTAGAGATTGATGAGTTATTAAGTTTTGGGTAAGGTAACACCGGTTTGTCCTTGATATTTTCCTTTACGATCTTTATAGCTAATTTCACATTCCTCATCAGATTCAAAGAAAAGCATTTGAGCGACTCCCTCTCCTGCATATATTTTTGCAGGTAAATTTGTTGTATTTGAAAATTCTAGAGTTACATGTCCTTCCCATTCTGGTTCAAGTGGAGTGACATTAACAATAATTCCACATCTTGCATATGTAGATTTTCCAAGACATATGGTGAGTATATTTCTAGGAATTTTAAAATACTCGATAGTTCTGGCAAGTGCAAAAGAATTTGGAGGAATGATACAAACATCTGAATTTATATCAACAAAGCTCTTATCATCAAATGATTTTGGATCAACAATTGCAGAATGAATATTTGTAAATACTTTAAATTCATTTGAACAACGCACATCGTAACCATAACTTGAAACACCATATGAAATTAATTTATTGCCCTGATCATCAAGCCTAACCTGATTCTTTGAAAAAGGTTCTATCATATTATGATTCTTTGACATATCTTCAATCCACTTATCGGACTTAATCGACATTAATTTCCACCCTGCCCTCTATTGCTCGTGCAATTGTTGTTCCATCAACATACTCTAACTCTCCACCGATAGGAATTCCATATGAAATTCTTGAAACTTTTGCATTTTTAACATGATCTTTTATAAAAATTGCTGTTGCATCTCCCTCTACAGTGCTACTTGTTGCAAGGATAACCTCCTTTACATCATTACTTTCGATATTTTTTAATAAATCATCTATTCCAAGATCCTCTGGGCCAATTCCATCAATGGGTGAAAGTCTTCCCAATAAGACATAATAAATACCCCTAAAACCACCAGTTGATTCAATTGCTAGAACGTCAGAGGGACTCTCAACTACACAAATACTACTTTTATCCCTGGATGTGTCAGAGCAAACTCCACAAATTTCATTTGAAGTAAGCATTCTGCATGATGAACATCTCTGTATGTCCTTAACGGCTTGATCAAGAACACTGGCTAATATGCTTGCTCCGTCTTTATTTCTATCAAGTAAATATAAAGCCATCCTTTGAGCAGATTTTTTACCAACACCTGGAAGAATTGTTAAAGCACTTATTAACTCAGATAATAAATCTTGATTCATTTTTATTTTATTGGTTTTACGCTATCTTCTTTGATTTTACCTTTAAACTTTTTTAAAAAACTTTGAATATCTTTATTTTTACTAATGTCTGCTATTGCATTATCCTGATCAAGCTTTTTCCTTTTTTCTTCAAAATCAATTGGACAATTCATGACTTTGCCTATTTTAATTTCTATATCGATAGCTTTTGAAAATTTACTCTCAATTGCACTCTTGAATTCAGAAGAAATATTTTCAGGTATTTGACCTATATTTTCATTAGCAATGAAAACTAAAGTTGAATTAACTTGTGAATCAAAAGACATACTTCCAAAATAGCTCCTAGCGAAAGGACTTAGATCTAGGGAATTAAATAACTTTATCCAATCATTATTTTTATTAATCAAAAAAATTTTTTTTGGGATATCGTTACTTTTATTTGAATTTATTTCTTTTTTAAGAGTTTTTTTTTCAACAACATTTTTTTCATTGATAGAGTTATTAGAATCTGAAAGTTTTTGAAGTGGATTAAATGTCAACATCCTCAAAAGACATATTTCTAATGATTCTTTCGGATTTGGATGTACAGAAAATTTACTATAGGCATTCATAGAAATTTCATAGAGTAATTGACAAAATTCTTTATCAATCTTATTTGCTAATGACTTAATATTTTTGTTATCTGAATTTAACAGCACCTGTTCAAGTGATATTTTATGAAGAATAGAGATTAAATCTTTTAAAATTACATCATATTCTGGAGTCAATTCCTCAATTTTTGACAACACATCAAAAACCTTTTTTCCATCTCCATTAATTATGTACTCTATTAATTCTATTAATAAAGTGTCATCGATTGTTCCAAGAAGTGACTTAATCTCATTTTCCAAAAGTTCGCCATTTCCATATGCAATTGCTTGGTCCAATAGAGTAAGTCCATCTCTTACAGAACCATTTGAAGAATTAACAATTAATCTTACGCTTTCATCGTCGAATTTAATTTTTTCTTTTTTTAAAATTTTTTTAAAATGATCAAAGAGTTCTTCATCGTTCACAGTTTTAAGATTTAACTGCAAGCACCTTGATTGAATGGTTTTTGGAATTTTTTCAGGATTGGTAGTGGCAAAAATAAAAATAACATGAGCTGGAGGTTCTTCAAGTGTTTTTAACAGGGCATTAAAACTCGCAGTAGATAACATATGGACTTCATCAATTAGATATATCTTATATCTCCCTTTTGCAGGTTTATAATCTACTGTTTCAATGAGATCTCGAATTTTATCAACTTGCGTGTTAGAGGCTGCATCAATTTCAAGAAAATCAACACTTCTTCCAGAGCTAATCTCAATTGTATTTGAGCATTTATTACATGGTCTTGACGTTGGCTTTGTATCACTCTCACAATTCATACATTTTGCTAAAATCCTAGCCAATGTCGTTTTACCAATACCTCTTGTACCTGCGAATATATATGCCTGATGAATTTTTTCGGCATTAATTCCGTTCGCTAATGCTTTTACAATATGTTCTTGACCAATCACTTCTTCAAAGTTAGTTGGTCTATATTTTCTTGCTAAAACTTCATACGACATACTTTTTGAATCATAACATGTCCTCATTAAAAACTGATTCAATTTCTTTAAATCTAAAACCTCTATTTTGCAAAAAGCTTTTTTGTTTTAATTGATCTTTAGTTTCACTGCAAATTCCGTCTTTATATTTTTTAGAAAAAGTAGATTTTGCAACCTTCTCCCAATCATCACTCTCAGCAATTATAGCCTCCGATATTGACTCATTGACACCTTTTGATAGAAGTTCATAACTAATTTTTTTTGGTCCAAAGCCTTTTCTTTTTCTAGATGCAACATAGCTTTCAGTAAAACGTGAATCGTTGACTAAATTATTTTGCAATAGTTTAAGAAGAACGGAATCTATTAATTCTTTATTATCAAATCGAAGATTAAGTTTTTCTTTAATTTCTTTTTTTGAATGTTCTCTTCTTGATAATAAATCTAAAGATTTATTATAAATCGAATTAAATAAATCATCTGACATTATTCAAATGGTATTACCCTAGATTTACCATTTCTCTTAATAATTCTAACTCTCTGTCCAATGTTATAAGAAAAATCACTTACTTCTTGGATAATCGATATGTAATTGTTTGAATCGGTTTTTATTAAAAGCTCAATACCTTCTTTCTTAGTTATTGATGATCCAATTTCAGATCCGACGGCCGAGCCAATTAATCCTCCAACAACAGTTGCTATATCAGATTCGAGATCAGAATCAGTTGAATTTTTTCCAATAGCCCCTCCAATGGCTGCCCCAGTAGCGGCACCGATCTCTCTATCACCTTCAATAGTGACTTTCGTAACATCGCTAATGACTCCAAAAACAACATATTGTTGCTTTTGAACATCAGACCTAGAGACAACATCAGGTTGTAAAGATGTATTTACACATGCTGATACAAACATAATACTTGCAACAATAATTAAAAAACTTTTATGCATTTTCTTTCTCCATAAGCTTGAAGTCATTTATAAGATCTTTTTTAATTACAAAAAATTTTCTATTTTTTTCAAATCCATCTAAAAGCTCCACCTCATATATTTTTTCAAAATGTTTTGACTTGATAACTCTTACCCTATCTCCTTTATTAAGTCTTACTAAATTTCTTGAATCTATAATTGAAAAAGTATCCCAATCTGAAAACTTTCTTGCACGATATGTGTTGTATGCATCAGAAGAAAAAAAATATAAAACCTTACTATTTGAAAATGAGCTTTTATTACTTCTTACGTCAAGATACCAAGTTTGACCGGGCTCCACAGCCGTCATATTTTCATCTCCAAGAAAAAACGGAGATACAAAAAACAATAAAGAATATAGCGTTAACTTTTTAACAATCATAATATTTTTGATAGATTAAAAAACAATAAGTTTTTTATAAGCATATTTTAAATTTGATAAAAAATAAAGCTTGAAAATAATAAAAAAGCACTTAAATATAAGTAGATGAAGATGTCATAACGAATCTTCGCATTAATATGTGTAGTCTAGTTTAGATACACACAATATAAGTCGCTTATAAGGAGGACTATTATGATACTTAACTTTACAGACCCATTTTTCACAACACGTGTACTAGGGTTCGAACCTTTGTTTGATAGATTGCAAAGACTTTCTGAGTCTAATGATCGATCATCAAGCTATCCACCATACAACATAAGTAAAGATGGTAACCTATTTGCCATCGAAATTGCTGTTGCTGGTTTATCCAAAGATGATATTCAAATTGAACTTGCAGAAGGTGTCCTTTCTGTTAGTTATGATGGACCAAAAACAGAAGTTGTGAATGGTGACAATCAGGTCGTTTATCAGGGTATAGCTCAACGAGCATTCAAACAACAATTTACACTTTCAGAGGATGTTGTTGTACAAGGTGCAGAGCTAGTAAATGGTTTATTAACCATAAGCCTTGAGAAAATTATTCCTGATGAAAAGAAACCTAGAATGATTGAGATTAAATCACCGAAAAGAATCTCAAGCAAATAATACTCCACAAAGAGTAAATGGGGGTGCATAATGCACCCCTAACTATATATATTTTAGCAAATGAAATTTTTAAAGTTATTTTTCTTACTAACGCTTTTTATCCATCTAGAGTCAGAGACTATAAATACAGGCCATGCTAATGTTTCTTTAGTTAAGATTAATAATCAATCAATTTCTGAAAATAATCTTATTGGCATCAAGATGGATATGCAGAAAAATTGGCATACCTATTGGAAAAATCCTGGGGATTCTGGTGGACCAATTAAAGTCCAATGGAAAACTTCAGATAACATTGAAATTGGCAATATTAAATGGCCTTTACCTGAGCTAATCCCATATGAGCCACTGATGACTTATGGTTATGTAGATTTTGTTATTTTTCCATTTGATTACGAAAAAATTGATGAAAATGACTCATCGATCGAAGTAAATATTGATTTTTTGATTTGTGATGACATATGTGTTCCAGAAAAGGCATATATAAAAACAACATTTGATCAAATTAAACAAGATCCAGCATTAATTGAGTGGGATGAATATGTTCCAAGTATTGTATTACCTGTCTTAGCAAAATTAAACAATGAATTTATTGAAATCAGATTTTCAAATAATAATGTCATTAATGATATAAATTTTTTTATAGAAAATACAAATACTGTTAATCATTCTCAAAAACAAATTTTAATTAAAGAAGAAAATAATTGGCTTTTAAAAGTTCCTTTAATTGATAGTTATGCAGAAATTGAAAAAGTAAAAGGAGTTTTATCAGTAAATAATTCTGATATCTATCTTGTTGATGCTGAAATAGAAAAGTCTACAAGTAATTCAATTTCACTTATTCAAGCTATTCTATTTGCTTTTATTGGAGGCCTTATACTTAATTTAATGCCTTGTGTATTTCCCATTATTTCTTTGAAAATCTTAAGTTTTGTTTCAATAGGAAATGAGTCCACACAAAAAATTAGAATGCATGCACTTTCGTTTTGTCTCGGAGTTCTTTTATCTTTTATTTTGATAGGTCTTTTATTAATAGCTTTAAAACAGACAGGAAACTATTTAGGATGGGGTTTTCAGCTTCAGTCTCCAGTTATTGTTGGATTTTTATGTATTCTGATGTTTGTTATTGGAGTTATTTTGCTAACAGATATTGATATTGGAAGTTCTTTTTCTAGGCTAGGACAATATGGATCTAACAGTATGTCAGGTTCATTTTTGACAGGAGTTCTGGCTGTTATTGTTGCATCGCCTTGCACGGCCCCTTTTATGGGTGCTGCACTTGGATATGCATTAATACAACCATCAAGCGTAACATTGCCTATTTTTATATCGCTTGGAATGGGCTTTGCCGCTCCTTACTTTGCATTGTCGTTATCACCCAGTTTAGTAAATAAATTACCAAAGCCTGGACAATGGATGGTTACATTAAAAGAATTTTTTGCTTTCCCGATGTTTGCTACTGCATTATGGCTGCTTTGGGTATTCAGCTTACAAACAAATATTGATCTGCTTATAGGTCTATTGATATCAATTTTATTTATTTCAATGCTTTTTTGGATACTAAATAGAGTTAATAAAAAAATTTATAAAATAATAATATTAGTTTTATTAATATGCGTAATCGTTTTTGTAATGCAAAAAATATTATCTTTTGAAAATGACTTATCTGAAGAAGGTAATGTTTCAAATTTATACTCGAATAGTGTCAGATGGGATAAAGAAATTGAAAAAAATTATAGGGAAAAAGGTCAACCATATCTTATCAACTTTACTGCAGCATGGTGTATTACCTGCCAAGCTAATGACAAAATAGCCCTCTCAAGACCAAAGGTAAAAGAATATTTTAATAAAAATAATGTGGAGTATATTGTTGCTGACTGGACAAACAAAGATGACGAAATTCTTCAAACACTTGAATCATATAATAGGAGTGGAGTGCCTCTGTACATATATTGGAAGCCAGGAATGAAAGATCCAGCCATTTTGCCTGCGATACTAACCGAACAAATTTTGCTAGATAGTTTCTAAACTGCCATACTTAGGTAATATAATTACCCATAGTGTAATTGAATAGGAAAATATATTGTGTTTGGAAGTCAGTTTGAAATATTTGGTGCCATTCATCTGATAACGATGTGTGTAATAATTATTGTTTCAGTTTTTCTTCCAAAGTTTTATAAGTATAAGACTGAAAGTCAAAAGTCAACAATGAGTAAAATTATTGCAGGTATAATAGCAGCTCACGTAATAATATCTCCTTACAAAGATCTATATTTGCTAGCTAATCCATATGATTGGCGAGAAACAGTACCTTTGCATATGTGTGATCTTTCAGAAATCTTTTTAATATGGTTTTTATTAGGTGGGCCTAAAATTCTCTATCTATGTGCTTTTTTCTGGGGACTAGGTGGCGCAACGATGGCAATTTTAACTCCTGACATTAGTCATCATGATCTTGATTACATATTTTTCATGATTGGCCATGGAATGATAGTTGTTGGAATAATGTATGCAACAGTTAGTCTAGGTAATCGTCCTTATGCAAAAGATATACTCAAAGTTTCTGCAATAACAGCATTCATTTTATTACCAATTGTATATGTAATTAATATACTTCTTGGAGAACCAGCTAACTTTTGGTATTTAATGGCAAAACCTGATGGTGCTTCTTTGATGGACGTTTTTCCCGAACCACCTATGCACTTACTGGTAACTACTCCAATTGCAATTGCTGTTTTTTACCTAATCTATATACCTTATTTTATTAAGGATAGAGCAACAAGATAGTCAAATAATTACAATAATAATTAAAATAGACATAAAATGAGATAAGAATTATGGATAACTTTATTAAATTAATTACTGAAGTCTGGAACAGTGGGTTTTTGGGCATTGATCTTGGCTCAATAATTTCATCATTAATAGTTATATTGATAGCATTTCTATTCAGAGGTTTTATTATATCAATAATTTTAAATGCGCTTAGTAGATTGGCTGAAAGCACAAAATCGAAAATTGATGATGAAATTCTAAATGCTTTAAAAAGGCCTATTGGTTTAATTCCAATTACAATTGCTTTATATATCTGCACATTGATTCTTCCCCTTTCGGGTTTGATAGGAGATATTGCAACAAATATTGTAAAGGCATTTGTGATATTTACGATTTTTAGTGCTCTTGCAAATAGTGTAAAACCAATATTTGAGGCTTTATCTACAAGTTCGTGGCTTACAGCTTCAATGCAGATGTGGCTTGAAAGAGCATCTAAGTTTATCGTTTGGGTAATAGGAATTGCTATTATCTTAGATATTTTTGGAATTCAGATTGGTCCATTGGTAGCAGGGTTAGGGTTATTTTCAGTAGCAGTTGCACTGGGAGCTCAAGATTTCTTTAAGAACTTAATATCAGGAATATTAATAATTGGTGAGCATAGGTTTCAGCCAGGTGATAGAATTGAAGTAAGTGGTCAATTGCATGGGATAGTGGAAAGTATTGGATTTAGATCTACTGTAATAAGAACTTTTGACACTGCTCCAATGGTTATACCGAATAAAGACTTATCCGATGTGAAAGTTATCAACCATGGCGAAATGATTAATAGAAGAATTAATTGGAAAATTAATTTAATCTATTCAACTAGTGTTGAACAACTTGAAGCAATTAGAAATGAAGTAAAAGAGTACATAATATCTAGTAAGGACTTTTCAACTGAAGGTGACCTTGATCCGGTTGTAAGAGTCGTTGAACTTGGTGGAAGTTCAATTGATCTATTAGTTGTTGCCTATGCAGATCCTATGGGATTTGCTGCATTTAATAAGGTAAAAGAAAATTTAATTTTTAATATTATGAAAATTGTTAAGAATAATAAATCTGAATTTGCATATCCATCGACTTCTTTGTATGTTGAATCAATGCCAAAATAATATAGATGTATTATGAACGATCAAATTGTTCTTTCAATAACAATAGTTGCCCTGCTTTTTCTTTTTATATCTGGCAAAATCAGATATGACGCACTTTCAATTGGCGCTCTATTTGTTTTAGTTGTTCTAGAAATAATTCCTGCAAATCAAGCATTTTCAGGTTTTGCTCATCCAGCAGTAATTACTGTAGCACTTGTTTTGGTTATAAGTCAGGGTCTAAGTAATTCTGGTATCGCTGGCCTAGTGGGTAAAATAATAGGTGGAAAAGAATTCTCAGAAGTTCAATTTATGATTTTTTTGTTGCTAATTGCGGCTGTTCTGTCCTCTTTTATAAATAACATTGGTGCATTAGCTATTCTTTTACCAATAACTCTTAACATATGTCAGAAAATGGAATGGCACCCGTCAAAGTTTTTAATGCCCTTAGCTTTTGCATGTATTTTGGGTGGCATGAATACTGCAATTGGTACACCACCAAATATTATAATTTCTGAATATAAGGCAACTATTTCAGATTCAGGCTTTAGTTTTTTTGATTTCTCTTATGTTGGACTTGTAATTACAGTTGTCTGTATATTGTTTATTGCTTTTGTGGGTAATAAGTTAATTTTTTTAAGGAAGGAAATTCCTTCAAATGAACATCTTATTGATCTTAAGGGATACTTATTTGAAGTCCAAGTAAATAATGATAGCTCATCAATTGGCATGACTTTGTATGCATTTAAGCAAAGAGCCGGTGAAGATACAGAAATACTTGGAATTGTCTCTGAAAGTGGCTCTATAAAAAAGGTACAAAATAATATGAGGATTAGGGCTGGGCAAATCCTTGTAATAAAAACTCCACCCGATGATTTAGGAAACATATTGAGTATTTTTGACTTCTCAATTCCTGAAGAACTTCATTCATTTAACGAAGATGACCTTGAAGAAATCGAAGTTATGATTACTCCTGGATCAAGATTAATTGGTAGAAAATATGATTTCTTTTTAAAACTAGCATTTGAAGAATTAAATCTGTTAGGTTTATGGAGAAAAGGCTCAAAATATAGAACAAGACTTACTAGGGAAAAGTTTAGAGCTGGTGATGTTTTGCTTTTAGGTGTGAGAGATCTTGCTGAAGAAGATGTATCTAACAAAATTAAACACCTAGGCTTAATGCCAATAAGACAAAGGGAACTTCAAACAATACCCAGTAGAAGTAGGCTTATTAAAGGATTGATATTTTTTGGATTATCAATTTTTTTAGTTTCATTTAATTATTTAAGCGCAGCAGTAGCATTTCTGTTATGTGTTCTTGCATTTGCGAGAATTAAGATAATTGATAATGATTTCTATAGAAAGATCGATTGGCCAATTATAGTTATGTTGGCTGCGATGATTCCAATAGGAACTGCAATTCAAACAACCGGTCTTAGTAGCCTAATAGCAATCTCAATCTCTGAATATGCATCAAGCTTAAGTTTGTTTTGGATACTATTAATCATTTTAATAATTACTATGGTTACCACTGACATAATTAATAATGCTGCTACAGCAGTTATTATGGCGCCAATTTCAGCTGGAATTGCATTTGAGCTTGGTTATGCAGTTGAACCCTTTTTGATGGTTGTTGCTGTTGGAGCAAGTTGTGCCTTTTTAACCCCTATTGGACATCAGTGTAATACAGTTGTAATGGGACCTGGTAACTATAAATTTACAGATTATTGGAGGATGGGATTACCTATGGATATCTTAATTATTATTGCCTCTATTCCGATGATACTCTTTGTTTGGACTTAATGAGCGATAGTTATAAAAGAATAAATATAGAAACCGGTAAGCCATTTGAACCTGGTTTTGAGGATGAAAATGGAAGATTCTTTTTAAGATACCTAAGCAAACATGGTAATGATGGCTACCTATTAGAAGAATGGAAAAAGGATTTTGAGAGCTTTATGATAAAAGCAAAAGAACTCAATATTAATTTCGACTTAAATCAGCAATAGATTCAATAACTTCGGGATATTTAATATAGAACTCATTAGATTCTCCATCCTCATTTGTGTAAGGAGTTATTACATCAGTACCAGCACTAATAGAGCCGTTATCTATCAATTTTCTTCCCATATTAATAGCATTTTCTATTCCAGCCCATTTTAAATATCTCATCACTCCCCATTTTTGAATAGAGCCAGAATCTTGTTGTGAGTATTTAGATATTCTAGTAACCACAACATCATTTTCTCTATCTACAAATGTATATTGTCCAAATCTTCCGCTTGTATTAAAAATTTTTGATTCGTCATCATATTTTGATATCCACCAATGAAGTGAATAATATCTTTTATAATCAGTAAATCTACTTGGAGTTTCCCAGACAATTTTAAATGTTTCATCAATGAATTCTTTAGGGATTATTTGTTTTTCTTTCCATAATCCATTTCTTGAGAATAATAATCCTATTTTAGAATAATCCCTTGCAGACATATCAACACAACAGTAAGTCATAACATTGCCTTTCTCATCTTTCCATAACTTATAGTCATTTATGCCAAGTGGCTCTAAGATTCTCTCTTCAAAAAGAACATCTGCTTTTTTACCAGTTGCCTGGAGTAAAATTTCTCCTAAAATCATTGAATTAACATTGTTGTATTCAAATTTCTCACCTGGATTTTTTTCTAAATTAACTTTTTTTGCATATTTGAGATGATCTACCTGAAAGAACATTTTTTCGTGTTCATGGTTTGGAAAATCTAGGCCACTAGACATATTTAATAAGTCTCTAATAGTTATTTCTGATCTTTTATCATTGTAGTACTCGAGATAATTTGAAACTTTAACATCTAGACTTTCAATTTCTCCAAGTTCAATAGAAATTCCTATTAAGGCAGCATAATAGCTTTTTGCCATAGACCAAGACGTTCCATGTGAATTTTTATCATAACCTTCTGAGTATCTTTCAGAAATAATTTTTCCATTTTTTACAATAACAACAGCTTGCGTAGCATCATCTGAAAATGATAAATCCATTAATATATCAACCTTATCTTGATTAATACCCTCTGTTTCCGGATTTGATATACTCCAACTGTCTGATTCAGGATAGTATTCGGTCAAAGAAAATAATGAAAAAAATAATAAAAAATAGATCTTCGCGTTCATATTTATCTCAAGGTGTATGTTAGATTTTTAAAATATATTATTAATATAGTCATTTTAAATATATAAGCAACTAATTGATTATATAAATTATATTGATATATGATTATAAATAATTATAATAATGCTATGAATAAATTATTATTAATTTCTCTTGTCGTTTTTACTCAAATTAATCTTTCCTCTGCTGATTTTGTGGTAAAAATGTTAAATCAAAGCTCAACAGGTGTTATGGTGTTTGAGCCTGCTGTTTTGGAGATTGAGGTTGGCGATACAGTAACTTTTCAATCTACTGATGCTGCTCACAATTCAGCTTCTATTCCTGGCATGATTCCAGCTGGAGCAACTGCATGGAACGGCCAATTAAGTAGAGATACTTCAGTTACCTTTGATATACCTGGCATTTATGGATATCAATGCACGCCTCATGCAATGATGGCTATGGTTGGAGTTATTAAGGTAGGAGGAGACTCTTCTAACAAAGAAAGTGTTCAAGCTGCAGCAGAAATATACAAATCTACATTTGTGATGAATCAGACAAGATTAGATGATTATTTGTCAAAAATATAATCCATACCTTTTTTTTATGTTAAATTACTCCTCAATTTGGGCGAGTAACTCAGCTGGTTAGAGTGTCTGCTCGACACGCAGGAAGTCGGGAGTTCGAATCTCTCCTCGCCCACCATTTAATTAATCAACTAATTGCTCAGAAACCCAACTTAATGACCAATTATGTCCAAGCCTTCTCCCGTTGTATGTATCAGGTAACCTAACCACAGCGCTTCCTTCAAGATCAATTATTTGGGGGTCATATTTTAATTCGTTAAATGCTCCGTCTAATTCTTTTATTGTTCTCCATTGAAAGAAATCTACGTTGTCTCTTATATTTTTTGGAGGTGAATATTCACACATTTTTCTAAAAAGTCTTGACTTTAAAGATGAAGAAATAGGTCCTGTAAGAGGTCCTGCAACTGAATGAACAATTAATTCCACATCATTTATCCATCTCTCAGGAAACATTGCGACTATCATTGCTCCATAGCTATGCCCCATTAAGATAACTTTTTTAATATTGTTATTGGTTTCTATAGCTGAACTGATTTCTTTAAGAAGTTTTAAATAAATATTTTCTGGACAAAAATTATCATTATAACGAAAAAATGATACTAAATTTTCAGATGAGTCCAATACAATTAAAGGATATATCCATTCATATCCCTGACTATCGCTTCCATGAACTGCAATGAACAGTGTATTTTGAGATTCTGATTTAGCTTCAAGATAATGCAAACCATTGCCAATCGACATTAAGTTTCTTCCACTGTTTAACACATCATTTAGATCAAAGTCATTAATTGATATATCTGATTTGATAATTGAAGAATTTATTAAAATACTCAAAATCAAATAAAACTTAAAATTGAATTTTTTCATTATTTATTTTTCATTGATAAAAGTTTATCTTTTGTAGCCTTAAGAATATTAAGATCTTCTTTTTCTGATGTTTCATCCATAAGCTTTTCTATCTCTTGAAGAGACTTTTCTAAAGAACCCCACTTACCCTCTGTTTGAACTCTTTCATAAATAAGATCGTCAAATCTGGTTTTGATATCATCAGGAATATCTGTTTGATATTTACCACATATGATTCGCTCTGCAAAAAGACGAAATCTTTCATCTTCAAAATTTCTTGAGATTTTAATAAGTTGCTCAAGATTACCGGTTCGATGAAATTCTTTCATTAAATCTTGATCTCTAAAAGAAGGAAAACTACCAGAATATATAGTCCCTTCAACATAATCGGGTTCGGGGTAGTCCATGATCCTATCTTCCATAGCTTGTGAAACCTGAATGAAGAAATCTTTATTAGATTTAACTATTTCAGCTCGTCTTTGGAGTTCGTCGTGAGTTATATCAAAATGATTATTTTTCTTCAAAAGTTTACTTGAGCACACAGGTATAGTTTTATTAATCTTATATTTTTTCAGAGGTAAATCTCTTTTTCTAGACTGAATCATTTTGTTTATTTCTGAGAAATCTAAATCAAGAATATCATCTGGATCATAACTTAAGTCAAAAAAACATATCTCATTCGGTCTAGAATCATCGGCGCCGCAAATAACAACAGGGTATTTAAATGTGTGCCGTTTGTATACTTCGCCAAGTCCAAGAAATTCATCAGCATATAGAAGGTTTTTAATGCCCTCTTTTGTAGATATATTTAAAAATGATTCAAAAACTTCTGGAATCTTATTCTTAATGACTTCACATATTCCAATCATAAACTTACAGTCTGAGATGGCATCATGAGCATCACTTACGTCAATACCATGTTCTTTTGCTAAATGTTCAAGTTTGATACTTAATTCAGGTCCATCTTTGAATAAGGGAATTGATATTTCGTCTGAAAAAAATGCAGCTACATTATGAATCATCAACATTAAATCAAGCCTTCCATTTTGATTTGTATTTGTAATGTATGGCTCCAATAGATTGCACCAAAACTGCCTTCTGATGAGCTCCTCATCAAAAGCATGTCCATTATATGTTACAAATATTGATGGTGAGTCTATGCACCACTCTTTCCATTGATGTTGAATGTCTTTCATCATTTCATAATGAGAAATATCGGATGAAAAGGAGTTAATCTTCTTATTAGTAAGCATTGCTTTGGGTTGAGGGACAATCCAAGGCAAAGGTTTGCTAGCAATATTATGTTCGTCTATAACTTTTAATGCGTTATCAGTAAAAATTGATCCACATTGAATTATTTGGCTAAAATCTTTATGAATTCCAGTTGTTTCAGTATCGTAGAAAATTAAATTTTTCATATTTTCTAGGAAGAATTCATTAACTCATATATTTACCGAGCTCATATCTTGCCACAGCCCTTCTGTGGACTTCATCTGGACCATCAGCAAGTCTCAGTGTTCTCATATGAGCATACATGGAAGCAAGAGGTGTTAACTGTGAAACTCCTTCTCCTCCATGGATTTGAATTGCTCTATCAATTATTTTTAAAGCAACATTAGGGGCAAAAACTTTAATCTGTGCTATTTCGCTAGCAGCAACTTTATTTCCAACAGTATCCATTTTTGCAGCAGCGTCTAATGTCAAAAATCTAGCAGCATTAAGTTCAATTCTAGATTCAGCAATATAGTCAAAATTTGCACCAAGTTGAGCTAAATTTTTCCCAAAAGCCACCTTATTTGGATCTATTCCCCTTTTACACATTAGCTCTAAAGCAACTTCTCCAGCACCTATTGCTCTCATGCAGTGATGAATTCGTCCAGGCCCCAACCGTCCTTGCGCAATCTCAAATCCCCTTCCCTCTCCTAAAAGAAGATTTTCTTTTGGTACTCTTACATTGGTGAATTTCATATGGGCATGTCCATGAGGTGCGTCATCATATCCAAAAACATGCATCATTTGTTTAATTTCTACTCCCTCAGTATCCATGGGAACTAGTATCATTGAATGTCTCTGATGTTTCGGATTATCTGGATTGGTTACACACATGAAAATTAAAATTTTACATCTTGGATCACCTGCACCTGAAGTCCACCATTTTTCACCATTAAGGACATACTCGTCACCATCAAGAACTGCGGTAGCTTGCATATTCGTTGCATCTGACGATGCTGTTCCAGGTTCTGTCATACTAAAGGCAGATCTTATATCGCCGTTTAGTAATGGTTTAAGCCATTCCTCTTGGTGGCTTTCATTACCATATCTAGCTATAACTTCCATATTTCCAGTATCTGGCGCACTGCAATTCATTGCCTCAGAAGCAATATGAGATTTACCCATTTCTTCCGCAAGATGAGCATATTCGTAATTAGAGAGACCAGCACCAAATTCGCTTTCAGGTAGAAATAAGTTCCAAAGACCTTCAGCTTTTGCTTTCTTTTTTAGTTCATCAATAATTTCTGGATAATGATTCCATCTCTCTGAACCTTCTTTAATCTGTTCATGAAAAAGATTCTCTTTTGGTAAAACTTCGTCAGACACAAAAGACTTTACCCTTTCTAATAATGAAATTGCTTCAGGTTTTAGTTCAGGCATCATTAGCTTAATCCCCCATTATATCAAAAATTTTGTTACTATTATAAACGCTATGAATAGTATATTTACTACAAATCACTATAATAGCTTTATGTTTTGTACAAATCCATAAACATTTATTGATAAATGAAACATATTAAAGTGATTATCGAGGCTACATAAATGAAAATAAGTTCTTTTGATCTAAACCTTTTCGTAATATTAAACGCTATTTATACCGAAGGTAGCCTCACAAAGGCTGCTGAAGTAGTTGGTATTACTCAGCCAGCAGTTAGTAATGCTTTATCGAGGTTAAGAGAGAAGTTTAATGATGAACTTTTTGTTAGAACTGGTTCAGGTATGGTCCCAACTCAAAAAACTGAGAACATGATTCAGGATGTTCAAAATGCACTTACATTAATCCAGCAAAGTGTGAATGAACCAGATACATTTGATCACTCTTCTACAAAAAGAAATTTTAAACTCTCATTAGGAGATGTTTCTGAAGGACGTGTGTTACCTTTCATTATGAAAGAAATATACGAAGAGTCTCCAAATATTTCAATTGGTAGCTATGCTTATTTAAGAAATGACCAGGTACATGCCCTATCTACAAATAATCTTGATTTTGTTGTAGATCCTATCATACCTAGATCTGATGAAATAAATTCAATGAAGGTATTTGAAGATGACTTTGTTGTGATGCATAGAGATGGCCATGATTTAGCATCAAACAATAATCCAACAGTTAACGATATTCTTGAACAAAAACATTTACATGTTTCTGGAAGAAAAAGAGGACTCCATCTGATAGATGTAGAATTAGATAAGATTGGCTATAGAAGAAAAGTTGCTTTGAGGTGTCAGCACTTTTTAATTGCTCCAACAATCATCCAATCAACAGATCTTGTGTTAATGGGAACAAGAAGTTTTGCAAACAGAAATAATCTTCACTATGTTGAAATACCAATTGAGATTCCATCAATGGAGTACTTTTTAATATGGCATAAAAGCGATGAAGGTGATGGCGGCCATATTTGGATGAAAGATCTTATTATTAGAGCTTTTAAAGACGCACAAAGATAAATCAACTTAGATTGTGGTTAGCCGTTTTTACGATTCCTCCATCTGATGTTATGGTCTCGCCGACTGTATAAGCACCTGCTCTAGAGCATAAGAAAATTGCTAAACCTGCCATATCTTCTGGAGTACCTACTCTTTTTCTTGGATTTCTCTTTGCGATCTCTGTATAGTCATGGTTTACAGCAGAACCAAGCATATTGCTAGGATAAGGCCCTGGGGCAATAGCATTTACTAAAATATTTTCATTTACCAATTTAGCCGCTAAGACTCTAGTTAAATGATGAACAGCTGCTTTTGATGCACCATATGAATAAGTTTCCATAGATGGAACATTTAATCCATCAATTGAACCTATATTAATTATCCTAGATGGATCTGATTCGGTAGCTTTTTGAGAAAGCAAGTTTTTAAATTTTTGAGTTAAAAAAAATATTGACTTTACGTTGAGGTCCATTACTTTGTCCCAACCTTTCTCTGAGAAGCTTTCAAGTGGTTCTCCCCATGCAGCCCCAGCATTATTGATTAAAAAATCAATGCCTGATTCATTTTTTTCTACAGAATTATAAAATTCACCAATTCCTTCGCTCGTGCTCAGATCACATGGAATTGCAATACACTCTGCTTCATATTTTTCTGATAGCTCATTTGCTTTTTCAATTAATGCTGGTGCTTTCCTTGCAGAAATATAGACTTTTACTCCATTAGCAAGAAAGCCAGCAGTGATCATCTCACCAATTCCTCTTGAGCCTCCAGTAACGACTGCAACTTTATTTTCAACGTTAAATAAATCATTGATTTTCATAATTTCTATCCTCAGTACAAATGTTAATTATATTGTATTGTGAATAAAACAAACATAATCTATTTAATTGATAACTAAGGTAAAATAAAGCATGGATTTTCTGGTAAATTTCCTTTTATTAGGCTTGTCTCTTTCTATCTTGATTTGGGGAGCAGATAAATTTATCGACAATTCCTCAATTATTGCAAAAAAAATTGGAATTAATGAGCTTACAATTGGTCTTACGGTTGTTGCATTGGGTACTTCTGCTCCAGAAATATTTGTAGGAATTTCATCAATTATAAATAGCACTGAAGTGTTAGCTATGGGAGCTGTAGTCGGTTCAAATATTTCAAATATTGCTCTTATTTTTGGTGTCTCTTGTGTTGGTATAACTTTAAAGCCTCATAAGACAAAATTTATTCAATTCATTCCATTACTGTTGTCAGCTTTATTGCTTGGTTATGCTTTATATGATCTTAAAATAAGCTCTATAGAAAGCATTTTAATGCTAGTAGTTTTTATTTATTTTTTATTTGTGATATTTAAATATAAATCATCAGAAGTGTTGATATCAGATGTTTTGCCGTCTGATAGTAATTCGATTTATCTGTCAGCTATGTTAATTATTGGTTTGATTGCACTAATAGTTGGCTCAAATTATGCAGTCATATATGCTGAAAAGATTGCCATACTTTTAAATATATCTGAGGTGATAATAGGTTTGACAATAATTGCTATAGGAACAAGTTTACCTGAATTAGCTGCAACAATAAGTGCGGTTTTAAAAAACAAAACAGATATGGTTGTTGGAAATGTAATTGGGTCTAATGTTTTAAATATTACTTTAGTAGTTCCAATAATTGGATTATTTTCAAATGCTCAACTCGATCAAATGCTGTTTGAAAGAGATTATTTAATAATGATTGTTTTAAGTATTCTTTTTACTATTTTAGCAGTTCGTTTTGTGAATACTGCATCAACTAACTTTATACGTTTAATAGGTTTTTTGTTAATTTTTGGATATATAGGATATATCCTAAGCTTTAGTGGGCTGGCTTAGCTTTTTTGGTAAGTACAAAAGAATAATGCCGATAATAAAAGCTGAAATCTCAAATATAAAATAAGAATTGTAAAAACCTGGTGTTGTAGGCAGTAACGAAAATATTACTCTTCCAAATGCAATAGAACCAACAAGAAAAGTAATAAATTTTATTGAAAAAATACCAATATTTTTTTTAAAAATTCCTACTAAACACATAAGTCCTATACACAAGTTCAAACCTCCATAAATACCGGCTATTTCTGAATATCCCAGTGGAGATGTGACTGATAATCCAACAGCATTTAAAAAACTAGGATATCCTAACTCAAGAGCTCCAATTAATGGATCAAATATGGCCCATACACCTATAAGAAAATAAACAAAGGCCATAAAAAATAAATATAGTCTTATTAACCAAATCAACTTATATTCTCCAGTTTTTTGAAATAAAATAATATGATTGTGAGTTTAGCCAAATATTTAAAAATTTCATACTTTTTTTTATATTGTATAAATATCCAAGGAGATATTATGCTCAATGAAGATGACAAACTAGCAACGCCTCTTCCTCTACCATATGATGGAAAAATTTATAGCATTGGTGAACTTAATGATTTTGTAAGTGGATCGATAGCTTCAGGAAAGCAGCCAATAATTATTTTTGGAGCTAATTGGTGCCCAGACTGCAGAATATTTTCCGGAACAATGGATATTCCTAAGATAAAAAAATTCATAGATAAAAAATTTAATATTCTTTATATAGACGTCTTAAGATACGAGATTAATATGCAATTAATGGAAGAATACGGTATACCATCAGAAGAAGGCATCCCAAGAGTACTTGTATTTGATAAAAATAAAAACGTTATTAATAATTCAAATACAACTGAGTGGAGGACTGCTAGAGATAGAACTGCTCAAGAGATATTTGATTTTTTTCGAGATATGTCTATTAACTGATAGTTAATTACTCAAATTGTTCTTTTGCACTAGCAAATATTAAATAAAATGTTCCGCCAAAAGTTAGAATTCCAACACAAATATAAAAAATAGAATTCCAAGTATCTGTAATCTCTAAAACATATCCAGCAACAATTGGACTCAGAATTGCGGCAATCATGCCTATACTTCCTGAAATACCTACCAAAGATCCTGTATATTTTGGGCCTAGATCAGCATGATTTACTCCAAATCCACCAGCACAAATACCAGAGCAGATATTTATAAGACATAATAAAATTATGACATTTATAAGAGAGTCTTCTAGAGAAATTAAATATAAAAAAATTGCAGAGCCAAAAAAACCTATCGAATTGACACTTTTACGAACTTTTAAAATACCATGGCCATTTTTGATCAAATTATCTGCTAAATAACCTCCAAGAATTAATGAGATCATTGAAACAAGACTTGGAATTAAAATAGAGTATATAAAAATATTTGAACCAAGGTCTATTCCCATCCCGCCCTGAGCCACAGGAGCATTTATGTATTTTGGTAAGTATGAGAGAAATGTATATAGAGACCAATTATTGCAAAATGTAGCAATTGCGATTGCCATAAAAGGAGTATTTCTGATTAATCTCAATAAAGGTATTTTAGGAGCTGTTTCTTTGGAGGGAGCTTCAGATTTAATAATAATTAATTCGTCTTTTGAAATATACTTATTATCCTCTGGATATGAAGTCACTATTTTATTCCAAAAGAAATACCAAAAAACTCCTATTAAGCCAAATGAATAGAATACCCACTCCCAAGAATAGTTAGATATTATTAGTGCGGCAACTGCAAATCCAAATAGTGTGCCAGCAGCAATACCACTGTTAGTAAATCCAACTGCTCTTGTTCTTTCTTTAAATGGTATCCATCTAGCATAAATTGAGTGCCATGATGGAAACGTAACTCCCTCACCAAGTCCCATTAAAATTCTTATTAGAATTAGCCACCACAGACCTTGATAGGCAAACAATGGTGTAATTATTGTAAATAATGACCATATCAATAATGCATATCCAAGAACCTTTTTACCGCCATACTTATCGGCAAGATATCCACCGACTGTCATAGTAATCATATAGCCAAAATAAAATGATCCTAAAATAATTCCAACTTGTGACTCCGACCATCCAAATTGCTCCTGCATTGGAATAATGGCTACAGAAATATTAACTCTGTCTATATAACAAATAAATACAGCTAGAAAAGATAAGAAGACAACTTTAAATCTATAAGGAATGATCATTTTTGTGTTTGTAATTATAGTTGATACACATAATACTTGCTTACTAAGAGTCTTAAAGAGTTTCGTATTCTATCAAGTCAACAATAAATCTGTATTGTTTAGCGTCTGACGTGTCAGAGCATTTCTCATCATTACAGAAGTGGTTTGAACAATTTCATCATCATCTGAAATTAATAATGATGAAATAATTGCTAATAATAACGATATATCATTGGTCAGTTTATGAAGGGATATTGAATTTATCCCTTCATTTAAGAATCAAAAACTATAACTATATTTAATTGTTACCGTTCTGGGAGGAATCCACTGCATCCAATTTCTTGGTCTATAACCAGTATCGTCAACAGCATAAATATATGCTTCCGTCCTTTCGTCAGTCAGATTGTCAATAGTTAGTTGTAATTTTGATACTTCACTTAAGTCCATCCCAATATTTAGATTAAGTTTAGTATAATCAGGTGAGCTTGTATTTGGATTCTCTGCAAATGTATTAAAACTATCACCGTAATAGCTCATATCTAATCTTGCATACGAAGGATATGAAAGAATCAAAGCATCGTAAACTAATCCTAGATTCCATTGTGTTTCTACTGTATTTGGAAGTCTGTCACCTGCACTTGCTCCAAGTGATTCAATATCAATTGAAGTCTCTGCTGTCATTGAGCTTCCTGCAAAATCTAAAGATAAAGAATCAGTTAGTTCATATGAGAAGTCGACTTCCCATCCCTTAGTTTCTGCTTGACCACCATTAAAGTTATATCCCCAACCACAGCCTGGTGTAACTCTGATAATGATCTTATCCCAATCAACTTCAAAATAAGTCACATTTGCAGAATAGTTTGAACCTCGAGACTTTACACCAAACTCTGTGGTTTGCGCTTCGTCAGAATTATATCTTTGTGAGAATGTATCACCAATAGTTTCATCACTTTCACAAAATGGTGGCAAAGGTGATTGATTTCCACCAGGCCTATAACCTGTTGCTTGAGTAAAGTATAAGGTTAAATCCTCATCTGGTTTATAACTCACAGCGTATTTTGTTCTTGTATCTGATTCTTCACCAGATTCTGCAGCATAACTTGTTCCTGCTGGAAAAGTACCATCAGATCCATTTTCATCCATGAAGAAAACACCATATTGAGATGAAATGTATGAATCTGAGAGCTCATAATCTCTTATGCCAAAGGTAAAGGTTAGTTTTTCACTGAGATTATAATCTACCTGAGCATAATATGATGTTTCGTCTTGAACAGACAGATCTGTTGCAGATGCATAGTATAAATAAGGATAGCCTGTGTAACCCTCACAAAATGGTGGGCAATAAACTGTTCCATCAAAATCTGGATAACCCATTATTATATCTGTGATATATTCGAAGGCTTCTGCATTTGGTGCATATTGTGTTTGATTGATTCCAGGATTATCTTCATATTCGTAATTATAGTAGCCGATAGTCCATTCTATTGTTCCAGGTTTAGATGTAATCCTTAATTCTGTGAATGATTCCTCTGAGGTATCATTTTCAACAACAAGTGGTGCTATGTATAAGTCATCCATATCGATTCTCGCCCAGTCTGTATATGCATTAGCTGTAAAGTCTTTTTCAGTTAGTATTAAATTGGCATCGAATATATTAAAGTCATATTTGAGATTGATTTGAACCATTTCCATCTCATCGTCTTCAGTCTCATCACTAGCAGATGCATGAGCATATTGAGGATTATAACCACTAATACCAAACTCGGATGCAATCGCACCTAAACGTTGACAAGATTCACCATAATAATAGCTAGTAGAAGGAGTACAACCAGGCACGTAAACATCAGCACTTCCAGGTTTACTTTGACCAGGCTCTAAAATACCAAAAGTTTCATAATTAGTTTTGAAATATCTAAATGAACCTGTTAAGTTTCCTCCATCATCGTATGCAAAGGTTAGCATAAACTGAGTATCATCCTCTTCGCCAACAACCTTATCTGTTTGAATGTTCTTATAGATACCAGGAGATATAATTTGAGAAAAAACTGCCCTTGCTGCAATGCTTTCAGTTAATGGCATGTTATACATTGCTTCAATAGTTTTCCTTGGATCTGTAGCTCTTTTTTTATCACCATAACCAATTCTAATTTTTCCATATGATGAAGATGAATCCGGTTTGTTAGTAACATATCTTATGGTCCCACCTATTGCGTTTGAGCCATATAAAGTTCCTTGTGGACCTCTCAGTACTTCAACTCTTTCTACATCAAATAAGCTCATCAATGAACCACTCACTTCATCAATAAATACAGAAGAGGTACCTGAACCACGTTGAGATGTTGAGGTGTTAAGACCTCTAAAACTAAAATAATTTGAACCGCCGGGTGTTGAAACTCCAGCAAGCGTTCGTAAATAATCTTCTGGACTTGTAATACCGCGCTCATCCAATAATGCCTCTGATAAAACTGTAATGTTCATTGGTATTTCTTGAACAGTTTCAGCTTTCTTGTTTGCAGTAACAATGACTTCCTCAACTTCTTGTCCAATTAAACAAATCGGTATTAGTAAAAAAAGCGCATATGTGATGATGTTTTTCATTTATATTCTCCTCTCAAAAAAAAACCCAGTCTTTGCTGGGTTAATAAAATAAAAAGACCCAGCTATTAAATAACTGCTCCCCGTATTTCATGTAAGTTAAAAACTGACACCATTTAAGTATATCTATACAGCGTCAAATAACAACCGTTAACGGAAAATTAAATTATTAAAGATTTGGTAGGGATGGAGGGAGTCGAACCCCCACGCCTTGCGGCACTTGGTTCTAAGCCAAGCGTGTCTACCAGTTCCACCACATCCCCAAAAATTGAAATTATATAGATATATTGATGTATATGTTAAAAAATATAATTTATAAATCGTATGATATTTGATTTCTTCTTTTTCTTCTCTCAAATAATAGGATAAAAAAGGTCAATAGCCCAATACAGAAAATGATTAAGGATCGATGATTTATACCCTCATATATAAAACCAGAAAATTTACCCACAAGCATAAAAGCAACTAAATAAATCAAAACAGTCCCAAGCTGAACTCTTGAAGAAGAAAAAACAAATCTCAATAAAATATAGCCTCCTGCTGCAAATAAACCAGCAATAGTTCTAATAAATGTCATTAAGTTTTTCTGATCGCTTTCCACATAAAATGTGAGCATATAATTATTTACATCTGGAGAAAACATCATATAAAGCCCAGAAAATAGTGAAAAAAGAGCAACAGAAATCAAATAGCCTTTTGTTAATATTTTCATCATAAAATGCCCAACATATACAAGGCTAACAGAAATGAAAATGCTCCAAGCACGATCCATATATACATTTCCCTATTATTGTTGTATTTATATGAATTTATTGCAAGAAAACAACAGAATATTGGAGCTATAACTAGAATTCCATAGCCAATCAAAATTGCCAATGGAATAAATGCTAAAAATAAAAAGACTTGTAAAATAAATTTGTTCATATTTTTGCACTCAATAAATTACTCATTTTCAATCATATTATCATTTATTGAATTTTGAAGATTTGATATCTGAGTTTGAATTTCTAATATTGCTTGGTTCAGTTGATTTTTATAACTATTTAAAGCTTGTATAGAGTCATCTAGTAACATTTGCTGAGTATTAATATTGCTTAAGCTTAATTTAAGAGCGCCTAAGTCCTTTGACGATAAGCCTAATTCATCAATTTTAGCTATATTTGATTTTATGTTATTTTGCAACAAGATTAGCTTATCTTGATTTGAGTCTATGTCACTTTCTATGACTGATAAAAGCCTTTCGATTTCGGCTGTTTGCTCTGAAAGTTTTTGAATATTTACTTTATTTCGTTTATTACTAAGATCCCATAATTTTCTAATTTCCTTATCTAAAAATTGTATTGAAGATGAAATGTCTGTCATAGAATCACTATTTATTTCGTCTGCAATATTTATTTGTTCTTCTATTAAAGTTAGTCTCTCATCAATAGAATTCATAAAGGAGTTGTTATTTTCAGATTCAAAAGTTTGCCATATTGCAAGAAATAGAATACTCATAAATGCAATTACATAAATAAAACCAACAAAAAGTCCGCCTTTTGAAGTTCTATTCAGATAATTTGGTATCTTTTTCCCAACTTTCATCTTAACGCTCATAGGTAATTAAAATTCATTAGTATTTAGCATATAATGAAAGACTATTTTACCTTAACTAATACTTTTTTATGAATTTAGATTTTTCAGATGATCAAAAGTTTCTTCAAGAAGAAGCTAGAAAGTTTCTTGAAAAAGAAGGCGCATTGTTAAGAAATAGAAATGTCTTGGAGAACGAATCATATATTGATACAGAATTATGGAAAAAAATTGTTGAACTTGGCTGGACTGGTATAAGAATCCCAGAAGAATATGACGGCCTAGGCTTGGGTCATCTTGAGTTATGTGTTATTGCTGAAGAATTAGGAAGATTTTTAGCACCTGTGCCCTATTCATCTTCTGTCTATTTATTTACTGAATCAATAATAAATTATGGCAGTGAACAAATTAAAAAAGAATTTTTACCTAAATTAGTAAGTGGAGATATTGTTGGTACACTTGCTGTCACAGAGGAATTGCACGCACCATCAGCGTCAAACATTCAAGTAACTTATGAAAGTGGAAAGTTAAATGGTAAAAAAATTGCAGTGCCAGATGCAAAAGTATCAACTCATGCTTTGGTAGTTGCAAAATCAACTAAAGGTATTAGCCTTCAAATTGTTGATTTGTCCTCTGAGGGAGTTTTAATTGAACATCAAGAGACCATTGATGAGAGTAGAGGTCACTTTTCAATAACATTTGACAATGCAGAAGCTCAGCTAATTGGTGATGAGGTATCTGGTTGGGAAATATATGAATCAATAATTAATCAAGCTGCAGTTCTTTTTAGCTACGAGCAAATAGGTGGCTCTCAAGCTTCACTTGATATGGCAGTAAATTATGCAAAAGAAAGATATGCATTTGGAAGGCCTATAGGTTCTTATCAAGCAATAAAACATAAGTTAGCAGACATGTATATTGCTCTTACTTTGGCAAAATCCAATTGTTATTATGCAGCATGGGCGTTGTCAACAGATTCATCAGATTTGCCTTCAGCCTCTGCAACTGCAAGAGTAAGCGCAACAAAGGCATATCAACTATGTTCCAAAGAAAATATACAAACACATGGTGGAAACGGTTTTACATGGGAGTATGATTGTCATATGTTTTATAGAAGATCTAAACTACTATCGTTAAATATAGGCTCACTTAATAATTGGAAAGAAAAGTTAGTTACAAGCCTAGAACAATCAAATATTAATTAGGATACATTATGGATTTTAAAGATACTAAAGAAGAAGCTAAATTTAGAGGTAAATGCAGGGAATGGCTTGAAAAGAATGCTTCGTATAAAGATGAATCAACTCCTCAAAATGATGATTTTGCTAACAAAGACAAAATGGTAGCTGCAAAAGCATGGCAAAAAAAGAAATATGATGCAGGATGGGCAATGCTTCATTGGCCTGAAGAATATGGTGGAATTGGAGCCAGCTCTATGGAAAGAATAATTTGGGCAAATGAAGAGTCAAAATTTGATGTGCCAAAAGGTATTTTTGAAATTGGCCTTGGTATGTGTGGTCCAGTAATGATGGAATATGCCACAGAGGAGCAAAAAGAAAGATACTTGCCCCCAATGGCAGAAGGAAAAGAAATTTGGTGTCAACTTTTTTCAGAACCATCTGCAGGATCTGATGTTGCTGGCTTAAGAAGTAAAGCAGTTCGAGATGGTGATAATTGGATTATAAATGGCCAAAAAGTTTGGACATCTGGAGCTCACTTTTCTGACTTTGGAATACTTGTGGTAAGACATGATCCAAATGAAGCAAAACACAAGGGTATGACATTCTTTTTTGTCGATATGAAATCACCAGGAATTGAAGTTAAGCCAATTAAACAAATTACTGGAGGATCTAGTTTCAATGAAGTTTATTTTACAGATGTTGAAATTCCAGATTCACAACGTTTAGGTGAAATAGGTGATGGTTGGAAAGTTGCTATTACTACTTTAATGAATGAAAGATTAGCTGTTGGTGATGCAGACGGAGCTGATGTAGAAGATGCATTTAGATGGGCTAAAACTCAAGATAATCAAGGTGAGCCACTTCTAAATAATGGAGCAGCTAGAGAATCAATAGCTGATTGGTACTGTCAAAAAAGTGGTTTGAAAAATACAAAATTAAGGACCATGTCTGCTCTTTCAAGAGGAGATACTCCTGGTCCAGAGGCTTCAATAACCAAAATTGTTAGTGCTGGAAAGCTTCAAGATATTGGTAACTTTGGAATTGATTCATTAGACATGGCTGGGATGTTAAGAACTGATAATCATGACATTAAAGGTTTCCAAAATGCATGGTTGGGTGCGCCAGGGTTAAGAATTGCAGGCGGTACTGATGAAATTCTTAGAAATATTATTGCTGAGAGAGTTTTAGGCCTCCCACAAGATCCAAGAGCAGATAAGGGCATAGCATTTAAAGATATACCAACAGGAAATTAGAGAACTTAGCTTATAAAAAGCTCACCATAATTTCGTCAACTAACATATTTGATGCGTCATCGTAAGATATGGATCTATTTGAACCTTGTCTCCAAACTGTCACGACAGTCCAAAGTGTCTTTTCTTGCTCAAGATTTTTAAGATTCACTCTAAGAATATTTTTAGTCACATTATAAACATTATCTCTAAAACGGTAGTAATCGTAATAATATCTTGAATAGTGATAATTGAGTCTATCTGATTCAACAGTTTCCTTGGTTGTAAAGTTTATATCAAAAATAATATTAGAATTCTTATTATATTTTAGGCCTCTATCTTCAATTGCAGATTTAAGGTTTTCTTTAAACTTCTCAAGAGCTATTGGATTTACCTCAGCACTTATATTTGTACTATTTATCTTTATATTAAATTCGTTATAATTATTCAAATTAAAAGTATCAATTGAGTCAATTTTAAGATTTGATTGAGTAGTGGAACATCCAACTAAAATTACAAAGGTTAAAAGTGTTATTATTTTTTTCATATTTTATTTATTATTAGGTTATGTTTAGTTTAGAAGATCAAAAATACATTAAATTATTAGACCTTAATGCACAAATATATACCGAATCTAAATTCAATTGCAAGCATATTCATTTAGATTCTAAAAGTAATGAAAAAGTGTTTATGGTTGCCTTTAGAACTATACCTGAAGATTCGACTGGCGTAGCTCATATTCTTGAACATACTGCACTATGTGGCTCAAAAAAATATCCTGTTAGAGATCCTTTTTTTATGATGATCAGAAGATCTTTAAATACTTTCATGAATGCATTTACTTCAAGTGATTGGACGGCATACCCTTTTGCAACCCAAAATGATAAAGATTTTAAGAATTTATTAAGCGTATATTTGGACTCATCATTTTTCCCAAATTTAGATGAATTAGATTTTTTACAAGAAGGTCACAGATTAGAATTTGTTGAGAAAGATAACTCCAATAGTGATTTAGAAATTAAAGGTGTTGTCTTTAATGAAATGAAAGGCGCCATGAGTTCCATTACAAGTCAGTTGTGGCACGGTTTATCAAGACATCTTTATGATTCGTCAACATATAAGCATAACAGTGGAGGAAACCCAGAAGATATTTTAGATTTAACACATGACTATCTTGTAAATTTCCACAAAAAACATTACCACCCCTCAAATGCAACATTTTTTACATTTGGAAAATTAAATCCTGAAGATATTCAAAATTATATTCAAGAAAATGTATTGGTAAATTTTGAGCCTTCTAAAGAAAATATTAATGTAAAAAATGAAAATAGAATTTCACAGCCTAAAATGGTTACAGAATATTACAATCCGATGCCAAATGATGAAAATAATCATCATGTTGTCTTAAGCTGGCTTCTTGGAGAAAGTCATAATCCTGTCGAACTACTAGAATCATATCTAATGTCTAATATACTTCTTGATAATTCAGCTTCACCCCTAAGAAAAGCATTAGAAAATACTAAATTGGGAAAATCATTATCTCCGTTGACTGGTTTAGAGGCTGATCATAAAGAACTTGTTTTTGCAGCAGGACTTGAAGGTGTTGATTCTGATAAACAACTAGAAGTTGAGCAATTAATAATGAATTGTTTAAAAGATGTTGTTTCAAGTGGGCTTTCAGAGGATCTTATTGATTCCTCCTTGCATCAGTTAGAAATCAGACAAAGGGAGATTTCTGGATCAGGACTTCCTTATGGATTGCAGATCATGCTCGGATGTCTTCCAGCTTGTTTACATAATGATGATCCTCTTAAAGTACTAGATTTAGATGCTTCTTTTAACGTGATTAAAAAAAATCTAAAAAAAGATAAATATATCGAGAATATCATTCAGAAAAAAATAATCGATAACCAACACAGGGTTAATTATTCATTAGCGCCAGATGTTAATTTTAATAAAATAAATGAAAATAAAATAAAAGATAAAATTGAAAAAAAATCAAAAGAATTATCTCAAGAAGAAAAAGATAGAATCCTAGAGCTGACAAAAAATTTAAAGCAAAGACAGGAAAAAATTGACAATCCTGAGATATTACCAAAAGTTACTAAAGATGATATACCCATAATAAGAAGTTACCCAAATTCAAAAACATATAAAAATGATAATAAAAATTATTTTTACAATGTTGGGACGAATGGAATTACATATCATTCGATACTTTTGCCATGTAAGAAACTGTCTATGGACGAATTTAAAGTTGCATCGTTATTTACTAATACATTAACTGACGTTGGAATTGGAAATAAAAGTTATGAAGAAATACAAAAAATTCAGTCGGCTTTCACAGGTGGAATTTCATCAAGTTTTATACTTATACCAAATAAAGACCTCACTGCTCATACTTTGGCACTCAAGATTACCTCAAAATCACTTGAGAAAAATGAAAAAAATATGCAAGAACTTATGGTAGAGACAGCGAAAGATGCAAACTTTTCTGATAAAAATAGAATTAAGGATATGCTTAATTTTATATCTTCAGATAATGATAAATCACTTATTCAAAATGGTCATGTTCTGGCTATGAGTAATGCGGCGGCTCAAATTAATAATATATCTTCAACAAATGACTTTACATCTGGAGTTAATTACATTTCAAATACAGGGCAGCTTTCAAATAGCATAAACACAACATCAGTATTTGATCATTATGTTGAGTTATTAAATAGTATTAAAAATAAAATTAGTTCTAATCCCATGTATACTTTCACAGCTTCATCGTTAGACATAAAAAAATCAAATATTAATTTTGTATTTAATGAATCTAAAGAGGTTTTCGAAACTCAAGATTATTTTGATATTCAACAGAAATCTATAGGGTGGATCACTGGTGCTCAAGTAAGTTATTGTGCAGAAGTTTTTCCAACAGTTGATTATTTACATGACGATGCTGCTGCATTAAGTGTTTTAGGAGCAGTATTGAGAAATGGATATCTTCATTCCGCAATTCGAGAAAAAGGTGGAGCATACGGTTCTGGTGCAATGCAAGATTCAAATAATAGAGTATTTAAATTTTTCTCTTATCGTGATCCAAGATGTTCAAGTACTTTTGATGATTTTAAAAAATCTAGGGAGTGGTCTCTTAAAAATATTTCTCAAGATCAGCTCAATGAAGGTGTTTTAGGCATAATTTCAAGTATTGATAAGCCATTATCACCTTTTGGTGAAGCAATGAGTGATTTCTCAAATAATCTTGATAAAAAAGATATAGAAAAAAGGCTATATTTCAGATCTAAAGTTAAAGAATGCACTTTGAATAACTTAATTAACGTCTCACGAAAATATTTGTTCAATGAATCAAAAAAATCAGTCATTGCAGGCGAAAATTACATTGAGGAAATGAAAAGTTTAGGTTTAGAAATTAAAAATATTTGATCAAAAAAACAAAAATCTTTTCCTTTTAAGTTCTTTTGCACAACCCCAGTATTGCTTTTGATATTTTGTAGATCTTCCTTGAACCCTATCAGCAACTTTTATTAACCACTGCTTCTTTCTATATGTCTTTTTTTTGAAGCCGGTATAACCCTCGTGATATGCAAGATAAAGTGACCTTGCATCTGTTTTTTCAAATCCCTGATAATAACCTTTACTAGCATACCAACCAATAAAATCTGCAGAATCTTGAAAGTTTTTTCTACTGGCTCGAGTATTTCCAGTTTCATCCTTATAATCCTCCCAAGTTTTTGTTAGTGCTTGAGAGTATCCAACTGCTGTTGATGGTCTAAACCAAGGAATAAAACCAAGAATTTTTTCTCTATCAGGCCTTGCATCTGCCTGAAAGCTCGATTCTTGGTAAACAAATGACATCAAAACGTAAGGAGGTATTTTCCATCTTTTTTCACTCCTAATTACTGCTTTGTACCAACTTTTTTTTTCTTTAAAAATTAAACAAATATTATCCGGATTTTCGGGAGGTTTAGTTACACAGGAATTTAACACTATTATCATTAACAAAAAAATAAGATGATTTAATCTAAATTTTTTCATCTTCTTCAAAACCTCTAAAATTTTTAAATCTAGGGAACCTTAGGCTGTAATTCTCACTTTCTATGCTTTGCGTAATTGCATCTGCTCTTATTTCAATCATTCTTCCAATTAATCTATCTTTGGCAGCCCAAAATTTTTCACGCTCACTATCAGTTAGGCCACTACCGACACTTAAAGAAAAGAACTTTCCATCGTCTTTGCCCTCTACGAAAAAAGCACCTAACTTGCCTTCATGTTTTCCAGAACCCTCTTGTATATCAATAATCTTAAGTGTTACTTCAATGAATGGTTTTATTTTTAACCAAGCATGGCTTCTTTTGCATTCATAAAAGTTGTCATTAGGTTTTATCATTAAGCCTTCAAATCCTTTATCAAGAGCCTCTTTATTCATATCAGAAAACTTTTGTTGACCAATTTCTTTATCAAAGTTAATGATTTCATAATCAACTAGCTTTATAACGGAATCAAATGTTTTTGAAAGTTTATTTAGTTGCTCTTTTCTCTCAATAGTACTGAGTTTGCTTTTTCCTTTATTAAATTCCTTAAATGGTAAAATATCAAATAGCGCAAGATAAGCATCATCAGTTTTGGCTCCAGACTTTCTATACACCTGTTTCATGAGGGCTTGAAAATCATCACTCATAATCTCACCATCAAAAACTAGGCTATTGTATTCTGGCTTACTTAATGCTTCCTCTATATGCGGAAAATTACTAAAAATTTTGCCGTTGCGGCTGTATAAAATGGCCTGTCCGTTTTTTACAATTCCTATTACTCTTACTCCGTCATACTTGTACTCAACTAAACAGTCACCTTTTATTTTTTTTGGATGTTTTGCGCCGTCATGAGCTAGCATGCATGAAAAAATTGGTATCCTAAATTTTAAACTGTTCTTTTTTGCAACATTGTTTACAGTTTTCTCGCTGACTCCACATCTAAGGTCTTTGATCAATATTCTTCTATACCAATCATTCCATTGAATAATAGAAGAAGATTCAATTAATTTAATAATAAGATCTCTTGCTGCATGGCCAGTTTTGTCTCTTTTGATTAATAGACTGGCAGCATTTTGGAATTCATCCCAATCAAGACCAGGACCGTCACTTTTACATTCAGGAACCTGTTTGACACCAAAGGTAACAAGAGGATCAAGACACATAGATAAACCTTCTTGAAAGACCTTATCCTCCAAGTACATTTCAATAACACTTTCTTTAAATAATCTACTGTTATTACTTTCAAGTTCTTGAATAATTTTCCAAGGTTTTATTGTCATAGGATTAAGCTCCTACAGTTTTATTTTTATTTAATTGTTTTAATCTTGCGATATCTTGTGCTTTCGATTCAACGTGAGATATCATTTGTTTAGTAATGGGTGTTCGATCTTGATCACATAATGTTGCATCAAATTTATCCGAAAAGGCTAAGGCAAATTCAATCATTTGTTTTACAGCATTATAAGGATCTAAAGTAGAAAATAGATCGACAACAATTGTTACTGCAAATGTTTGAGTTCTTTCCTCGAATGTTCCAGGCTTTAAAGCATTAATTACTCTAAATTTTTCGACTCCATCTTCATAAAATACATAATAGTTGTTAGTGTTAACAGCACCAAGATTTGAAAGAAAGCCAATTATTTGATCAATATCAAACATGGATCTATCCATAGATATTAAGTTTAAAATTACCAATTCTTGTTCTTTTGAAACTTCTTTATTAAAGTTAAAAGATTCTTGATTTTTTGGAATTTCTTTAGAAACATTTAAGGTATTTGGTTCAGATACTTTTTCAATTTTAAGCTTTAATTTTCCATCGTTAGATATCTTTCTAATATATAAAAAAACAATTATTAAAAATATTAATACTGCCAATCCAATTAAATATATTTGTGAGTTTATAGCCATCTATGATTCAGCTAATTCTAAAGCTTGATTTACATCTACTGATACCATTCTTGAAACACCAGCTTCTTGCATTGTAACTCCCATAAGATGATCGCTTCTTTCCATAGAAACTTTATTATGTGTTATAAAAATAAATTGTACATTTTTTGACATTTCTTCAACCATATCAATAAATCTTAATGTGTTTAAATCATCCAATGGAGCGTCAACTTCGTCAAGTAAACAAAAAGGTGCTGGATTTAATTCGAAAAATGCAAAAACTAAAGCTAATGCTGTCAGAGCCTTTTCACCTCCTGACAATTGAGATATTGAAGAATTTTTCTTTCCTGGTGGTCTTGCCATCAAAATTACACCAGCATTAAGAGCATCATTATCAGTCAAAGTGAGTTCTGCCACACCACCACCAAATAATTTTGGAAACATTTCTTTTAGTTTTAAGTTAACTAAATCAAAACTTTCTTTAAAAATTGTCTTTGTCTCTTTATCAATTTTTCTTATTGCTGCACTTAATTTATCAAGAGCCTCAGTTAAATCATCATATTGTTTATCTAATTCTTCTTTTCTTTTGGTCTCTTCTTGGATCTCCTCTGGAGCAGCTAAATTTATCGCGCCTAATTTAATAATCTTGGTTTCAAGTTCAGCTAAATTATTTTCAAGATCCTCAATATTTTTATTTTCATAATTTGAAAAATCTATTGTTTTAATATCAATACCGGCTTGCTCAAGTTTTTTATTTGAATTATCTAAATTAATTTCATAAGTTTTTTGTTCAATTCTTATGTTAGTGATTTTTTCAGAGATCGATCTGGCATCTAGATCTGATATTGATTTTTTATTTTCAAATTCTCTAAGCTGTTCATTAAATTTGGATTGTTTTTGCCTCAAAGATATAAGAATGGATTCAGCATTAGAACTTTTTTCTGCTAGATCTTTCATTTCATTTTCAATTGATTTTTTTTGATTTTCGTCGCTTATTATTTGCCTTTCAAGTTCACTTTGTCTCGAAAAATATTCTTCTGTTAATGTTTTTGATTGTTTAGTTGCGATATTTAATATATCTATAAGCAAACTTTTAAGCTTTTTTGCTTTTTGGAGAATATCTTCATTATTTATTGCATATTTCTCAATTGTTCTAATAATGCCATCTAAGATATGCATTGCTTTCTCACTTGGACTTAACTCATCGAAGTTCTTTTCAGTTTCCTTCGCTTTCTCATAACTTTGCTTTACTTTTTCAAGATCTGATTTTGTATCTTGTTCATTTTTATTGATATTGAGAAGATTTGCCTCTCTTTTTGCTATCTCAGATCCAATCGCATAAAAATTCTTTTGAGCAATTTCATATTCATTCAAAGTAGCTTCATTTTCTGTTCTAAATTTATCTATTTGAGATTGCGTAGTATCTGACACTGCATTTTTAATTTTAAGGTCTCTATTTAACGAATCTAATTTTTTTTGAAGACTGTCTCTGCTTGTTTTAGCTTCTATTGCAAATAAAATCGCCTTATCAAGTTCTAACTTTGTCTTTTTTTCTTTAAGTAAATTATATTTTTCAGCTGCCTTTGCTTGATTTTCTAATCTTTTGATCATTCTACCAATTTCATCTTTAATATCTTTTACTCTTGATAAGTTTTCTTTTGTTCTTTTAATTCTTGATTCTGTTTCTCTTCTTCTCTCTCTGTATTTCGAAACACCAGCTGCTTCTTCAATATGAGTACGAAGTTCATCTGGTTTTGCACTTACAAGATTACTTACCATGCCCTGTTCAATAATTGCATAAGAACTTGGGCCAAGTCCTGTTCCAAGGAATATATCTTGAACATCTTTTCTTCGACACTTTGTATTATTTATGAAGTAATCCGATTGAGCATCTCTTGTCATTGCTCTTTTGATTGAAACTTCATTAAATGAAATGTATTCGCCGCCAATCTTTCCAAGTGAATTATCAAATAAAAGTTCAATGCTACACTGGCCTGATGCTTTTCTTTTTTCAGAACCATTAAAAATGACATCAACCATGGACTCACCTCTCAAATTCTTTGCAGACAGCTCTCCTAAGACCCATCTAACAGCATCAATTACATTAGATTTACCGCAGCCATTTGGACCAACAACCCCAACCATATTTGTAGGAAAAGAAATCTTCGTTGGATCTACGAAGCTTTTAAAACCTGATAGTTTTATGTGTTTTAGCTGCATTTCAAGATTAAGTTAAACTAATCTATTATAACTCCTAAGACTTTTTTAACCATTCATTTGAATCAATTTTATAAGTGTTAAGTATCCTATTTTTATCTAAGACTATTATGTTCTGTATGTATAAATTTTCATTGTTACTCGAGCATATAACATCAATATTTAATTCTATAGATTCTTCATTTAAATACGCTGAAGCAAGATCAAATCCTGGAAGAACGCTATCAAGATTGGTTAACTTTAAGTTTTGTATATTTATAAATTCTCTCTTTGCAATTGGTATCTCCGGACCATTCATTATCGATAAATTTATTTCTCCAGATGATATTTCGCATGGTTTCATTGCATTAAAGTCAATAATAAAACTGGCATTTTTATATAGTGGAAATTTTTCATCTCTGAGCAAAGTGTACAATTGATAAAATATAATTTTTTCATCGCTTGAAATAAAAAATCTTTCAGAAAAAGTAATTAGACTCTCAGCTGAGTTAAGTTTCTTTAAATCAATTGACTTAGTTATTAATCCAACTAACCAATTCTTAACTTCAACTTCATTAAAAGAGTCTTCAATTTCTTTTAAAGACTGAGTTGATATCTTTGAATCAACATAAATTTGATCAAAAATTTTATTATTTAATATTTGTTTTTTGACTGAGCCAACAAGAGCAAATTTACTTACAAATATAGTCAGACAAAAGCTAAGAACTAAGACTGAAATCCCAAAAATGATACCCTTGTTAGAAGTTTTTTGAGCTAACAAATATGCAATTATTGGTAATGAGGCCAATATTGTTAATAGATAAAAAATTGTCATGCTTTTTTTCTAAACAGAAAAAATATCAATGTTAAAAATAAAAAAATAAAGGGTGAAAACCAAAGAATATATGTTTTATTGTTAAATTCTGGTTGATACAGCGAATCTGATCCAAACCTTGATGAAACATACTTTTTTATCTCTTGATCTGATTTATTCTCGTTTATCATTTGCGCAATCTTTAACTTTAAATCTTCAGATACTGGAGCATTAGAGCTAAACAAAGAACCTGATGTACATTTAGGACATCTGATGTCCTTAATTAAATTATTGAATCTCGCTTCATCAATTTCACTATCAAAGAAATATAAATTATCTGTAAAAGCATTGAGTGTAACTATGCATAAAATAAAGAGCCTCATGCTAAAACATTTTCCTTTCTTCAATTACAGGTAAAAAAACATCTTTCCATATTACGTCATTAACCTCGCCCTGAAAGTGTGCAACAATTTGACCATTACTGATTAAGAACGTTTCAGGCGCGCCTGTTACACCAAGGTCTAGAGCAAGAGTCCCTTTAAAATCATGGATTATTGTTTTATATGGATTTCCATATTTATTTAGCCAAATAACTGCATCCTGTCTTTCATCTTTATAATTAAGTCCAATAACGGGGATACCTTTTGAATTGAGTCTCATTAAATAAGGATGTTCAATAACACAAGTTATGCACCAACTTGCCCAAACATTTAAAACAAAATCACCACTAAAAAGATCAGTATTTATAGTTTTAATATTATCTAAATCTTTGAGTTCAAATTGTGGAATCTCATATATGTCGTAATCTGCGCCTGGATAAGAATCATCATTTGTCAGTAAAATGAAAAACAGAAATATAAAACTCATTGGGATTATAAAGACTGATATTTTTAGCAATAATTTCATGCTCTTAGCCTCTTAGAAAAAATTAACATTATTCCTGCTAGTCCCATTAACAAGGCAGAAATCCATATCCATCTTATTAAATAATTTATTTGAATATTTACAATCCAGCTTCCATCATCAAGCTGATCTCCTATTGTCATATAAATATCTCTTAAAGGAGTTATATGAATTGCAGTTTCAGTAGTGATTTGCCCTCTTGTAAAATATTTTCTTTTTTCAGGATTCAAATTAAATTTATTTCCTTTTATATCCTCTACTAAGAATTTTGCTTTGATGGAATCATAATTAGATTTTTCTTCAACACCAAGATCTTGAAATAAAATCTTTAGATCTTTGTACTCTTCATATTCATTAATATAAATATTTATAGCTCTTTCTGAACTTAAAAGACTATTAAATGATATCGATACAATTAACAAACCTAAGGACATGTGTGCAATAACACTGAATGGGTTTACAAATTTTTTATACAAAAAATAATTCATGATTTCGTAAATATATCTATAGATAATTAGCAATCCTGCAAAAATTGATAGCAGTATAGGAATATTTTTAGTGCTAAAAAATATCATAACAAACAGAGTTGACGTCATAGATAGTATTAATGACAAAAATATTGGTTTCTTTAAAAAGCTAAAGCTTGAATTTCTAGACCATTTTGAATCAACTGAAAAGAATAAAAAAAATGATGCAAGAATAACAATTGGTATGAATATTGCGTTGTAAAAAGGAGCTCCAATACTAATTTTTTGATCAAACAAATATTCATATATTAATGGATATGTTACTCCCAACATTACTGAAAATATTAATGCACCAAAAATGATGTTATTTAAAGAAATAAATGATTGCTTTGAAAATTTCTTTATTACTGACTTAGATTTAATGCTTGATATTCTCAGCACAAATAAAGATATAGAAATAAAAATTATTACTCCAATAAATGCTAAAAGATAGAGTCCTCTCTCTGGATCATTTGCAAAGGAATGAACACTATCAATAATTCCAGATCTAACAATAAATGCACCAAATAAGCTTAAAGAAAAAACTAAAATCGATAACAAAATCGTCCAAACTCTCAATTGTGATGATTTTGTGGATACGCTTAATGAATGGACAAATGCAGTTGCTGCAAGCCAAGGCATCAACGCAACATTTTCTACTGGATCCCAAAACCAATATCCGCCCCAACCTAATTCATAATACGCCCACCAACTCCCAAGTGTGATTCCGACAGTAAGGAAAACCCATGCAGCTATAGACCACTTTCTTGCTAATGCCTCCCATTTTATAGATGATTTACCCTCCATAAGAAATGAAATTGCACAGGCAAATGGAATTACAAAACCTACATAGCCTAAGTATAGTGTTGGTGGATGTATTGCTAGCGCAGGATCTTGAAGAACAGGATTAATATCCGCGCCATTCAGCGGGGCTATTGGAAGAATTGTTGTAAAAGGATTAGAAGTAGCAAGTAAAAATAGTAAAAAACCCACTATAACAAAAGAAATGATACCAATGCTTTTTGCTTTTAAAATTTCCTCATTTTTAACTGTTACATTAAAGATAAAGCCCCACAGCGATAAAAATACAATCCATAAGAACATAGAACCCTCGTGAGCACTCCAAATAGACGATATTTTGTAAAAAGTAGGTAATGCTGTGTTTGAGTGATTTGCAATATACTGAACGCTAAAATTATCTGTGATCGCCAACCAAACATAAATTAGAAAAGAGGAAATTAAAAATAAAAAACCATGTGAATATGTTCTAGATATTAAATTTGATAAATATGCAGTATTTAAACTAGAAGTAAATAAAGCGAAATATCCGACTAAGAAAAACAAGCCGGCAGCTAAAACCGATAGAAAATGTGAAATTTCAATTATCATTTACTATTTTTAAACTTGGTGGCATATAATTTTCGTCATGTTTTGCTAGAACCTCTTCTGCAAATACCATCTGATTTTTCAAATAACCTAGAACAACGACTCCACTTTCTTCTTTAAATAAGTCAGGGACAATGCCTTCATATTCTACATTTACAGAATTTTTATAATCAGTGATGGTGAAAGAAACTTTTGAAGAGATTCTTTCCACTGAACCTTTAAGAACCATGCCTCCAACTTTAATTCTTTTATCAACTGGAATAGTTTTATTTTTTAGTTCAGTTGGTGTGAAAAAATAATCGAGGTTTGAGTTCAATGAATACAGTATAAGTCCTGCTCCAGACATAGAGAATAAAATAACTATGCAAATATTAAAAAGTCTTCTTCTTCTAGTTGCGTTCATCTAATTTTTCTTTAATTTTTTTTATTTTGTATCGGTAGACAGTAAAAAAAACAAGCAAACTAAAAAATACAATGATTAGTACGCTCCATACATAAATACCGTGACCATTCATATATATGGCCTCATAGAAAGAATTAAATGCAAAATTAAACATAATCTTTTACCCAAGATTTATTTTTTTCTCTAATAAATATTTGATTTTTTGAAGACATTAAAATTAGGCAAACTATTAATCCAAAAAAACCAATAATAGCTCCTATAAGCGGATAAAGCATTACAGGATCAATGGAAGGCTTGTCAGTCAATGTAATTGAGGCTGATTGGTGAAGTGTGCTCCACCAGTCAACTGATTTTTTTATAATAGGTATATTTACTGCTCCAACTATAACTAACCAAGAAAGTAATTTATCTGCTTTTTCATAGTTACTAAAAGAATTGTGAAGTGAAATTAATCCTAAATACATAATAAATAAGATTAAAGTTGACGTAATTCTTGCATCCCATTGCCACCAAGTACCCCATGTTGGTATTCCCCAAATTGATCCAGATATCAAAGCAATGAAAGTTGTCATTGCCCCAATTGGAGCTATTGCAATTACAAGATATGCTGCAAGCTTTACTCTCCAAATTAAGTAGGTAACACTTGAAACTGCCATAGCAATATATAAAGATTGAGATAAAAATGATGCAGGTACATGTAAATACATAATCCTAAAAGAGTTTCCTTGAACAAAATCCTCAGGCGTGAATAATAATCCCCAAATAATTGAAAAGACATATATGCAAAGAGAAGTAAAAAAAATAAAACTATAAGATCTTTCTACTTGGAACAGAAATGTTTTAGGAGATGCAAACTGATGTATAAATTTTTTTATCACTTTTAACTATGAACTGATTTGCCCTACTCTAAATGAGCTTTAATTATATAAGATACTACAATAGGTATTAAGACTATTATAATCGATAAGCTGCCTAATAATAACAAAATAAAACTTTCAAAATTAATATCAAACTGAAGTGCAGTCATGCTTTTTCCTAAAACTATTAATACTGGAAGTGCTATTGGCATAGTGACAAGCGCACCTAAAACAGATCCTTTATTTAAACTGAGTGCATTGCCTAATACAAATATATTTAAAAAAATATATGAGCTAATTAATGAAAGAGGAAAAATAGGCAAACTTAGTTCAAAATTTTGTGTTGTACCAAAAGAAAAAATAAAGCTTAACAGCGATACTGGTATACCTATTAAAAACCAGTACACAAAAACTTTTAGGCCTATGCCGACTTGAAATGAAGATTCTTGTATTATTGTTTGCTCTAATGAGCCATCATTATAGTCTTCAGTAAAAATATCTTCAGTTGCAAGCATCATAGAAATCAATATTGCAATCCAAAGGACAGAAAAAAAACCAATTTGGAGCCTATCTTGAAGTAGCTCTACAGTTAGGGGATAGGCAATCATTATTAACCAGAAAACAAGAATTGGCCCTAACCAAATTCTCGTTTTTTTTCTCAGTTTTAAAAATTCTATTTTTAAAGTTTCCATATTTATCAACTCTTTAATTCTAGTAAATCCGATTTTATTTGGCATGGGATATGAGAGGTAAAAATTAACCCTTTTCCAATAATTAATTCATTGCTTAGAAATTGGGTAAGTTGTTCATGTGTATCATCATCCAATCCAACAAATGGCTCGTCTAATATCAATAGGTTTGAACTATTTAAAAAAACTCTAAGCAGTGCAAGTTTCTTTTGTTGTCCAAAAGACAAGCTTGAAACTGTGACATCAAGATGTCTCTTTAAGCCAATTAAATCGAGATATTTATTTAGTTTTATGTGATTGTTTAATTGCATTAAATGGATATTGTCTCTCATTGTAAGATAGTTCTTTAGTGCATTTTTATGGCCTAGATAACAAATTTGTAAAGAGGCAGCTGAATAGATGCTACCTTTTGTTGGGTCAGTAATTCCAAGAATTATTCTCAATAAAGTAGATTTACCTGAGCCATTTTTTCCTTTTATGTGAAGAGCGCTGCCTCCTTTAATATCAAAAGATAAATTATGAAAAAGTTTATTTTCATTGATTTTATAGCTAATGTTGTTAGCAATAATTAAAGAGTCTTCAGTCATTAGAATATATTGAGATTTTTAGTTTTTATTATAAGTGCTGGTAAAGGATTTTGTGGATCAATTCGAGAATAAAATCTTTTAGATAGTTCATTAAATGGATTAGATTCGAATTTTCCAATGCCTCCAACAGAAAAATATAATCTTTTACTAAAAAAAATACCTTGCTCTAGTTGAGGAATATTTCTTAAAGAAGCTGATATTTTTTTTATATTTTTAATAATATCTTTATTTTCATTAAATTTAAACCAACCCCAAGTTGATAAATCTATCATAGAGATTTTTTTTAAAGATTTTTTTGCTAAGGTGCTTGGAAAAGTAGATGGTGGTAAGAAGACTATCAATTTTCCATTTGATTTTGTGACTAAGTTATCAATTTGATTTTCTGATACCTTATTATTAGGAAAATTTGCGAATATAAACTCTTCAGTATTATTTGATTTAGGGCACTTGAGCTTCTTTAGCCTTTCGGCAGAGCCAAGAACTATATAAGTTACTAATTCTTGACTCAAGATTTACTAAATCTTCGATAAAGCTTGCTCGAAATCAGCAATAATATCATCTGTATGCTCAAGACCAATAGATAATCTTACAAAACCAGGAGTGATTCCAGCTGATAATAATTCTTCTTCTGAAAGCTGACTATGTGTAGTGCTACCCGGATGGATTGCTAAACTTCTTGAATCTCCAATATTTGCAACATGATATACCATTTCAAGTGAGTTAATGAACTTTTCTCCTGATTCCCTGCCGCCTTTTACTTCAAATCCCATTAAACCTCCATTACCTCTCGTAAGATATTTTTCTGCCCTCTCTTTTGCATAGCCATCCATCACTGAAGGATAGATTACTCTTTCAACAGAATCATGCTCGGATAAGTATTTTGCAATTACTTCCGCATTTGAAGAATGTTCTCTCATCCTAAGTGCTAATGTTTCGAGACCTTGAATAAACATAAAGGCATTAAAAGGACTCATTGCCGCACCCATATCTCTTAAAACAGTAGTTCTAGCCTTTAAAATATATGCAATTGGACCAAGTGGCTTTACAGCTTCTGTCCAAACTGCACCCCCATATGAAGGATCAGGATTGTTAAGTGCTGGTTGTCTTTCAGGAAAAGCTTCCCAGTCAAAGTTTCCACTATCAACAATGATTCCGCCAATAGAGGTTCCATGGCCACCAATAAATTTTGTTGTTGAATGAATTAATACAGCAGCTCCATGCTCAAAAGGCTTACAAATAACTGGTGCAGCTGTATTATCAACAATTAAAGGGATTCCTAAAGGTCGACCTATTTCAGCAACCTCACTTATTGGAAAAACCTCGAAACTTGGATTTGGTAAGACTTCACCATAATAAGCTCTTGTATTTTCATCAGTTGCCTCAGCAAAATTATTTGGATCAGCAGGATCTACAAACCTTACCTCAATCCCCATATCAGACATTGGATTTTTAAACTGATTATATGTACCTCCATATAAATGAGACGATGCTACGATATTATCGCCTTTTCTTGCAATATTCTGAATTGCATATGCAGAAGCGGCTTGACCAGATGCCACGGCTAAAGCTCCAACACCTCCTTCAAGAGCAGCAATTCTATCTTCGAGAACTGCACACGTTGGATTCATTATCCTCGAATAAATATTCCCTAATTCTGATAATGCGAATAAATTAGCAGCATGATCACAATCATCAAATTGGAAACTAGATGTTTGATGAATTGGTACAGCTACGGAATTCGTTGAGTCGTCTTTTCTCCAGCCTGCATGAAGTCCAATTGTTTCAGGATTTGTATATGTTTTACTCATTTTTTGTGCTCCTCTAATTAAAACTATTAGATTAAGTATAGTAAATAATATCTTAATGTTCTATATGAAAACCCGTGAGAAGACTTAATGCTGGTATATTGGATACAAATAACTATAATTGTTGGAAGGATTTTTAGAATTATGGCAAAAAAATATACAAATTTTAGAATCGGGGGCTCGCCATCAAAAGTTACAGAAGACTACACTGTCTGGACAAATGATTTACTTCAAAGGGTAATTGCTAGTAAAACAGTTATTCAGCCAGGTAAATCTACACTTGGGCATAAGTTAATAGACTCAGATGTTGTTTACGTTATTACTAATGGAAGAGGGACTATGGAAGTTGTGGAATACATGAATTCTGATGAAGGACATGGCTCTAACCCATCCTATGGAATTGAGCACAAGGATTCATATGAATTATCTGCTGGCGATGTGATTCTTGTAGAATCAGGTGATTATTGTAAGGTAGTAAATGATTCTGAGCATGACCAGTTAACATATTTAAGAATATTTGACAGAGGCGGTTGGAGAGTCTAATTTGAGAGCACAAATGAATAGCGATAAGATTGCAGTTGGATTATCTTTTGCATGTGTAATTCACTGTTTCTTTGCTCCTTCTTTGATTATTTTGTCCTATAGTTTTCTATCTCTTTCTGTTGATAGCGAGCTTATACATTATCTAATATTATTAATAGCTTTTCCTGTAAGTATGTTTGCTTTGATATCTGGTTACAAAAATCACAAAATATACTCACATCTTGGCGTGGGTATTTTTGGTTTAGCTGTTCTGCTTTTAGCTGTACTGCTCTCAGATATCTTAATAGAAGAAATAGGAGAGCAAGTTCTTACACTAATAGGGTCTTTGTTTGTTGCATATGCTCACTACAAAAATTATTCAGCTTGTAAGCAATTACAATGTGATTGTCACGACAGCATATAACTTAATTAATTAGTTGAAATTTAGCAACCATAGGTAAATGATCTGAAACGCCGTTGCCTTTGCTGGGATTAAAATTTTTAGGTTTCCCATTATTGCTATAAGAATTACCATCCGTTCTTAGCACATTTATGCTTTCAGGAATAAAAGAAATGCCTCTACTTTTTGAGAGAAAAATTGTGTCCAAAAAATCCCACGATTTTCCATAATCATAATAGTAAGATCCTTTACACTCATTGCAACCAACTAAATGAGCAACATCCCAATTGTTTTGAGATTGATAGATATTTAAACGGTTATCTTCTTTTGAGTTGACATTAAAATCACCAAGAGCAATTGAAGGATAATTATGAGTTTCAAGCAGTCGACTTAAGGTATTCAATGAATCTATTCTCATTGAAACATCATGAAATCCTGAAGGAAAATGAAGATTATAAACCTTTAAAGTTTTTCCGTTAATATCCAAAGTTGCCTCTAATATTGGCCTGGTGTCCTTACCCTCAAACTCACCAGTAAATTTAATGTAATGTAGTCTTGAATCGTTAATTTTAAACTTTGATATCAGGGCGGTATCAATACCTCTGTAGTCTTGTCCTTCAATTAGTATTGAATCTTTATATCCAAAGGGTTCTAATAATTCAAAGAGTTCTCCAAGAATAACTTCATTTTCAATTTCTTGAAGAGCAAGAATGTCTGGACCTGAATTATCATACGAAATAATTTCTGTAACTATATTTTTCAGTTTTTTGTTTTTAGTCTCTTCATCCCAATCTAAAAATAAACATTCATATTTCCATGATTGTACTGGTATTCTTTTACATGAATTTATGTGCGTCTCAGTCTGTTTTAGTTCAATTGGTAAATATGCCTTATCGTCTTTATTTTTGTCATCATAGGTATCAAATAAATTATCAACATTTAATGTCATTGCGCTAAAATCTATGCCAAAAACAAGATTAGGAATAATTAAAGTTGTTAAAAATAAAGATTTAATTTTACTGTTCATTTAAATCTTTAATATGAAGCTTTATTTCAAATGGAATATCTATATTTTTTCTTTGATCAAGATAAGCTTTTTCTAGAAAAACAATTTTTTCCTCAGGAAAGTCTACCACTCTTCTCTCTTTTAAATTAATGTGTCCTAGCACTGTCTCAAAAATAGCGGCAAGCTCGTCATCACTATTTTGAAGAATTCCAACGAAGTGTAAAAGCTTTTTGTTTGATTTATATAGTAAAAATGATGGATATATGTCTTCATTTAATTTAAATTCTTTTAGATATCTGATGTTATCTTCAAGAGTAAAAGTTGAAAAACCACTCTCCAGATATGCTTTATCAAAACCGAGTTCATTAATATAAAACGATGTGTAGCTGCTATCAAATATTTTGTAGTAATAATTAACATTCATGTGTCCGTTAAGATCACACATTTCTTCTGTTACCTTTATAACTTTATGTTGATATGGAAGTTTCTGCATATAAAAAAGCCCAGATAAAACCTGGGCTTTAATTATAACGTAAGTCTATTAAAATGAAGTACCAAACATAAGTCCAAATGTTCTTGGCTCAGTAATACTTCCGTAAACGTTACCACCTTGGAAGTTACTTCCAGCTCTTAAGTAAATTAAATCTCTTGAATCATTAATATTTTTAATGAATCCATTAATGTACCAATCACCATTATTTGGTTTAAAACTAACTAATAAGTCTCCATTAGAAGATTCAGGTAAATCAGATCTTTCGTTGTTCCAAATATCCATAAACATTTGACCTCTGTATTTTCGGGAAAGCCTAATGTCAACGGCACCATTACCAGTTTCAAATGTTTTGGTTAAGGCAATGTTATAAGACTCATTTTGTTGACCAGGAATTCTATTTCCAGAAATGTCCTGTGCAATACCATCATTTGTACAAGGTATATTTTGAAGAGGTGCAGCTGGCGCTAAGCATATGAAACCAGCTGATTTAAATACTTGTACACCATTATCCATAATAGCAGTAGTTAGAAGGCCAGCATTACGAGTATTCGCATCGATAGCACCAATGTACTGAAGAACTCCATTTGCAGCAGCCGGATTTAAGGGATCGATGATGTTATCAGAACCACTAGCAACCTCAGAATCTGAAATTAACCAGTTGAAATCTAATCTAAGTGTTTCACTTAAAAACGCTACTAAGCTTCCTTCAAAACCTGAAATTTCCGCATCAATATTCCAGTTTATGGCTGAAGTATCTTTAATCGCACCAACTTGCATACCAGTTCTATTATCTATGTAATAGTTCATATTTAGTCTTACAGCGCCATTTGCTAGAGAAGATCTAAAACCAATGTCTATAGTCTCAGATTCCTCTTCATCAAATTGGAAAGGTACTGATGTGCTTGCAAGACCTGGGTTAAAACCACCAGGCTTTGTAGATGTAGCAAAACTCACATACATCATAATATCTTCAGATATATCACGCTGATATGCAGCTTTATAATTTAAAAATTCATCTTCTTGTACTCCATATCTAGCACCAACATTTGCAGGGTCGCCTCTATCATATATTCCTGTTGATGGACCTGTACCTGTAAGCCATGAAGTAGGAGGATTTCCAGAGTTTGCATCTGTTAAACTTGCAACAGCACTATTTGCTATAGATTGCTCATCATATCTAAAACCAAGTGTTAACTTAGACACATCATCGAGTTCAAAATAAAACTCACCAAATGCTGAGTAAGTTAATGTTCTAGTATTAGTATCTTGTAGAACACCAGTTATTTCAACCGGAGTATTATATGCAGGGAATCCAGGTCCACTTAAGCCACTAAGTGCACAAACATCCATGATTGCACCACCTGCTGCTGGAATAGGTACCATCCATGAACCAAGAAGTGGACATACCGCACTTGGTGCGAAACTTTGTAATGCTGTTCCCGCTAAAGCTATATTAAAGGGAAGACCGCCATAAGCAGATAGATCTGGCAGACCTGCTAATTGTTGAAAAAGAGCATTATAAGGATGATCACCAAAATTCCCTAAAAATCCACCAGCAGAAGTGTGAACAGTATAATTATTATCATTCCTTGCATCATAGGTGTAAAGACCAACAGTGTAATTAAATGAACCATCAAAATCTGAGATTATATTTATCTCAAACTGTTGGTCATTTGAAAGCACATCTGAAAAATCATAGGCTCTTGCAGAGTCTACAAATTCTCTAAATTTTAAAAAACTTATTGTACCTGCAACATCTGGAACAGCTGGATTTAATAATTTTGCCAAACCTGGAAATCCTGCGGTCGCAACCGTTCCATCATTATCATTCATTTGATGAAATTCCCTTGTATCGTATGAATATTTTGCTATGAAAGTAAAATTTTCAAAATCTTTAACAAGTTCTAAAGTTGTAAAAGATGTATCTTGTTCATGTGAAGGACTTCTATTTAAGTAAGCACCTCTAAAAGGATCATCACTAACAAGCGCGCCTTCATATGAGTTCTGTATTACTCCAGGGTATAAATGTGCAAAGAAACCAATTGCCCCATCATAATGACCTCGTAAATCAGCTGCTGAGTTACCTGGCCCTCTCTCAAAAGGACTACAACCATAGAATGGGTCAGAAGTACAAAATGACAAATGTTCTTGTGGCCTAGAATCATCTGCAGAATTAAATTGTGAAGTAAATTTTACAGTTACAGTATCATTCAACAACCAATCAAGTGAGAGTCTTACCGATTCCTCTTTTCTGTCATCATAATCAGTGCCCGTATAAAGGTTATCCATATAACCACTTCTTTCATTAGAAACTACGGCTAATCTTGCACTGACATCATCACCAAAAGCGGTATTTAAAACTATAGTAGTTCTTAATTGATCATAATTACCAGCTACAACGTCTATAGAACCCCCGGTCTCACCAGTAGGTCTTGCAGTAATAAAATTAATGACACCTGTAGTAGCATTTCTTCCGTTTAGAGTTCCCTGTGGTCCTTTTAGAACCTCAATTCGCTCAAGGTCATACATTCCTAATTCAACAAAAACACTATCGTTAACACTGTGTCCGTTCGATGCAGTTACTACAGATGATGTATTAGCTGCTCCAACTCCAAAAGAAGCTATGCCTCTGATTTGATAAGCAGAACCCGAGCCCACAGATTTAGCTACACCCATTCCAGGTACTGATTCAACAATGTCTGACAAGTCAAAGATTTGCTGAGTTGCAATGTCTTCTGAAGTAAAAGCCTCAACTGCTATTGCAACATCTTGAAGTGACTCTTCTTTTTTCGTTGCTGTGACAACAACTTCTTCAATCTCTTGTGATAATAAAGATGTACTAAAAACAAAAATAAAAAGTGAACTAAATAAAAATTTACTATAATTAAAATTCATCATACATATACCCCCAAAACATAATGCATGAACTTATTTTATGCTTAAAATGTTATCGAATAGAAAACTCTTATATTTTTTTTATATACATAATAAATATAACTACTTTTATAATATATAAAAAAGCCCAGATATAACTGGGCTATTTTAATTTAGAAATACTTAAAATGAAGTTCCAAATTGAAGACCCCATGATCTTGGATCTGTAAATGATGCATATAATTGTCCACCCTGAATATTACTTCCTGATCTGATGGAATTCATTTGCTGATCATCTGCTAAATTTTTAGCGTAAAGACCTAAGTACCAATCTTCATCGCTTGGTGTATACCTCACTAGTAAATCCCAGGTTTTCTGTTCAGGAACATCAAACCTTGAGTAGTTAAATGGATCTCCGTTTGTTTCATCTCTGTACCTATAAGAAAGTCTAGCTGATGTTATACCATTTGCAGTTGGGAATAGCTGAGTTAGGGATAAGCTATAGGATAAATCAGCCACTCCAGGCAAAGGATTTCCTGCAATACTTTCTACAATACCCACAGAGGCAGGACAAGGGACTTGTGCTGCTGGAGCAAATTGAGGAGCTGTACAGTTAAATCCTGCCGATTTAAATAAGGTTAATCCATTATCCATAACTGCACCCATTTGAATACCTATTCCAGCTGGATCTACAGCTCCAAGATATTGAAGAATACCGTTTGCACCAAGTGGATTTAAGTAATTGATTGTGTCTGGTGCACTTATAATCTCTGAATCAACTGCTAACCATGAAAAATCTATCTGAGTGTTTTCTGATAAGAACATTTTCATTTGGCCTTCAAACCCTGTTATCTCAGCATCAACATTATTGTTAAATGATTGTGTGTCTCTAATAGTTGCGACCAACATTCCGTTATTGTCGTTTTTGAAAAGGTTCATATTTAAAAGCATTGCTCCATCAAGAAGCCTTGCTTTTAGACCAAAATCTAGAACTCCTGTTTCCTCTTTGTCGTATGGAACAGGATTATTACCTGCATTAATTCCGCTACCTTTTGTTGCAGTCGTATAACTCGCATAAACCATAACATCATCTTTTAAGTACTTCTGAAGTGCTATTTTTCCATTTACAGTGTCTTCTTCTTGAACTAAACGAGTCACTAAACCAGGGACATCCATACGGTTTTCATAATTATATCCACCTCTTGCAATCCAGCCACCAGATAAAAGACCGCCGTCATACGTTCCAGTGTCATTACTTAACTTATCAAAACGTAATCCAATTGTTAATTTGGTTGTATCATTTAAATCATAATACATTTCACCGTATAGTGCTTTTGACTGCGTTCTAACATGTTGATCACTTAAAGTACCTCTTAAATCAAATGGAACAGTTACATCTGGCATTGCTAAAATACCATTAAGTATTGTTCCAAACTGAGTAAGAGCACCAAGCTGAGCTGCAGATGGCATAATGCCGGCAGCTAGAAGAGCTTGAGCCGTTAATGCAGTTGGCGCTAAAGCAACTGCTCCTAAAAGACTTTGATAAAAAGCAACCCCGCCTTTTGCATTAAGATTCACGCCTAGTAAGCCATTTATTGTTGGCGCGTAAGGATGATCTGCAAAACTACCTAAGAGCTGAGTACCGGTAGTTTGAACTCTATATTCATTATCATTTCTTGAATCATATGTATATAAGCCTGCTGTAAAATTAAATGGTCCATCATAATCAGAAATAATATTAATTTCTGCATTCTGAGCAAACCATTTTACATCAGAAAAATCATACGTTCTGTCAGAGGCAACATACTCACAAAAACCAAAATTTGGAGTACCAAAACATAGCTCACCGGCTACAGCTGGAAGCCCAAGTGATGCACCTGCACCAATAAGCGGATCAATAGATATAGATCCATCATTATCATTCATTTGTTGAAACAATCTTGTTTCATATGAATACTTTGCTCTCAAAGTTAGGCTATCTCCTAATTCTCTATTAAGCTCAATTGTTGAAAATTCATGCTCTTGAAGATGAGTAGGTTCTCTATCTAAATATTGTGAACCAAAATCTGTTGCTCTTGGCGAAGTTCCATATTGATTTAAAATTGTTGATGGATAAAGTGCTGAGAAAAAGTTGAATAATCCTGCACCAGTTCCTCTATTGTCAGCTGCAGCATTCATTGGCCCTCTTTCCCATGGCGAACATCCAAAGAACTGATCTGGCTGACAAAATGTTACTTCTTCTTGTGGTCTATTGTCATCACTCTCTTGAGCAGAATAGGTAAATTTTAATTCTGTTATGTCATTAATATCCCAATCTATAGATAACCTTATTGCAGAATCATTTCTGTCATCCATATCATTGCCAGTGGCTAAATTCTTTACGATGCCATCTCTCTGATTTGTCGCAAAAGCCAATCTTGCTCTTACATCATCAGACATTGGAATGTTTATAGCTCCTTTCATAAGTTGTCTATTAAAGGAACCAGTTTCATAGTCAACGTATCCTTCAAATTCATCTGTAGGTCTGGCTGTGACAAGATTAATAACACCTGCAACTGAATTTCTTCCAAAGAGAGTTCCTTGAGGACCATTCAATACCTCGATTCTCTCAAGATCTATAAAACCCATATCATTAATAACACTAACATTCGCACTGTGGCCATTAATTGATGCCACAAATGAACTTACAACCGCAGCACCAACTCCATATGATCCGATTCCTCTCATAACAAATCCAGAACCAGATCCTATTCCTTTAGCAACCTCAAAACCTGGGACAACTTCTGCTAAATCAGTAAGATCATATATTTGTTCTGCAGCTAAACTTTCAGAATCAAATGCTGAAACAGCTATTGCAATATCCTGAATTGATTCTTCTTTCTTAGTAGCTGTAACAATAACCTCTTCTATTTCTTGTGAAATTATATTTGGTGAAAAAGAAAGAATAAAAAAAGAAAAAACACAAAATGTTGTTTTAAATAGATTGTCCATAAATTCCCCCTATAGACTGTTTAGAAACTATAAATTTAAGAAAACTATATCATTTATAGATATTATATACAAAAAAAATGTATTTATTTTATAATGAATTTGTATAAGAAATTACGTTTCTTTATGCCAGGGATGACACTTGCTTATTCGAATAATTGCTAGGTAGGTGCCTTTAATAACACCATATTTTAGAATTACCTCAATAGAATATTGTGAGCAAGTTGGATGAAATCTACATGTTGGAGGAAATAAAGGAGAAATAAAATATCTATAGAATCTAATTGGTAATATGAAAACTTTTGCGATCATAAATTAATTGAGATATTTTCTTTTTTTATTTGTTTGATAGCATCTTCTAAGTCAAGTATTTCTGTTTCAGCGCTACCAAGTCTTCTCATAGAAACTGTTTGTTCTCTTTTTTCATTGTTACCTATAGCTATTATGATAGGAACTTTTTTAGAACTGTGTTCTCTTATTTTATAGCTTATTTTTTCATTTCTCAGATCAACATCAGCTCGAATACCCTCTTTTCTTAACTGCTCCATTATTTCAATAGAATAATCATTAACATCTGAAATGATTGAAGCAATTATCACTTGTTGTGGAGCTAGCCAAAAAGGCAACTTACCTGAGTAGTTTTCAAGTAAAATACCTATGAATCTTTCAAAAGACCCAAGGACAGCTCTATGTATCATTACTGGGTAATGTTTTTTACCATCTTCACCAACGTATTGAGCATCAAGCCTTTCTGCTAAATTGAAATCTAATTGAAAAGTACCACATTGCCATTCTCTTCCAATTGCATCAGTTAAAACAAAATCAAGCTTAGGTCCGTAGAAAGCTCCATCTCCCTCATCAACTCTGTAAGGATAGCCCAGATTTTTTATTGCATCTTCTAAAGCTTTTTCTGATTTATCCCAAGTCTCATCGGATCCAACTCTCATCTCAGGTCTTGTTGAGAGTTTTATATCAAAATCTTTGAATCCTAAATCTGCATAAATGCTTGAGAGAAATTCAATAAACAATGCAGTTTCTGATTCTATTTGATCTTCTGTGCAAAATATATGTCCATCATCTTGAGTAAATGCTCTAACTCTCATTAGACCATGCATGGTCCCTGATGGCTCATATCTATGACAAAGACCAAATTCTGCATATTTTAATGGTAAATCTTTGTAAGATTTTATTCCCTGATTGTAAATTTGAACATGGCCAGGACAATTCATTGGTTTGAGTGCATTAACTCTTTTTTCGTTGGCGTGCTCTTCATCGATTTCAGTTATAAACATATTTTCTCTGTATTTATCCCAATGTCCTGAAGCTTCCCATAGTTTTCTATCAATTACTTGAGGTGTATTCACTTCAATATAATCGTTATCTTGTAATCTTTTCCTTACAAAATTCCTAAGATTTCTATATATAATCCAGCCGTCAGGATGCCAAAATACCATTCCAGGTGCTTCATCTTGAAAATGAAATAAGTTCATTTCTTTACCAAGCTTCCTATGATCTCTTTTCTGAGCTTCATCCAAAGTAGTTAAATATTTATTTAGTTCTTTTTCATTTTTCCATGCTGTTCCATAAATTCTTGTAAGCATTTGATTTTTTGAATCGCCTTTCCAGTAGGCTCCGGAGACTTTTGTTAATTTAAATGCTCCAACAAAACTTAGATTTGGTAAATGTGGGCCTCTGCATAAGTCTACAAACTTTTCATCATCTTGATAATAAAGTTGAAAATCATTTATTTGCTCTGATTCCTCAATAATGCTTTCTTTATAGGTCTCTTTTTGTGATTTGAATATTTTCAAAGCATCTTCTTTACCAACCAATTTTTTTGTAATAGATGATTTAGTCTTAACGATTTTTATCATTTCATCTTCAATCTTTTCAAGATCATCTATAGATATGGCATCTTTGGTTTCAATATCATAATAAAAACCATCATCAATAGTAGGTCCTATAGCTAATTTTGAACTGGGGTAAATATTTTTTAACGCTCTAGCTAAGACTTGTGCAGTGAGAGTATGTCTCATAATCTCAATGCCTTCATCAGAGTCAATTGTAATTATCGAGGCAGATACATCACCTTCTATAACATCATGTAAATCTTTTTGAATACCGTTGATAGTTACAGCAACAGCTGACTTTGCAAGACCAGGACCAATATCTTTTGCAAGATCATAGCCTGAGGAACCCTCTGGTAATTCTCTTAAACTGTTGTCAGGCAAAGTTATTTTCATTTATATATTATAGATTGGATAAACAATTTTTTATATCGGCAGATAGATAACAGTGTTTGTAGAGAGAATCATTATAAATATTAAGCATGTAATTATTGGGCCAAGATAAACTCTACCAGTCATTTGAAAAAATATTCTATTGAAATAAGGAAGTATAAACATCATTGGAACAATTCCAAACAACAGGTTAACACTTAGCCAATCCGTTGAATTAGAGCTCCAATATACTGCTCCAGTGGCAGCAAAAACAGAATATTGAATAATAATTATAAATATTAAGCCAAGAGAGTTAGCAAAACCTGCTATAAGACGTGATTTCCACTCAGCCTGATTCTTAAATCGCATTGCTCCATTTACTCTTAGAGAGTTTGAAAAGAAAAAGATAAAAAATAATGGGAAATACATTAAAAGTATCAATATCATTTCAGGTTGAAAAACTCGAACACCTATAAACCAAAATCTATAATCAACATGGAAAAAGAAATAGACTATAAACAATATTAAGTAATATGAAGCAAAGACAATAAGTCCTACCAAAATTGTTTTAATTAGATCATTAAATGAAATTTTTAATCCCCATGAATCTTGATTGGTTCCATGATGACGTCCAAAAAAATAATACGAAAGAAAAAATATAATCAACCCTAAGGTTCCATTTAATGCAGCCCAAAGCATAACCGAGTTATTCATTCTTTGTGGAAAAAACCAAGTAAGCTCTCTATTAGCTGCTTCAACAAAAAAGATTTTTGAAAGTCCTACCATTGGAATAAATGTCACACATGCAATAGTGGCGCTTACGAAAAATACACTCCAGAATACAATTTTCCCATTTTTTGTTTGTGCTGGAAGTGGTTCTGGTACTGGTTGTATAAGTGCTGAAAAAATCTTTAGCCTTAGCAAAGTTCTTGTCAAAGGCACTATCATGATTAATGAAAGAATCATATTTATAAGAGTTAGCAACTCTTTATATTGCCAAATTTGATTTGATGAATCGATTTTATTTGGAAAACCAAATACTTGCTCAAAATAATCTATTTGATTTGCAGTAGCCTCTTTATTGTATGGTTGAAATGGATGTAACAATCTTTCATTAAATATAACCCTGAGTGTATTATTATTTTTGTCGCCATAATAATTCCCAAGTTTAACTTTGCTAATCTGCTCTTTGCTTGGGAGAACATTATTTACTACTCTCAAAGATTCTGGAGCAATTTCCATATTGCCGGCATCCCATCCCTTTAGTTCATTTCTAAATGCTCCTTCATCATAATAAGCATAACTAACTCCCATATTTGATCTTGAATCTTTTAAAACCTCGTCTCTGAGAGTTAAAACATAACCCGATATATAGACAGAATGTAATTTACTTATTCTATTCTCTTTGATTGCTTCTTTTCCAAAGTAATCTGCTCCTCTGATAGCAGCATTGCCTCCCATAGAATGACCCGTCGAACCAATTTTTTTTTTATCTACAAAAGAAAAGTTTCCAGCGTAGGCATAGTCGACAAGAGCAAACATTCCATAGCCTTGTGTTGTGGCGGCAATTCTACTTGTTGAAGATGAAGACATTCCTTGTGCGTAAGGATCGATAAGAGCTATAGCAAGGCCTCTCCTTGATAATTCAATAGCTATATTTGATAGCGCTTCTTTAGATCTTTGAAAGCCAGGAACAACGATCACTAAAGGAACTTTGTTTTCACTTGTGGCTAATTGTGGCTTGTATAAGTCATATATTAATGTCTGGCCATCATCTGTTTTGAGTTCTCTAAGATCAATCTCAACTTTGTTAAAACTTGTCTGTATGAAAGAGGCAATTAGGCTTGATACAAAAATGATTGCTAAACAGCAAGAAAGTAATTTATTTTTTTGTAAGTGTTTAATCATTTCAATAAAATTAATTACGCAATTTTAATGCCTTCTTAGTTAAATGGATATAACAAATCCCTCCTAAGGATTAGTTGAAGGTTCGATTCCTTCAGAGGGCACCAAATCTATGGAACCAACCAGTTTGAGTCATATTCATCATTCCATTTATGAATTGCTCTTCTGTGTCCAGAACTTTTGAGATATAAAAATTCTAGCGAATTAAAATGAAATACTAACACTGCAAAATTTTTATAGCCTTCTTCTACTTCAAAATCCTTGATGTCGTAGTCTTCAGGATTGCTTATTTCTTTTGTAGATCCTCCTCTAACTGAATAACATTTTTTTGATCTTGTTGTTGAATTGTCCCAAGCTAACTTTGTAGTTTCATCATCATAATGAATAGACATATTCCCCTGAAGTTTGATTTGAATCTTTATCTCTGGGTCATATCCTATTACTGTCGCTGATGAGTCTTCTTCGTAATGATGTATTTTAGATGCGCGGTAATCAGTATGAAATCTCATTTTTCGATCTTTTAAATCGAATTCTCTCAAGACCATAACCCTTGATGTGATTTGATTATTTTTTATAGATGAGACAATAGGAGTATGGAATAAAGATTTTGCATCATCTACTGCTCTTACTAAAATTTGTTCCGCACTAATGAGAGTATCCTCAATTTTTGAATACTCAATGGGTAAATCTAACCTTGATTCACTTTTCACGACTTAAGTGTCCATTTTGTTCCATCACTTGAATCTTTTATTTCAATTCCTAACTCGAGTAATTCCTCTCTAATTGCATCTGCTAATTCAAAATTTTTATTTTTTTTAGCGTTAGACCTCTTTGCAACTAAATCATCAATTTTACTTTTAAATTCCTCAGTAATATTATTAAAATTTTCATCCTGCAAAATACCCAAAACTTTGCTAATCAAAGAGAGTCTTATTTTGATATTTTCTCTATCCACTGTTAATGAATTATATTCTTTTACTATTTTATTTAACTCTGTAATTAATCCTGGAGTATTCAAATCATCCATAAGAATTGATATTGTATCTAGATTGTTTTTATTGTTTTTAGAGACTACTACCTCATCTAAATCATCTTTAATCTCATACAATTTATTGATTAATTTATTTGCTTGATGAATAACCTTTTCATTCCAATCTAAGCCTTGTCTGTAATGAGATGATAGTAAAGCAAGTCTAATAACTTCACCATGATAGTTTTCAGCTAAGTCCTTAACTAAAATAATATTTCCAAGAGATTTGGCCATTTTTTCACCATTTATTGTCACAAAGCCATTGTGCATCCAGTACTTAGCATATGAACTAGGCTCGTCTATATTTGCTGTAGAGCAACAACTCTGTGCGATTTCATTTTCATGATGTGGAAAAATTAAGTCTCTTCCACCACCATGAATATCAAATGGAAGGCCTAGAGTTTTTTTTGACATTGCAGAACATTCTGTATGCCATCCAGGTCTTCCAATTCCCCAAGGAGATTTCCAACCGGGTTGATCCTCAGTACTAGGTTTCCATAGAACAAAATCTGCTGGATCTTTTTTAAATGGTGCAATTTCAACTCGACTACCAGCAATTTGCTCCTCTTTATTTCTTTTTGAAAGTTTCCCATAGTTAGAGTAGGAAGGTACATGAAAAAGCACATGTCCTTCTTTTTCATAAGCAAAATCTTTCTCTATTAAATCGATAATAAGTTCTATCATTTCTGAAATATACTCAGTTGCTTTTGGTTGAATATCTGGAGCTAGAACATTAAGTTTAGCCATATCATCATTATAAATTTGTGTGTATTTTTCAGTGATTGATGTTATTTCAACATTTTGTTCTTTTGCAGCATCAATAATTTTGTCATCGATATCTGTAATGTTAGATACATATGTAACTTTTGGATAAATTTCTCTTAAAGTTCTAACAAGAGTATCAAAAACAACTGCCATTCTTGCATTACCAATATGAGCATAGTTATATACTGTTGGACCACAAGCATAAATTTTTAAATGTTTTGAATCGATAGCCTCCAATTTTTCTTTATTGCCACTTAAAGTATTAAACAAATGAAATGAATGATCGTTATTCATAGATTTATTCTAAATCAATAATATTTAATTCTCTTAATGCATTTAATAAAGGTAATAAAGGCATTCCTCTTACAGTATGTGATGAACCATTTACATATGAAAAAAGGTTACATCCCATTGACTCAAATTTATACGATCCTGCTGCATTAATGGGATTCTCAATATCAACATAATTAATGATTTCCTTTTCAGTTAAATTATGCATCTTTAATTCAACTGTTTCTGAATACTGCCATAAACACTCATTATCTTTAAATATACAAACTCCGCTATGTTGAAAATGCTTTTTATTAGACAAAGTTTTTAAACTTTCAATAGCTTTTGCCTTTGTACCAGGTTTATGAAGTAGCCTATCATCAAGTGCACACATTTGATCTCCACCAATTACTGCAAATTCTGGATTTTGATTGCTGACAGGCTCAGCTTTTGCTTTTGCAAGATGAATTACTTGTTCACAAAATGGAAGTGACGAGATTTTATTTTTAATCAAATCTTCATCTGTTGGAGAGACTTGAACATTAAAAGTAATTCCAGCTTCTTCAAGCATCTGTTTTCTACTAGCAGAACCAGATGCAAGTATAATTGGAACTTTTGGCTTGATACTGGAATCTTCCAGAGATCTGCTCATTTAGTACTTTTTAGGTGAATGTATAAGGCTTATAAATTCTTCTCTTGCTTTACTATCTGATCTAAAAGTGCCTAGCATCCTTGATGTTATTGTGCTTGATTCAGTCTTATGAACACCTCTAGTACTCATACACTGATGATTGGCATCAATTACAACTGCAACACCTTTTGGTTGAAGAACTTTTTCAATTGTATCTGCAATTTGAGCTGTCATTGTTTCTTGCGTCTGAAGTCTTTTACCAAACAGGTCAACTAATCTAGCTAATTTGCTAATACCTACAACTCTCTTTTTTGGAATATAACCAATATGGGCAACACCAACAATTGGAACCATATGATGTTCACAATGAGATTCAACTCTTATATTTCTTACAATGACCGCATCGTCATAACCTTCAACTTCTTCAAACGTTCTGCTTAGAATTTGTTCTGGATCTTCTTCATATCCAGAGAAAAACTCTTTGTATGCCTTAACAACTCTTTTTGGAGTATCCACAAGACCTTCTCTTTCAGGATCATCACCAGCCCAAAGTATTAATGTTCTGACCGCTTCAAGCGCTTCCTTTTCAAGCGAACTCTCAGAAATTTCTTTTGTAATTGTCTTTACAGCTTTTAAAGCTTCTTCTTTTGATACTTTTTTACTCATTTTTTATTCCAATAATGTTAAAAACGCCTATTCTATAGTATTTTTTCAAAAATTAAACCAACCAGAGGCATCATACTCTATTCCTGTAGAGACAAAACCTTGAACTGCAAAAAGACAACCTGTCAAAACAAGACCTAAAACAGAACCAATCACACCATTATTTGCTGCATATCCAAGAATAGTTGTTGGTTTATATATTAACTCTTTGTAGTTTATAGATTCATCAACTTGCTCCAAAAGTGCTTTTGCGCTTGTTAGATCAGTAATCCTTTCCTCATTGCCACCTTGGACCTTAAGTTCCCAAATTTCTTCTTCGATAATAAATATTTCATTTCTTATAAAATCTCTATGCTCAGCACTAAGCGACTGAAGTTTAATTGCTTTGTATATTGCAAACAGGCTAATTGAAGAAACAAAAAAGATTACAACACAAATCAAATACATGGTTGATATATGATGTCTCAATTCAGTCCAGACAATTAAATTCAATATTGCTACGCAAAAAAGTGAATAAAAAATTAGTATTGATGTGTAACTTTGTATTCGAAGATAAAAGGCCTCTCCAAAAGATCGCAGAACTTTTCTCATATTCATCCAGCTAAATACGTTTAATCTTTTTTGTAAATCTATATAGACTTTATTTGTATCCTCAGATGAGATAAACATATTATTAAAACTTAAGCCTGGGAAAGTGACCAAATCACCCAATTTCTTAGAACATCTGTATCGTCTTTCATAATCGACTGAACATACCAAACCAAACATTATTAATTGAAATCCATTAAGCAATCCGATTAAAGACGCAACAGATATTATTTTTTCATTAATAGTCATTCCAAAAAGAGGTACTCCATATAAAAATTTAACTAAAAATGGTGTAACTGATAGTGATAAAACAGTAATAACCAAGATAGTTCTAAAATTTTTCATTGTTTGGCTGCTATATACTGATTTGATAATGTTAAAAAGAATGAAACCAGATGCCACTTCTTTTTCATTTGAAACACTAGTTTTTACAGGAAATAGTTCACTAGAATCTTCTTTCAAGAATTTTTTTTCATTTTCTTCATCAACCTCTGCAGGTATTCCTTGAAGACAAATATCATTTTCATCCATTGCTACAGTTAATTCATCTTCAATTAACCCAGGGAATAGCCAAGGCTGAAGCCACCCCTGACCAACCAGACGCCTGTTAGTTTTATTTCTGTCCCAATCAGGAGCTGGCAAGCAAAGTCTTTCATTGTCTTCTGGTCTGAAATAGCCATACTTAGTTGAAATAATTAGCCTGCGCATAAACAAAAGTAAATACGCAAGAATCATATGAAATGGATCAATATTAAGGATTAGTGAACTTTCACTAAACAATGCAAAATATAATCCAATATTCATTATCCAAGAACCAGGGTATACAACTAACCACATTTGAATAATCTCTCCTAAAGTATGATGTTTAGTTGAAATAGCCAAAAGCATTCTATTTTGACTAACATGCCAAGCTCGACTCAGAGATTTTTCAAGAAATATAGTGGCTATTGGTGAAAATAATACTGGAGGAAGATTTTCATAAATCATTGTTTTCCAAAATTCTCTCCACGAGAATTTAACTGGTGAATGATATTGATTAGATTTTGCCTCTCTTGAAGCACTTCTTAATTTAGCTGCCTCATATGAAGCATTTATTCCAGATATAAATTTTTCATCATTCTCATTTGAAGGTATTCTCAGGCTCAAATAAGATTCATTGATTTCTTTAGCCATTATAAATATTTACAATTATTCTATTTGATATATTGTAAATCATTATGTTGAAAGCTTTAATTCAAACTGTCACTCTTTTTGAACAAAATGCATCAATCATTTTTTTGTGATGAAACAAAAAAATGTGCAATTGTCGATCCTGGTGGTGATATAGATGTTTTATTAAATGTTGCAAAGGATAATAAATTAATTCCAGAAACAATTTTGTTAACACATGGGCATATTGATCATGCTGGTGGTGCATCAGAGTTATCAGAAATTCTGAATATAGAAATTCATGGGCCGCATATTGATGATAAATTCCTGTTGGATGGTCTCAAAAAAAACAAGGTGAAATGTTTGGAATGCAAACAAGAAACTGCTCACCTGATAGATGGCTTGATGAGGGTGATAGTGTCAATATTGGAAATGAAATACTTGAGGTATTCTTTTGTCCTGGGCATACGCCAGGACACATAATCTTTTTCAATAAAAAAGCAAGTCTTGCTCTAGTTGGAGACGTTTTATTCAGTGGTTCTATTGGCAGAACAGATTTACCAGGTGGTAATTTTGACCAACTCATAAATTCTGTTAAAAATAAATTATGGCCTCTTGGTGATGATATATATTTTATTCCAGGCCATGGCCCTGCATCGACATTCAAGGTTGAAAGAGAAACTAATCCTTTTGTCTCAGATTCAGCTTTGAGCTAGTTTGTTATCAGTCATATCTTCCTGGGGCAAGAATTTTTCCAAGAAGGGTTAAAATAGACTGAGGTAAATTTCTTAACATAAAAACTAAAAATTTATATGTTTTCGTTGGTACACATAATCTTTTACCAGCTAATGTTGCTTTGATAGCTTCATCAGCTATTCGCTCAGCTGAAAAAACTAAAAATTTAGGGACTCTATCCATTTGTTCTTGAACACCACTTGCCGTGTGAAATCCTGTAACAGTGAACCCAGGACAGACTGCAGTTGATGTTACTCCTTTGCTTTTATAGTTAATATTTATGCTGTCACTAAATCTATTCATAAATGTTTTGATTGGTCCATAAAGTGGCTGAATAGCTGATGGCGCAGCAAAAGATGCGACTGAGGAAACTATCATAATTTTGCCTCCACCATTTGAAATCATTTTTGGTAGAAATAATTTTGTTAACATTATCACTGATGTTCCTAGCACTCTAATAAAATCTTCTTCATCTTCTAAACTAGTTTCATGAAACGAAGTTTTTATTCCGTATCCAGCATTATTAACCAATAAATCTACTCTATAGTTATTCTCTTCACAAAAATTAAGTATTTCTCTAGGTGTTTGGTATTTGCTTAAATCTTTAGCTATTACAGACACATGGATATTATGTTTTTTTCTAATTTCCTGAGCTATATCATCAAGAAGTTCTTTTCTTCTTGCAGTTAATATTAAGTTATATCCTTTATTTGCAAGATTTTTTGCAACCTCCTCGCCTATCCCTGATGATGCTCCAGTGATTAAAGCATAAGAATTTTCCATATTTATATACTACCAGTATGTGTTACTTTGAGATAGAATTACATGCTATTTTCGTAAAATTAAACAATCTAATAGGTAATTAAATGCTTTTAAATAAATTTTTGAATGGTAATTGTGTTTTTGTATTTGGCGTCATATTGGCTTTAAGTGTAAGCAATGTAGATGCTTATCCTGATATGAAAGAAAAAGATACTCAAGAAGCCTCACCCGAGCTAGACGAAAATTCTAAAGATGAAAAAACAGATCCTAAAAATCTTAAGGAGTGCAAGATGCAGGCTAAGAGTAAAAAGGATGCAAAAGATTGTGAAAAAAAATTCATGAAAACAATAGATGAATTCATTGAAGAGGAAGAACTTTCATCAATTGATGGATATATGAAAATATTTACAAATGAAGACAACTCAGAGTATTTCTTACGACTTGATGCTGAAGATTTAAATTCACAATTTTTATATTTCTCATATATCATGAATGCACCTCAAGGAAGCCCATTAACTGGAGGCCTACCCTCAGATGGTAGAGTTCTAGAATTTAGAAACTTTAAGAAAGATAGTATTGGTCTGTATCAAATAAATACTAATTACATTAATGGCGATGAAACAAATAACATTTCAAAATCAACAATTACAAATATAACTGAGGCATTTGTTGAAGTTTTCAAACCATCAGCCAAAACAGATGAATCTGTTTTAATTAATGTAAATGGTATTTTATTATCTGAAAAATTGGATTCTTTAAGCTATGTTCCTAATGAATATAGAGAAAGAATAGCAGTCAATTATGGCAGACCAAATGAATCTAAAACCTTTGTAAAAAATGTCTTTAACAACGACTCTAATACAGCTTTTGAAGTTACTTTTGCATATGAAAATCAGGCCCCAAATCCAAGAGCTTACAGGGTATCAGCTGTAACTGATCCAAGATATTTGTCAGTAACAGCTAGACATATTTTTATTAAGATGCCAGACGATAGATTTGAACCAAGGGTAAATGATCATAGGATTGGATATTTTGTGAACAGATCTACAGATTTAACTTCATATGAGAATTTTGCAAATTTTGCTCTCATAAATAAGTGGAGGTTAATCAAAAAAAATCCTGATGCTGAAATGTCAGAGCCTGAAGAACCTATTGTATTTTGGGTTGAAAATTCTACTCCAAAGGAGATAGTTCCGGCAGTAGTTGCAGGAATTGAAAACTGGAATATTGCATTTGAAGAAGCTGGTTTTATCAATGCAGTTGTTGCAAAAATTCAACCTGAAGACGCTGATTGGGATGCAGCAGATTATGATTATAATGTTGTAAGATGGTCTTCTGAACCAGATGGTGGTTTGCTTGGGATTGGGCCTAGTGTTAGCAATCCATTAACTGGCGAAATAATTTCTGCTGATGTTGTTAACAAACTTCTTGCAGTTAAAATTGGTTACAACTACAGAAAACTATACGGCTTTACTGTAGATAATGATCCTCTGATGCAATATATTACAAATCTTACTTTGCATGAGGTTGGTCATGTTTTGGGTTTGAGACATAATTTTAGAGGCAGTTATCTTTACAGCCCTGAAGAGATTCATAATAAAGAAATCACTGGAAATAGTCTTATGAACTCTGTCATGGATTACGATCCAATCAATGTTGCTCCTGAAGGAACGGAACAAGGTATTTTCTTTTCAACAGAACCAGGAATTTATGATAAATGGGCTATAAAATTTGGCTATACGCCAAATTTATCTGATGAAGATAGAGAGGAATTGCTCCGTGAATCCATTAAAAAAGAGCTTACCTTTGGAACAGATGACGAGGCTATGTCTTATCCTGGTAATAATATTGATCCAAGAACAAAAAGATATGACATGAGTAATGATCCTATTTCATACGCAGAGGATATAGTTAAGATTGTTGATCAAAAAATAAGTGAACTACCTGAAATTTTTGCAGATGAAGAGGGTTTTAATAACTACACAAATTCTTTTTATAGATTAATAAGAACGAAAGGAAGATTTCTAGAAACAGTTGCACAACAAATAGGTGGTGTTTACATTAATAAAATTGCATCTAGTCAAACAGATTTTGAATCCCTAGAGCCTGTGCCATACGAAAAACAAAAACAAGCCTTTGAGCTTTTAAAAAGAGAAGTATTCTCAAATGGAGCCATGGACTACGATCCAAAAATACTTGCTAATTTAATATATGAGCGTGATATTGACAGCTTCTATGCTACTTATGGAGATAATAACGATCCAGATTTTCATTCACTAGTTTTGGCGAGTCAAAGTAATATTTTACGAAATATATTACATCCTGCAGTAATGAGAAGATTAGTTAATAGCTCTTTGTATGGAAATAGATATATGCCAGATGAAGTACTTTCTGATTTGAATGGAGCAATATTTGTAACGGGTGAAAATCCCGATACTTTTAAAAAGAATTTACAGTCTACATATGTAAACCTACTCATAGGCGGGTTCAATGATGCTGAATATGACGAAATTTCAAAAGCAGCAGTCTATTCTGCTTTGAAAGGTATTCTTGATTACAGTAAACAATATAGATTTAAATCAGGTCATTTTGATTTAATTTATTTCAACGTGAATAATTTTTTCGAAAATAAATGAGCTAATTTATATAGACTCTAACTTGAGTAATAATTCCTTTAATTTTATTCCGCCTGGTCCGCTATAACCCCCTACTTTTCCATCTGAACATATTACTCTATGGCATGGTCTAATAATTGGTATAGGATTTTTGCCACAAACATTTGCAACAGCTCTGTATGCTTTTGGTTTTCCAATTTCATTGGCAATTTCTTTATATGTTTTTGTTTCTCCGTAAGGTATTTTTTCTATTTGTTCAAAAACTAAGTGCTTAAAATCTAACCCGTGTTTCATCTAAATAGTTCTTAGAACTTTAGTAATTTTATCAATAGCCCAGTCTAAGTCATCTTTTGATATCATCAAAGGAGGTGCAAATCTTATAACTGTTTTATGTGTCTCTTTGCACAAAAGGCCTTCATTAAGCAGCAATAAACACAAATCTTTTGCGTTAACATCTGATGTATTTAATTCCATCCCAATCCATAATCCTTTTCCTCGAACTTCTTTAATAACTCTAGAATTTATTTGTCTGAGTTTAGATAAAAAATAATTGCCCATCTTCTCACTGTTTTCAATTAATTTTTCTTCAAATAATAAATCTATAGCCTTTGTAGCAACCTTTGAAGCCAATGGATTGCCTCCAAAAGTTGATCCATGTGACCCTGGTTTAAAATGTTGCATAACATCTTTTGAACTCAAAAATGCAGAAATTGGTAAAAGTGCTCCACCGAGGGCTTTGCCAAGAATTAGGCCATCAGGAATTATGTTCTCGTGCTCATATGCAAATAATTTACCAGTTCTACCTAAACCAGATTGAATTTCATCCAATATCATAAGAATATTTTTGGCTGTACATAATTCTCTAAGCTCCTTAAGCCATCCTTCACTTGGAACCCTTATTCCAGCCTCTCCTTGAATTGGCTCAACTAAAATTGCACAAGTATTCTCGTTAATTTTTTTTTCAAAAGATTTAATTGATAAACAATTATCAATTGGTCCACATTCACATGATCCACAATAATCTGCAGTTTCAAATCCGGGTGTGAAAGGGCCAAAGCCTTCCTTATATGACAAGTCAGAGGAGAAACTTACAATAGTTGTTGTCCTTCCATGAAAATTTCCATCAGCAACAATTATTTCAGCGTTATCTTCTGGGATACCTTTTGAAAAATAGCCCCATCTTCTTGCCGCTTTGATTGCGGTCTCCACTGCTTCAGCTCCTGTATTCATTGTCAGCACAGAATCAAAGCCCGAAACATTTGATAATTTTTCTAAAAAGTTTGCAAAGGGTTCTGTATAAAAAGCTCTTGATGTAATTGCAAGTTTTGAAGATTGATCATGAAGAGTCTTTATTAATTCTGGATGAGAGTGTCCATGACTGACTGCTGAGTAAGCTGAGACCATATCTAGATATTTATTACCATCAACATCCCAAAGATATGCACCCTCGCCCTTTTCTAAAACAACAGATAAAGGAGAATAATTTTGAGCTCCATACAATGATTCTTTTTTTATAAAATTGTCTTGTAAACTGGATGTCATGGGTGTATTTTACTCGCATAGTTTTTTTCTACAAGGAAGTAGATGCACCAACAATCAACGTCACATTTGTTCATGATAGAACCAGTAGAATTCTACTCTAATGAACAAACTGCATATACAAATCATTACCAGAAAACAGACCTTGATGAAGCAGCAGAAAAGATTGCAGAAAAAGCTTTAGCTGAATTTCACGGTCTTAAAAATGCAATTGAAAAAAGAGGTATTAAAGTAACTAGTTTATTAGGTTCAAGTGATTGTCCAGATCATATCTTTCCAAATTGGTTTATAACCTTCGATGATAAAACAATGCAAATATTCAGCATGATGGCACCAAATAGAAGGGAAGAAAAAAAATCACATATGATTCAACACCTTTTAGAAACATATGAACTAACAGATGATATTTCGCATTTGGAAGAGAAAGAAATATTCCTTGAATCAACGAGCAGCATGGTCTTTGATAGAGTAAATAGAATCGTTTATGGTGGAATATCTCCAAGAACGAATGCAGTTCAATTAATTATTTGGTGCAGAAATAATAATTATGACCTTGTTTTATTTGAGACTGAAAGCCACAAAGGTTCACCAATCTATCATACTGATGTTCTAATGTATGTTGGTACAGACATAATCGGTATCTGTTTAAATGTCATTAAACCAGAGCATAGAGAATTTGTGAGAGAAAAAGTTAATCAATATCATGATGTACTGGAACTTTCTGCTGAGCAAATTCAGGATTTTTGTGGAAATGCCATTGAGGCAAAAAACGATAAAGATGAATTGTTTTTAATAATATCAACGCGAGCCTATAAAGCACTTAATCAAAATCAGATAGAAAAATTATTAGAGAGTTACAAGGAAATTATTCATTCAGATATTCCAACCATTGAGAAATATGGCGGTGGTTCTGCAAGATGTATGTTGACTGAATTATTCTAGTGTGAAGTTTTTATACTCACACTAGAATAATACTTTTTTACTATTCTGGTTTTTTTACCCAGATTTGAGTCAGCTGCATAACAACAACTGAACCTAAAAATATCCATTGAACTGGACCTAGTTTACCGTCTGCCATTGATATAAAGTTTTCTGCATTAGATGAAATATCTTGAACTTCAGATAGTGCACTAAATGCATTTGAATATCCAAGGGCTATATTTTGACCTTGGACCATTGTTCCAAGAGTGAATAAAGCAATTGATAAGCAAAACAAAGTTGTAAAAATTTTTCCTAATAGATTTACATCACCATCATAGTAAATTCTGCTGGTAAACCTAAAGCCAACCCAAATTAAAAATGCACAGGCTGCAAAAAATATAGCATTGCTAATGAAAGCTGAGCTCATACCATTCCAAATTGCCATTTCATTCATAAATCCATCCATAAATTACTCCCATATTATTTATTATTAGATTCTTTATATTACTAAATAAGTGAGAATAGTAACTGGTGATTATGTAAATTTTTTATATATTTCTATGCTTCTTTGACAAAGTTAGAAACTTGTTTAATTCCTCCGAGTGGATAAAAATGAACTTTTTCAATATTAAAATCTGGATTATTAAGCTTATATTCTGCTAATTCTGAAATTATTGCTGTTGGTTTATAAGGTAATAAAAGTTTGGTTAAATCTTTAGCACGTTTCTGAATGATTTTTACAGAAGCACCAACTCCACATTCTATTGAATACCTTAATAAGGTTTGGAGCTTAGCTGGTCCAGCTACTCCAATATGAATTGGAATATCTATACCGGATTTTTTAATGCTGTTCGCCCAATCTATTACTGTTTTTGAATCAAAGCTGAATTGAGTCGTGATTGCCATTGCTGCGTCAGTTCTTTTACTAAATTCATATTTCCAAGATAAAGCCTCATCAACATTTTTTGTTGAACCGTCTGGATCTATATCCTTACTTCCTTCAGGATGTCCTGCAATATGAAGACTTTTAAAATTAGCTTTATCAAAAAGTTCTGATTCAATTAATTGAATAGAAGAATCATAGTCTCCATATGGTTTGTTTGCTCCACCTGCTATTAAAAGAGCATTTGTAACGTTGGCTTCATTTTGATATCTAGATATCCATTCTTGAAGAGTATTTTTATCTTTTATAATTCTTGCTGGAAAATGTGGCATCGGAGAAAATCCTTGATCAGATATTTTTTTTGCAGTGTATACCATTTCATCTATTGGTGTTCCTTCAATATGTGCAATATAAATTAATGTATTTTTAGGAACAAGATCCTCAAAATTATCAATTTTGGCAGCAGCTCTTGGTGTAACTTCTACTGAAAACCCGTCTAAAAAATTTTTTACAGCTTTATTATGCATAATATATTAAAACATAAAATTGGCGGAGAGTGAGGGATTCGAACCCTCGAACCAGTTGCCCAGTTACCTCCTTAGCAGGGAGGCGCTTTCGACCACTCAGCCAACTCTCCTATTTGTTTAAGATGTTGGATTATAACTCTTTGAAAATATAAAGATAACTAATTTATCTATCGAATTCTATTTGCATACCAAAGGGTAAATTATCTGAAATTTGGCCATTTCTAAAAGCAATATTTCCGTTCACTATTGTCATAAAAATTGATGATTGAAATGTGTGTCCATTAAAGGGTGACCATCCACATTTGTATAGAATGTTTTCATTAGAAACAGTATATGGCTTATTAATATCTAAAACTGCTAAATCGGCATAATAACCCTCTCTTATATAGCCTCTATCTTTAACTTGAAATCTATTAGCAACGTTATGACTTGTTTTTTGAACGATCTTTTCTAGTGAGAGAATATCTTGATGATAGAAATCCATTAATATTTGCATTCCATGCTGAACAAGTGGAAGTCCGGCTGGAGCTTTTGTGTAACTTTGGCTTTTCTCTTCCCATGTATGAGGAGCATGATCTGTGGCAATAATATCTATTTTGTCATTAAGAAGAGCATCAATAAGAGCCAATCTGTCCGACTCAAATTTTATAGATGGATTACATTTGATTTGATTCCCAAGATCAGCGTACCTAGATTCATTAAAATACATATGGTGAACGCAAACCTCTGCAGTGATTTTTTTGCCATCGATTTTTCCAGCTGTAAAAAGTTCCATCTCTTTCTCTGTTGTCAAATGAAAGACATGAAGATCTGAGTTATATTTTTTTGCTAGGTCAACTGCAAGCGAGCTAGATAAGTAACAACTATCCACATCCCTTATAAGATGATGTTGTTCAGCACACAAACGATCCCCAAATTTTTTTGAGTATATCTCCTCATTTTTTTTAACTGTTTTTTGATCTTCACAATGTGTAACAACAATTAAAGGAGAATAATTAAAAATATCATCAAGGGCATCTATATCATCAACTAACATTTCACCAAAAGAAGCACCCATAAACACCTTAAGTGCAGCAGCTTGATTTATGTCAACTTTTTTAATTTCTTCTATGTTGGAATTACTTGCCCCTAGATGAAATGAATAATTTGATAAAGATCTGGTAGAGGCTAGTTCAAATTTTTTTGTTAAGTTTTCATTTGTTGTAGTGGTTGGATTTACGTTTGGCATTTCAAAAAAACTTGTAACACCGCCTGCGAGACCCGCTTTTGATTCAGTTGCGATATCGCCTTTATGGGTAAGTCCTGGTTCTCTAAAATGTACTTGATCATCAATTAAACCTGGAATAACAAATTTTCCATCTAAATCAATTATCTCTTTTGATTCAACATCAATTGAGGTTGCAACCTGTTCAATTCGATCATTTTTGATTGCAATATCAGATTCGATGATTCTGTTTTCATTAACAACTTTGCAATTTTTTAGAATTAAGTCATGCATTTATTTATCTAATTCAAATTCCTCATGAAGAACATTTATAGCTTTTTCGACCTCTTCTTCTTTGATCACCATTGTGATCTTGATTTCAGAAGTACATATTATTTGAATATTAACATCGTTTTCAGATAGAGCTTTAAATGCCTTGCTAGCAACTCCAGACTGTGATCGCATCCCTGCTCCAACCAGTGAAACCTTAGCAATATCTGGGTTCATAATAAGCTCTTTATAATTTATTTCGTCTTTTATGTCAGAAAGAATCTTTTTGACTGTTTCTTGATCTTCATTTGAAACTGTAAAAGTGAAGTCGGTTTTACCGTCAATACTCACGTTTTGCACAATAACATCAACTTCAACTTCAGCCTCACTAATAGGACCTAAGATTTTAAAAGCTGTTCCTGGAATATCACCAACACTATGTAAAGTGAACTTTACTTGATCTTTCTGAGAAGCGATTCCAGAAACAAGTGCATTTTCCATACTTTCATCCTTTAATGAAATAAGTGTTCCACTTCCATCGTTAAAACTTGATAAAACTCTAACTGGAACATGATATTTATTTGCAAATTCTACAGCTCTTGTTTGCACAACTTTTGCACCTTGTCCTGCAAGCTCAAGCATCTCTTCCATTGTAATTGAATCTAATTTTTTTGCATTACTTACAATATTTGGATCTGTTGTAAAAATCCCATCTACATCGGTATAAATATCACATCGATTAGCGTTTATCTGCGCAGCAATTGCAACCGCAGTTGCATCCGAACCGCCTCTTCCAAGTGTTGTAATATCACCACCCTCAGTTATACCTTGAAAACCAGTAATAATAGGAATTGTGTCATTTTCAAGAACATCTAATATCTTTTTTGCATCAACATCCAATATTTTTGCTTTTGAATATGAACTCGTTGTTCTGATTGCTATTTGCGAGGCTGAAAATGATCTTGCCTTAATACCTTTTGAATGAAGCGCCATTGATAATAATGCTGAACTTATTGTTTCACCGGTGGACACTAGAGCATCAAACTCTCTTTTATCAGGGTTATTTCCAAATGAATTTGCTAAATCTATCAATCTGTTTGTTTCGCCACTCATTGCAGATACAACAACAGCAATTTTATTTTTTTTTGAAGCTTTCTTAATGATTTCAGCAACAGCATCAATTCTCTCAACAGAGCCAAGAGAAGTTCCTCCAAATTTTTGAACTATAGTTTCTGACATAGTATTTTCTATTTTGCGAGCGATTTTACTGAATTTGGAATAGAAGTCACGAAATCTTTCAAATTATCTGTTTCACCAGCGCCTTGTGCGAAATCCACTCTTCCACCACCTGTTCCGTTAATTTGTTTGGACAACAATGCTATTACTTCTTTTGCTGATAAAGTTTCTACTAAGTTTTTTGTTACTCCACATACCATTGCCACTTTTTTTGAAGACTCTGTCAAGACTACAACGCATAGTTTTTCATTTGTATTTTTTTTAACATCGACTAAAGATCTTAGATCTTTTGTATCATCAATATTTACCTGCTCAACTATAAGCTTCCAATCCTCAACTTTGAAAGTTTCTGAAGAAATAACAGATGCATCTGATGCGCTCTTAGTTGAATTTTTCTTAAGTTTTTTATTTTCTTCCATTAAAGATTTTATCTTTTCTTGCATTTCTTCAATGGGAACATTTAAGGTACTTTGTAACGATACATTAATCTCTCTTATTTTATTTATATGGCCAAGAGATTTTCTTCCTGCTATTGCTTCAATTCTTCTAATTCCAGAGGCAACACTTGATTGATTAGTGATTACAAATAATCCAATATCACCAGTTCTATTGACATGTGTCCCTCCACATAATTCAACAGAATACGAATTTTCGCCCATAGTAAGTACTCTTACATCGTCATCATACTTCTCACCAAATAAGGCCATAGCTCCAGATTTAAGTGCATCATCGAGTTTCATTAACTCTGTCTTCACCTCAAGATTTTTAAGCGCTTCCTTATTTACAATTTCTTCGATCTTGCTAATTTCTTTTTGAGTTAAGGGCTTTGAATGAGAAAAATCAAATCTAAGTTTATTTTCGTCAACTAATGATCCTTTTTGTTGAACGTGGTCTCCTAAAACTTCTCTAAGCGCCGCATGAACTAAATGAGTTGAAGAGTGATGTATAGTGATTGCAGACCTTTTTTCTTTTTCAACACTCATCTTGATAACATCGCCTGTATTAATTTTTCCTTTCTCAATTATTGCCCTATGTAAATATACCTTTCCTTGTTTCTTACAATCTAAAATACTACCAGCAGACGAATTAGATGCAAATTTTCCCTTATCACCTATTTGTCCTCCAGCTTCTGCATAAAAAGGAGTTTGATTACATGCAAAGAATATTTCATCATTATTTTTTGCTGTATCTATTCTATTTTGATCTTTCCAAATTACTAAAATTTCTGAATCCGAATCAAGCTCTTCATATCCTAAGAAATTTGTTTCCATGACTCCAGCTGCTGCTGGAAGTGATGATACAAAACTGCTTGATGCTTTTGAGCTTTGTTTTTGTTGATCCATGCATTCATTAAATCTTTTCTCATCTATTTCTAAATTTTTTTCTCTCGCAATATCTGCTGTTAAATCAAATGGGAATCCATAGGTATCATGAAGTTTAAAAACAAGATCACCAGATAAGACTTTATTGTTCATCTCTAAAATGGCTTCATCAAGAATAGTTATGCCGGTCTCAAGGGTTTCAAAGAATTTAATTTCTTCATTTTTTATCAATTCAATAATTTCTTTTTGTTTTTTATTTAGTTCTGGATACGCAGAATCCATTAAATTGACTAAATCCTTTACAAGCAAATGCATAAATGGCTTTCTTGCTCCTATCTTATACCCATGTCTGATGCCCCTTCTCATGATTCTTCTTAAAACATAACCTCTTCCCTCTTTTTCAGGAATAATTCCATCACTAATTAAAAAAACACTTGATCGGATATGATCGGCTATTACTTTATGAGACGTACTTTTAGGGCTTCCTAGTAATTTTTCAGATGAAGAAATTAAATCTTTAAAAACATCTATTTCATAATTTGAATTTACTCCTTGAAGAACTGCAGCAATTCTTTCTAATCCCATTCCAGTATCAACTGATGGCTTTGGAAGTTGTTCCATTTTTCCATTTTCATCTCTGTTAAATTGCATGAAAACAAGATTCCATATCTCAATAAATCTGTCGCCTTCGTCACCATCTGTCCCAGGAGGCGTTCCCTCAATATGATCACCATGATCATAAAAAATTTCTGAGCATGGTCCACATGGTCCTGTATCTCCCATAGACCAAAAGTTTTCTTCATCACCAAGTCTTGCAATTCTGCTTGGCTCAATACCAACAACATTTTTCCAAATTTCTTCAGCTTCATCATCGTCCTTATATACAGTTATCCAGAGCTTATCTTTATCTAATTTAAGAACATCGGTTAAAAATTCCCAGGCAAATTTAATAGCATCTTCTTTAAAATAATCACCAAAACTAAAATTACCAAGCATTTCAAAGAATGTATGGTGTCTAAGCGTATAACCTACATTTTCTAGATCGTTATGCTTTCCTCCAGCCCTAATACAACGCTGAGAAGTAGTTGCTCTTTTATAGCTCTTTGTTTCTGTACCCAAGAAAATATCTTTGAATTGAACCATACCAGCATTTGTGAAAAGTAATGTTTCGTCATTACTTGGAATAAGTGAGCTCGATGGAACAACTTGATGATTTTTTTTATCAAAAAATTCTAAAAAAGCTTTTCTAATTTCACTTGTTTTCATTGTAACTCATTAATTTTTTGTATCTTTTATAGTTTTCTATGTAATAAGATGCACCTACAGATACAGCACTTTGCTCTTCATTATTTAGAACTCTCTTCACCTTCCCTGGTATTCCTAAAACCATAGAGCCATCTGGTACCTCCATTCCTTCTGTAATAAGTGCTTTAGATCCAATGATGCAATTCTTTCCTATTTTTGCACCATTCAAAACCACTGAGCCGATGCCAATTAAACTTCCATCTCCAACAGTACACCCATGTAGCATTGCCATGTGACCAACTGTAACCAACTTTCCTATTGTGCATTTAAATCCAGGATCGGTATGAAGAATTGCTCCGTCTTGGACGTTTGAACCTTCGCCAATTTCAATAGGTTCATTGTCTCCTCTTAAGACAGCATTAAACCAAATACTTGCATCTTTTTTGAGAATAACATCGCCAATAACTGTTGCATTTGGAGCAATCCAAAAATCATCTCCATCAGTTTTCATTTTTTTGTCACCTAATTCAATATTCATCATATTTTCTTATTAAATCAAAATCAGTTTTTATTGAGGCATCAAAACAAATATTTAAAAAATCTGCAGTTATCATAGCTGTTAGGCCCCAAATTTTATTTCCATTATAGACCCAACTTGGAATATATAGTTTTAATTCATTCTTTTTGAACTCTTTATAGGTTATATTTTTTGGATGCATTAAAAAACTTAATGGTACTGTAAATATTTCATCAATCTCATAATTACCTGAAAAGTTTTGATATTTGTTTAGATACCCGATATATGGATGGACTTCAATTTTATGTCTAGATAAAAGGTAGTTCAGAGCGCCTAATCTTTGAATATTATTGGTATCAAGGTCAATCTCCTCATTAGATTCTCTTAATGCTGTCTGATACAAATCGGTGTCACCTTTTTCCCATTTACCTCCAGGAAAACTGACTTCTCCAGAGTGTGTTGAAAGATTTGAGGATCTTTTGGTGAACAAAATTTGCAAATCATCTAAACCCTCCTCTCTGATTAAAATAATTAACACTCCAGCTTTTTTGAACTCAGTAGAATCTATTAGATTTATTTGTTCAAGTTTTTGCTTTATGCTGTCTAACATATAGATAAGTTTAACTTCTAAAGTATCTATATTCTTAAATTAAGGAAGGAAATTGAAATATTGCTCTAATTGCGGAAGCTCAAATTTAAAATTTATTGCCCCAGAACATGACAGTATTAAAAGATACTGCTGTCAGGACTGTGGCACAATTTTTTATACAAATCCCAATAATGTTGTTGGAGCACTATGTATACGAGACAATAAAATTTTAATGGCTAAACGCGACATTAATCCTCGCAAGGGTTTGTGGACACTTCCAGCAGGCTTTATGGAAAATGCTGAAACATTACAAGAAGGTGCTATCAGAGAAACATTTGAAGAGACTGGTTCAAAAGCTGAAATTAAAATGGCTTATACAATGTTTAGTCTTCCACATATCAATCAGGTTCATATGTTTTTTTTAGCAGATCTTTTAGACGATAACTTTGGTCCAACTTTTGAGAGCTCAGACGTTCAGCTTTTTGAAACTAAAGACATTTTATGGGATGAAATAGCTTTCCCAACCGTTAAGAAAACTCTTGAGTACTACATCGAAGATTTGAAGAAGAATGAGTTTATTTTTAGAGAAGAAGATATCAAACTTTGGTAATTAGTTTGTATCACAAAATTTCTTTGCATTAACAAAAATTTGCATCCAAGGGGAAAATTCTCCCCAGTCTTTGCTAAACCAACTCATTTGAACTTTTCTAAATACTCTCTCCGGATGCGGCATCATAATAGTAACTCTTCCATTTGCAGCTGTTATCCCAGTAATCCCGTTTGGGGAACCATTTGGATTAATCGGATACTTTTCACTTTGATTTTCTTGAGAATCAATAAAACGCATAGCAATTTGATTAGATTTTTCTAACTCTTCAAGGTTATTATCACTAAAATGCGCTCTTCCTTCTCCATGTGCTGATGCTACTGGGATAATCCAATTCTCCATATCATTTAAAAGAACAGATTCTGTTTCTGAAATTTTCACTTGAACTAAGCGCGCTTCAAATTGATCAGATAAATTTCTCTCGAAACTTGGCCATGAATCTGCCTCAGGAATAATATCTTTCAAATTTGATAACATCTGACATCCGTTGCAGACGCCAAGTGTAAATACTCTTTTATTGTTAAAGAATTCTTGAAACTGATCTTTAACAAAATTATTATACAAAATAGTTTTGGACCAACCACCACCGGCTCCAAGCACATCACCATATGAAAAACCACCACATACCGCCATCCCTTGGAAATCTTTTAAATTAGTATTTCCATCTAGGAGATCTTGCATATGAACATCATAGGCATTAAAACCAGCTAAAGAGAAAGCAGCAGCCATTTCATTTTGACCGTTTACACCTTGCTCTCTGAGAACTGCTACTTTAGGTAAACTATTTTTAATATTAAAAGTTTTTATTTGTGACTCATCAAAAGAAATGTTTGTTTTTAGTCCTGCATATTTTTTATCATCAAGTAAACTCAACTCAGAATCAGCTATTACTTTATTATCTCTAATAGATTGAATCGCATACGATGTTTCTCTCCAAACTTTTTCAAGTTCAATGATAGATTTATCAAATATTTTTAAGTCGTTATGTACTATTGAAAAAGTCGTGTCATCTAGCTCTGCAATTTCTTTTACAAAAATATTTTCTTCTAGAAATAATTTTGAGATCTCTTCAATATTATTTTTTTCAACTTGAATTATAAAACCAATTTCTTCAGAGAAAAGTGCAGCATTTAATAAAGTAGTTTCACCAATGTTTACTCTCATCCCAATTTTTTTAGTAAAGCACATTTCTAATAATGTTGTGATTAAGCCGCCATCAGATATATCATGCATCGCAAAAATTTTTTTATTTTTTACTAAATTTTGAATTGTGTTAAACAATTTTTTAAATTTATCGATATTTTCTATGTCAGGAGTATGCTTATATGTCGATTTAGTAACCTCTGAAAAAATAGATCCAGCTAATCTATTTTTATCCTCTAGCTTTATCAATAGAAGGCATGTATTTTCATTAAGGCTCAATTCAGGTGTAACTGAGTCTGTAACATCTTCAACCGGTGCCATTGCAGTTACAATTCCTGAAAGAGGACTTGATACTTCAAAATCTTTGCTTTTTTCAGACCATTTTGTTCTCATTGATAAAGAATCCTTTCCTACAGGAATAGAAACTTTCAAATCAATCGCTATTTTTGATAAAGCCTCGACGCCAGATCTAAGTGCCAAATCGTCAAAATTTTCTCCAGATGCTGCCATCCAATTTGCAGATACTTGAACATTATTTAATCCCGTTATAACTACACCAGACATATTTGTAAGAGCTTCTCCCAAAGCCATTCTCATAGACGCTTCTGGATTAATTAAAGCTAAAGTAGGTTTTTCACCAATAGTAACCGCCTCACCTTTGTTTGATGTAAAAGCTCTCAGACTAAGAGAATAATCAGAAACAGGAACTTGAAAAGGTCCAACAAATTGATCTCTCGCAACCATGCCACCAACTGATCTATCACCGATCGTTATTAAAAAGGATTTTGATGCTACGGTAGGATGTTGAAGGATCTTTGTGATCGAGCTATCAAGACAAAATTCTTCTGAATTATCTTCATGAATTTCTGCAAAAACTTCTTCAAAAACTTCCATCTCTGTTATTGGAAGATCTCCAAAAAGCATTGATAGAGGTACATCAACAGGATAGTTTTCATTTTCATCATCATATAACTTAACAGACATTTCTTTTGTTGTATGTCCGACTATGGCGTATTCACATCTTTCTCTTTTACAAATTTTTTCAAATGACTCTTTGTTATTTTTATGGATTGCCAAGACGTATCTCTCTTGAGATTCGTTGGACCATATTTCCATGGGTGACATCGATTTGTCAGAATTTGGTATTTTGGATAACTCAATAAATACTCCTAAATTAGAATCTTTAGCTAATTCAGGTATTGCATTAGATAAACCTCCAGCACCGACATCATGTATAAATTCAATTAAATTATTATCTTGCGAAGAACATCGGTTAATAACTTCTTGGCATCTTCTTTCCATTTCCGCATTGTCTCTTTGAACTGATGCAAAATCTAAATCTTCGTCACTGTCTCCAGATGAAACTGAGGATGCAGCTCCACCACCGAGACCAATGAGCATCGCAGGTCCTCCGAGCACAACAACTAAATAATCATCCTCAATTTGTAATTTAAAATTATTAGCATCACGAACTTCGCCTATTCCACCTGCCAACATAATTGGTTTGTGATAACCAAAAGCTTTGTTATTTTTAAAATCAGTTTCAAAACATCTAAAATAACCTAGGGTTGCAGGTCTTCCAAACTCATTATTAAAAGCAGCTGCGCCAATAGGAGCCTCAATCATAATATCAAGCGGTGATGCAATTCTAGAGGGCTTATGTTCTACTTTTTCCCAACTTCTTAGAAAATTTGGAATTCTTAAATTCGAAACATTATAGCCAACTAATCCAATTTTTGGTTTTGCTCCTCTTCCAGTTGCTCCTTCATCTCTAATTTCCCCTCCAGAGCCTGTTGAAGCACCAGGATACGGTGAAATAGCAGTTGGATGATTATGGGTTTCAACTTTTATAGTTGAATTTAAATTATCCTCAATAAGCTCGTATTGATTTGATTCGTTTAGATTTAATCTTTCAGCCTTTGTTCCTTTGATTATTGCTGCATTATCTTTATATGCTGAAATAATTCCGTCTGGCGATGACTTGCTAGTTTCTTTAATCAGATCAAACAATGTATTGTTTTTTTGCCTACCATCAATTCTCCACTTTGCATTAAAAATCTTATGTCTACAATGCTCAGAATTTGCTTGAGCGAACATCATCAATTCTGCATCTGTAGGGTTTCTTTTTTCGCTTGAATAAAAATCATATAAATAATCAATTTCTTGATTACTCATAGCGAATCCATACAACTTATTGGCTTGTTCTAATTCTAATTTACCCTTATCAAGTATATTAATTTTGTTAAGAGATTTAGCTTTTTCTGTCTTAAATAGATCTGCAAAGTCTTCATAATTAAAATAAATTGATTGAGTCATTCGGTCATAGAACATAGATAAATCTAATTTATCTATTTCAAAATCATATTCGATTTTGAAACCATAAAGTCTTTCTACTCTGAGAATATTTTTAAAACCTACATTTCGAATAATATCCTCTGTTTTTGAAGACCAAGGTGATATTGTTCCTAGTCTAGGGCCTACATAGAAAGAAAAGTCTGCATCATTTTCTTTTGCAGAAAGAATATCCTTTAATTCATGTTGATTTATTTGTTCAGATTCAGATAAAACTAAATATATTTCATTTGAAAAAATTTTAGTATCTAATTCATTTGATTTACAAAATTGGACCTTGATTTGATCAAGTTTTGAACTTGAAAAACTTTGCTTACCCTTAAATATAAAGTTTTTAGTCTTTGACACTTCTTTAAGTCTGAAATATTGTATGTAACATAAATATTATAAAGTCTTTATATATTAAATAATTAAAAATGGGGAATATCTTTAGATTTTTTTTATTATCAATCACAGCATTGGTTATGATTGGCTGTTCATTCGTAAACAAAGATATGTCTTGTGAGGAAATATTAACCTACTCATATGAAAATTCGCCCCTAAACAATTTTGAAAAAAATAAATTTAAAGATTTACTTTCAAATCGGTATCCTAAATATGATGCAATGTTTCAAACTGCTGCAGACGAAACTAAGATTGAAAAAGACCTTTTAGCTGCAATTTCATTTCAAGAATCTCAATGGGATCCAAGAGCTAAATCTAATATGGGTGTTAGAGGTATGATGATGGTTACCCTAGAGACTGCTGCTTTAGTTGGGGTTGAAAAAAGATTAAATCCTGAACAAAATATTAAAGGTGGTGCTAGATATTTTTTAATACTTCAAGAAAAAAATAAGATTGGTCTCAGTGATGCAGATAAATTATCTATTGTTCTTGCAAGTTACAATTTGGGTCCAACAAATATTCTTAATTTGGCTAATCAAATTAATACTGAAGTAGAAAATGTTACGTGGCAGGAAATTAAAGACAAGCTCAAAGTTACAAAAGGTGAAGAACTAAATATGAGTGATTCAGACAACTACTCAAGAGCACAGCAAGCTATCGATTATGTTGATAGAGTTAAAAGTTATTATCAATTAATGAGTGCTCATTCATGTGTTCAGCCTAAAGATCAATTAGCTTTCTTTTAAGAGAATTAATCTTATCTCGACAAACAGCAGCCTTTTCAAATTCCATTTTTTTAGCAAGAGCAAACATTTCATCTTCTATTTTTTGTAAAGTATCTGTGATGTTTTCAACGGTATCATCCTTAATCTTAAACGTCACAATCTTTTCTATATCTTCTTTTTTCTTTTTGGTATTTCCTTTAATTATTCTTGCGCCTTCCATAATATCTTTTACTTTTGTGGAAATAGATTTTGGTGTGATGTTATTTTTATTATTAAAATTTTCTTGAATAGTCCTTCTTCTGTCGGTCTCGTCCATAGCTCTTTGCATAGAACCTGTAACTTTATCTGCATATAAGATAGCCTTGCCCCTTAAATTTCGAGCTGCCCTTCCAATTGTTTGAATTAAGGTCGTATCAGATCTTAAAAAACCTTCTTTGTCCGCATCTAAAATAGCAACTAAACTTACCTCAGGAATATCAAGCCCCTCTCTCAATAAATTAATGCCCACTAACACATCAAACTTGCCTAGTCTTAAATCTCTTATAATTTCAACCCGTTCAACAGTATCGATATCTGAATGCATATATCTTGCAGAAATATTATTTTCATTGAGATAGTCCGTAAGATCTTCAGCCATTCTTTTGGTAAGGGTGGTTACCAATACTCTTTCTTTCATAGATACTCTCTCATTACATTCTCCAATGACGTCATCTATCTGCGTTGAAGCTGGTCTTATTTCTACATCTGGATCTGTAAGCCCAGTGGGTCTTACTAGTAACTCAACTAAATTATCTTGTTTTTCATTTTCGTATTTACTGGGAGTTGCAGAAACATAAATTCTTTGAGGTGCTAACATTTCCCATTCTTCAAACTTTAACGGCCTATTGTCTAATGCTGAGGGAAGCCTGAATCCGTACTCAACTAAAGTTTCTTTTCTTGATCTATCACCCTTATACATGGCTCCAATTTGTGGAACCGAAACATGAGATTCGTCAATAAAAACAATTGCATCTTTTGGAATATAGTCAAACAAACAGGGTGGAGATTGCCCTGCTTTTCTTCCACTTAAATACCTTGAATAATTTTCAATGCCTTGGCAGTATCCAAGCTCACGCATCATTTCAATGTCATAATTTGTTCTCTCTTCCAAGCGTTGTGCTTCAACAAGCTTATTACTATCTTTTAAAAATTTTAAACGTGTTTTTAGCTCCTCTTTTATATCAGGTATACAATTTGTCACGGTTTCCTTTGGAGTAACATAATGCGTTTTAGGAAAGATGGTAACCCTTGGGACTTCGTTTATTATCTCTCCCGTAAGTGGATCAATCCAAGATAATTTTTCAATCTCATCGCCAAAAAATTCAATTCTCAAAGCTTCTTTATCAGAGTCTGCTGGATAAACATCTACAGTATCTCCTCGAACTCGAAAAGTAGCGCGTCTAAAATCTAAATCATTTCTAGTGTATTGAAGAGCAGACAATCGTAGAACCAAATCACGTTGAGACACCAAATCACCTCGATCTAGATGAACAACCATCTTTAAATATGATTCTGGAGCACCCAAGCCATAAATTGATGAAACAGTTGCAACCACAATAGTATCTTTTCTTTCTATTAAGGCCTTTGTAGCTGATAATCTCATTTGTTCGATATGCTCGTTTATTGATGCATCTTTTGCTATGTATGTATCCGATGTTGGAACATAAGCTTCTGGCTGGTAATAATCATAATAAGATACAAAATACTCAACAGCATTGTTTGGAAAAAAATCTCTAAATTCACCATAAAGTTGAGCAGCAAGTGTTTTGTTATGAGCCATTACAATTGCAGGTCTTTGCATTCTCTCAATAACTTTTGCCATTGTGAATGTTTTACCAGAGCCTGTAACGCCTAAAAGGGTTTGGTGAAGTAATCCGTCTTGCAGCCCAGCTACAAGATTGTCAATAGCTTCTGGCTGGGAACCAGCAGGATCAAAATCTGATTTGACTTCCAGGGTTTTAACTTCCATTAATTAGTTACTCTTTTAAAAAAAATTAATTATAATGCTTCTTCGCGTTCCTCAGTAGCTCAGCGGTAGAGCAGTTGACTGTTAATCAATTGGTCGTTGGTTCGATCCCAACCTGAGGAGCCATTATTTTATACTAATTTATGATGATTTATATCACAACCTGAGCTGCCATTTTTCATTAATACGCTCCATTGGGTTTTTAATTACTCTTCTGCTAAATATTTCTGCTTTTGGAAATTCTATATTCATTTTGTCAATAATCATCTGGTTTATTTTTATCCCAAGTACATTGATTATTCCAAAATAATTATTTTGGGTATATTCAAGCATAGATATTTCCTCAGCCTCCACATATTCATCAAAATTACCTGAAAGAATTTCGTCATAAGAATTTTTTGTTGTTGTTATACATTCTTTCCACATATTCATGAAATCAATATGCAGATTTATATATTTATCAATATCCTTATCAGAAAATTTTTCAATACCAATGATTGCACATTCATCCATGATAAAGTCTAGGAAGTTAGGGTCTTTGATACCAGAATCTATTTTATCTATTGCAGAGTTTAAATAATTTACAAGATGGTTTCTTCTATTTCTGAGGTAATGAGAGCTTCTCTTACTGTCCCAATATTGATCTTCGAGGCTCAACATACCTTTTGAAAAATATAAATATGCAGTTTGAAGGTAACATTCGGGCTCACTTTTATGAAGAAATCGCAAAAATTTATTAATAAATTTTTCTTGTTGATGTGCCAAATTAACCATATCGCAATCATCATTTTCATTATCATCTTTTTTTCTAAAATCTAGCTCTGTGATTGAATAGGTGACAAAATCTCGCAGTATTTTTATTGCTTTAATGTGATCATCACTCATTTCTAAATTATTCGTATCTAATTCACTGGCTATTGAAGATGCGTTATCAAATTGCTTAACTAACCTTTTATAATCATAAGTATTTATATTATCTTTGCATGTTTGATAATAGTGTTCTGCATCAGCTGCAATCCAATAAGAAAGATTCAGTTTTGTTTGTAGTTCTAGAAATAATCTATCATCAGCGTTATTTTTTTTGTAAAAGATCATTTGCTTATAAGTTAAATGTTTTAGTACTTTTTAATATTAATAGTTTTCTTTCTTATTGTTCTAGCTTCTTTTGCAGGTACAATCTTTTCTGGCTGTTCCTTATAGCTTATAAATCCCCACTCAAGATTATAGTTGTTCAACCTTGCAGAAACATGATTTCCCATTGCTTCTTTTAATTTATCCATACATAAATCTTTGTGTATTTTTGCATCCTTCATTACTCTGTCGCATTCAAGAATTTGCTCTGCGTATATTTCAAGATCCTTTGCAAGAACTTTTATATCTTCATTTGAGCTAGAAGATAGTTTTTTTAATGAGCTCATATTCATATACTTCTCCGTTTAGTTGTTAATATGAATATTATCAAATAGTTTTACGACGTTATGTGTCGCATAAAACTAATTTTTTTAAAAGAGTTTATGTTCTTTCATTCCATCAAATAACTCAGCATACTCACATTGTTTGTCTCCTTTTGGACCAAAACCAGAGTCCGCATGCTTTGGACATTCATTCATTAGAAGACAATTCTTAAGTTCCAAAATAGTTTCCTCAACCCATGAATCATCTGCATCATAAGATATCAATTGCACATCAAACCTCATGTTTGCTTTGTCAATTTCATCTTCTAACATACCGTCTTCGAAATGCTGATCACCATTTACATAAACAAAATAACCAGTTCTACTCACACTAAAGCCTTCTTGTCTTAAAATCCATTGATACATATCCATTTGTTTTTTGTAAGACTCCTTATATGCACCTACTAAGGTTATTTGATTTAATGCAGTACCTTCATCATTTTTCCTTCCAGCAGTACTTTTATAATCAACAACAAAAATTTCATCAGTTTTAAGATCATGCCAAACATCATCCAAGCCACCCCCAATGATCAAATTGGATGGCTCATGGAAAGTTCTCAATCCAAGTTGTAGTGACTTTGTCCAAAGTTCAAAATTCTCATGTTTAAATGGCACTAGATGGCCCAAATCATTTCTTTCCATAAATGGATGTGGCTTTTGCATTTCTCGATATCTATCAAAATCTTTTTTTAACAATGTATCTGTTGCAGAATTAAGCAAAAAGCCAGGCATTCCTGGAAATTTAATTCCCTTTACCCTATTCATCCAAAAGCAAGCAGGGCAATTCATAAATGATTGAATTTGAGATCTGCTTACCTCATAGGGTTCTGGATGTTCTGGTTTATAAGTTCCTCTGTGTCTTGCCATAACTAATTATAACCACAAATCAAAGTAAGGGTTTTTTTAAAGCTTTTGCATCTTTTACGCCAAGGATATCTTTAATGAATCTGTATCCCTCTTGGC
>CABZHV010000007.1:0-41425 GCA_902525635.1 uncultured SAR86 cluster bacterium
GCTGATAAACATTAAAAGCAAAAATATTTTTCGCTATGTCTATTAATTTAAACAAAGTACCCAATACGCCTGGGGTTTACAAATTTTTCAGTAATCATGAAATTATTTATATTGGTAAAGCAAAAAATTTAAAAAAAAGGGTCTCATCTTACTTTGGAAAATCTCAGAAAGACAGAAAGACTTCACAGATTAAATTTCTTACTGACAAAGTAGAAACTTTTACAACAAAAAATGAGGTTGAAGCTTTATTACTTGAGCAAATGCTAATAAAAGAAAATAAACCAAAATTTAATATTCTCTTAAGAGATGATAAGACTTATCCTTATATATACTTTTCTTTAGATCATGATTTCCCAGGTATTTATTTAAAGAGAACAAAAAAAGCAGTTGATAGAAATTACTTTGGACCGTTTGTCAGTTCTGAGGCTGTCAAAAAATCAATCAAAGAAATTCAAAAAATATATAAGGTGAGAAATTGCAGTGATACAACCTTTGCTAACAGAACTAGACCTTGCATTGAATACCAAATGAAAAGGTGTTCTGCTCCTTGTGTAAATCATATAAAAAAAGTTGATTACTTTGAGGATATAATTGGCGCAAAGTCATTTATTTCTTCCTCTGATACTAAAACTATCCAAAGATTAACAAAAGATATTAATGCTGCTGTTACTAAATTAGACTTTGAAAAAGCCGCTGAAATAAGAGATCGTTTAAAGAGATTAAATTTACTAAAGGAGGAGCAATCAGTTGTAACGTTTGCTTCAAATGTAGACATTTTTTCTGTGCATGCGGAATTAACTTATCTTGGCATATCAATTATTGTTGTAAGAAATGGAAAAATAAGAGGCACTAAGACCCACCTCATAAAACAGGCTCATTTTGAAAATATAGAAGATGTTTATCAAAGTGCTATTGTTAATTTTTATGACTATCAGACAGATATCCCAAAGAAGATTTTATGCACTAACTCTTTAGAAAATAATAAATTGCTAGAGGATATGTTTAGCACAAAACATCAAAAAAAAGTAAAAATTATTCACTCACCAAATAAATCTTTAAGACCTATTTTTAATTTATGCAGACTTAATGCAAAACAGGTCATAAAAAATCATATTAGCAAAGAGGATAAATATACTTATGCAATGCAGGAACTTAGCAATTACTTAGGAATAGAAAATATTGAAAAAATTGAGGGTTATGATGTAAGTCATTTTTCAGGTGATAATGCTGTAGCATCATGTGTAGTATTCTCTAAGCAAGGACCACAAAAAAAGAAATATAGATTGTTTAATATTCCGGCAGAACTTTCAGGTAATGATATTGGATCGCTTGAGCATGTTTTGGAGAGAAGAATTAAATACTATGCTGAACCAGGGTTAAATCCTGATGTAATTTTAATTGATGGCGGCAAAAATCAACTTAATTTTGTTAACGCAATTATTAACAGATCAGATTATCATGACATCAAGGTTATTTCGATCGTAAAAGGTTCTAAAAGGGTACGAGCTACTGAAACTATAATAAGCGAGAATGGTATAATTGAATTAGATAAATACTCTAAAGCTTTTTTAATCCTTCAAGAGATTCGTGATGAGTCACATAGGTTTGCAATTCGAGCACAAAGAAATAAAAAAATAAAGAAAATTTCTAAATCTGAATTAGACTCAATAAAAGGTATTGGCGAAATTCTAAAAAAACGTCTACTGACGAAATTTAAAGGCATTAAGAAAATTAAATCTGCTGATGTTAAAGAATTAATGACTGTTAAAGGCATAAATGAGAAAATAGCCAAAGAAATATTAGATAAATTCAAAAATGACTAATTTTATAAACTTTATTACGGTTGCTAGAATATTATTAGCGCCAATAATCTTGATTTTTTTAATATTTGGAAATTATTTGATTTGTGTTTTACTATTCTTTATAGCCGGATTAACTGACTACTTAGATGGTTACTTAGCAAGAAAATACAATGCTGAGTCGCAATTAGGAGAAATTTTAGACCCTATCGCTGACAAGATTCTAATAGTATTTATTTTAATAGGATTATCTGTTGAACTTGATAGCTTCGTGATTGCATTTTTAGGCTCTTTAATAATTGCAAGAGAAATTGGAGTATCTGCTCTTAGAGATTATTCTTCAAGAAATAATAAATCTCATAAAACTAAGGTAACTTATTTGGCAAAAATAAAAACTTCGGTTCAATTATTTTCTTTAGGATTATATTTATTTGCATTAGCTTTTAGCCTAAATCTACTAATAATTATTGGTGATATTTTTCTAATAATTGCAACATTGATTACACTTTATACAGGGTATGAATATACCTTAAATGTCTTCAAAAAATGAATATTGTTGTTGTAAGTGGTGGGTTTGATCCTATTCATTCTGGTCATATATCCTACATGAAATCAGCGAAAGATATTGGCGATCATCTTATAGTTGCTTTAAACAGTGATGAATGGCTCGTGCAAAAGAAAAAAAAAGTATTTATGAATATTGAAGAAAGAAAAAATATTTTATTAAATATTAAATGTGTTGATGAAGTGATTACTTTTGATGACGATGATAGTGGTAGTTGTATAGATGCTCTAGAAAAGATCAAAAACAAATATCCAAATGACAAGATCATTTTTTGCAATGGTGGTGACAGAAATCAAAAAAATATACCTGAAATGATTGTCGATGGAATTGAGTTTAAGTTTGGAGTCGGAGGAGAGAACAAGAAAAACTCTTCTTCATCAATTCTCAAAAATTGGAAATATTATAGTGAAGATAGAATATGGGGAACTTTTTATAACTTTTATGATTCTAGAGAGGTGAAAGTAAAAGAGCTAGTAGTAAGCCCAAAAAAAGGAATGAGTTTTCAAAAACATAAACAAAGGAACGAGATTTGGCTAGTGATGCAAGGCACTTGTGAAGTTATGCTCGCAGACAAAGATCCAAATCAAAAAGAAAAAATTATATTAAATAAATTTGATCATCTTATAGTTGACAAAGGGCAATGGCACCAAATAATTAATCCCTTTGAAGAAGAATGCCATATTATTGAAATTCAATATGGTGATTCAGTTATAGAAGATGATATTGAGCGTCTAAGTTACTATAACGATAAAAAATCATAATTTATTCTTTTATTTATTATCCTTATGCAATACACTCTGCAATCGTTAGGCTGGATGGCAGAGTGGTTATGCAGCGGCCTGCAAAGCCGTTTACGCCGGTTCGATTCCGGCTTCAGCCTCCATAAACTTCATTAATTTGGTCAATAAGTATTATAATTAAGAATATTCAAATGTTTGTGGAGTAAAAAGATAATAGCCCGAGTGGTGGAATTGGTAGACACAAGGGACTTAAAATCCCTCGATAGAAATATCGTGCCGGTTCAAGTCCGGCCTCGGGTACCATTCAGCTTAACAATGAAATATTGGCATGTTGCAACCTATAAATTAAATGAAATTAAAAGAGTTGAAACAAATCTTTTAAATCAAAAATTTGATTATTATTTACCAAAAATAACAACAAAGAAGATTAATTCTGATCCTAAAGAAAAAATCTTATTTCCTGGCTATATTTTCATCAATATTAGCTCAAAAAACTTTACATCTCTTAAATACACAAAAGGTATAAGAAAGATTGTAAAGTTTGGAAAAAATATTCCATATATTTCGGAAAATGAAATAAAAAACATTAAGCTTTTTGAAGAATCATCAAAACTAGAACCCGTTGTTTCAAAAATAAAAATTGGTCAAGAAGCAGTGATTAAAAGTGGCTCATTTAAAGGCCATCTTGTAAAAATTTCTTCACTTCCTTCGAAAGAAAGAGTTGAAATTCTCCTTAATTTTCTCGGTTCTGAGAGAATAATGAGTATTCCAGAAAGTCAACTTGAATTTTCACGAACTTAATTTACAATGTAGTTCAATAGTTGAACGGTAATTAATTAATTATAGCTAACAATTAATAATCCGTGCGGTAGCTATTAATCTCAATTATTTTTTAATCGCAATTTCGCATTCAAAACTCATTTAACTAACATGACAAAATTTAATAAAATCACAGAAGATCAATTAGATCTTATGCATCATATTCAAAATGACTCCAATGCTTCCCAAAGACAAATAGCCAAAAAGACTGGTTTTAGTATTGGAAAGGTCAATTATTGTCTAAAGGCCTTGTTAGATCTTGGATTTGTAAAGATGCAGAACTTCAGTAAATCAAGCAAAAAAATGAATTATGTATATATTTTGACACCTGAAGGTATAAAAAAAAAATCAGCTGTTGCCAAGAAATTTATTATCAAAAAGAAACAAGAATACGATAAACTTAACTCATATATAAATAAATAGTCATTAAAAACAAGCACCTATGAATATACAATCCGATAATCTTGACGAAGAAATTAACCTTTTAGAACTTCTACAAGTTCTATGGGAAGGTAAAATTATTATTGTCTCTTTAACAGCTTTTGCATCAATTTTTGGTGTTTTATACAGTTTATCCCTACCAAATGTATATGAATCAAAAGCTTTGTTAGTTCCCGTTGACTCATCTAGTAGTATTTCTGGAGCTCTTGGAAGTTATCAAGGTCTTGCTGGCTTGGCTGGTATAAATTTGCCTTCTGGTGGTGGAGGAGAAGCTAATTCTGCAAAAGCAATGGAAACATTAAAATCCTTGAGTTTTTTTGAAAAAAATATTCTAACAAATATTTTTCTACCGGATCTCATGGCTCTTGAGTCATGGAGCTCAGATACAAATACGGTGATTTATGATGAAAGTGTTTATGAAATGAGTACCAACTCATGGAGAGACAAACCAAGCAATCAACAGGCCTATAGAGAATTTACAGAAAAACATTTAAAGTTGAATAAAGATAAAAATTCTAGTTTCATTACTATATCAATAAAGCATCAATCACCATTTCTAGCAAAGCAATGGGCAGAGGTAGCTATTAGTGAAGTCAATAATTTTTATAGACAAAAAGACAAGGAAGAATCTGAAAAAGCTGTTAATTATCTTAATAATCAAATTGCAATGACAAGCTCATCAGAAATTAAGCAAGTATTAGCAAAACTTTTACAAGAAGAAACTAAAAAGTTAACGTTAATTGATGCAAATAAGTTCTACGTATTTGAATATATTGATCCTCCTGCTGTTATGGAAAAAAAATCTGAGCCTAGTAGAAGTACTATTTGTATCATAAGTGCATTTTTGGGTGGCATCTTAAGTATCTTGATAGTTTTTATAAGACATTATTTTATTAAAGATATAAGAAATTATTTTTCAATGAGAAGCTAAACTAAGTAATTATATAGTCTAATTTTATTTCAGATATTAATTCACAGAGCTTGTAACAAATTCAAACAATTTCATAAACTTGGTATCTTAAAGTAAAAATAATTTAAAATTAAATAATAGAGCTGGTTTTGATGGATAAAACAAAAATTACTGTTGTGGGTTCAGGCTATGTTGGTATGTCAATGGCAGTGCTGCTTGGTCAACACAACGAAGTGGTTGTTCTTGATGTAGATTCTGCTAGAGTTGATAAGGTTAACAATAAAAAGTCTACTGTTGCTGATCCTGAGATAGAAATATTTCTAGCTGAAAAAGATATTAACCTGACTGGAACTCTTGATAAGCGGATTGCTTATGAGGGAGCAAGCTTTGTGGTGGTGGCAACGCCAACAAATTATGATTCTGAAACTAAAAGCTTTGATACTAGTTCTGTAGACAGTGTTGTTAAAGACGCTATAGAGCTAAATAAGAACACGTTTGTGATAATAAAGTCCACCATCCCAGTAGGACATACAAAATTATTGCAAGAACAGTTCGCAACAGATCGTATAATATTCTCACCTGAATTTTTACGCGAGGGCCAAGCGTTAAAGGATAACCTTTATCCGTCTAGAATTATTGTGGGCAACCAAACTGATGCTGGTAAATCATTTGCTAACCTATTAATTCAAGGAGCTAAGAAAAAAAATATAGAAACCTTATTCACAAACTCAACAGAGGCTGAAGCCATCAAGTTATTCGCAAATACCTACCTTGCAATGCGTGTGTCTTTCTTTAATGAATTAGATTCTTATGCTGAATTTCATGAACTTGATTCCAGAGAATTAATTGAAGGAGTATGTTTAGATCCCCGTATTGGATCTCATTACAATAATCCATCATTTGGATATGGTGGCTATTGTTTACCAAAAGATACAAAACAATTGAGAGCAAATTATCAAGACGTGCCCAATAGCCTTATCAGCGCAATTGTTGATGCAAATTCTACTCGTAAAGATTTTATTGCAGGTTCAATTATATCTAAGAATCCGAAAGTGGTTGGCGTTTACAGATTGATAATGAAAAGTGGTTCAGACAATTACAGATCATCCGCTATTCATGGAATTATTAAACGCATTAAGGCTAAGGGTATTAGAGTTATTATCTATGAACCTGTTATCAATGAAGCTGACTTTTTTAATTCCAAAGTAATTAGAGATTTAGATGAGTTTAAAAAACTATCTGATTTAATTGTTACTAACCGTATGTCAGATGATCTTATAAGTGTAAAAAATAAAGTTTATACAAGAGATTTGTTTAATGATTACTGAGTTGAGTATATGAAAGTATTAGTTACAGGTAGTGCTGGTTTTATAGGTTCAGCCCTCTCTATAAGATTGCTAGATCGGGGCGATGAAGTAATAGGAATTGACAATCATAATGATTATTATGATCCTGCACTTAAAGAAGCAAGACTCGCACGACATATCGATCATGTTAAATACACTCATATTCATATGGATATTGAAAATGGTGAAGCTATCAAAGAGTTATTTAAAGAGCATGAGTTTGATAGCGTTGTAAATTTAGCTGCTCAAGCCGGTGTTCGCTATTCTATTGAAAACCCACTCGCCTACATTAATACCAATATGGTAGGTTTTGGTCATATATTAGAAGGCTGTCGACATAACAATGTTGGTCACCTTGTTTATGCCTCTAGTAGTTCAGTTTATGGTTCTAATACCAAAATGCCTTTCTCAATCCATGATAATGTTGATCATCCATTGAGTCTTTATGCTGCAAGCAAAAAAGCTAATGAGCTAATGGCGCATACCTATAGCAGCCTTTATAATTTGCCAACTACTGGACTTCGTTTTTTTACTGTATATGGTCCTTGGGGTCGTCCTGATATGGCGCTTTTTAAATTCACCAAGGCAATATTAGCTGGTCAGAAACTACAGGTATTTAACTTCGGTAATCATCGCAGAGACTTTACCTATGTTGATGATATTGTTGAAGGGGTAATAAGAGTTCTTGATAAGCCTGCTGAGTCAAACCCTAATTGGAGAGGCGATAATCCTGATTCAGCAACTTCCTTTGCTCCATGGCGTGTTTATAATATTGGAAATAACTCACCGGTTGAGCTAATGGATTATATAAAAGCTATTGAGAGTGCTTTAGGCATTGTTGCTAAAAAAGAACTACTACCGTTGCAGCCTGGAGATGTTCCAGATACATTTGCAGACGTGGATGACTTGGTAAAGGAATTTGACTACAAACCTTCGATGAGTGTAACGCAGGGCGTTAAGAATTTTGTTAGTTGGTACAAGGAATATCACAACCTATGAAAAATATAAAAATAGCCATCATCGGATTAGGTTATGTTGGCTTACCTTTAGCAATCGAATTTGGAAAAATCTATAAGACTATAGGTTTTGATATTAAAGAGGATAGAATCAAAGAACTATTAGCTGGAAAAGACTCTACGCTTGAAGTTTCGTCTGAAGAACTACATGAATCAAAAATGCTTACCTTTACTAAAGATTTAAATGATATTCAAAGTTGTAATATTTTCATCATTACTGTACCAACACCAATTGACAAGTTTAAAAAACCTAATTTATTTCCACTAGAAAGTGCAAGTGAAACTGTTGGCAATGTTTTAAAAAAAGATGATATTGTTATTTTTGAATCTACCGTTTTTCCAGGTGCAACAGAAGAGGTTTGTGTGCCAATACTTGAAGAGCATTCTGGTTTGAGCTACAACGAAGATTTTTATTGTGGTTACTCTCCCGAAAGAATCAATCCAGGTGACAAAGAACACCGAATCACAATGATTAAAAAAGTGACATCAGGTTCAACAGAAGAAATAGCTAACAAGGTAGATGCACTTTATCAAAGCATAATAGTTGCAGGTACTCATAAAGCAGAGAGCATCAAGGTTGCTGAAGCAGCAAAAGTCATTGAAAACACTCAGAGAGATTTAAATATTGCTCTTATTAATGAACTTTCAGTAATCTTTAATAAATTAGGAATTGATACTGAATCAGTCCTTGAAGCAGCAGGAACAAAATGGAATTTCTTTCCTTTTAAGCCAGGCTTAGTAGGTGGACATTGTATTGGAGTTGATCCATATTACCTAACCCATAAAGCTATTACAGTAGGCTACCAACCAGAGATTATTCTTGCAGGTCGACGTATTAATGATGGAATGGGAAATCATATTGCCGATCAAGTTGCTAAGTTAATGATAAAAAAAAATATACATTTGGTTGGAGCAAACATATTAATTATGGGCTTAGCTTTTAAGGAAAATACGCCTGATCTAAGAAATACGGGTGTTATTAATCTGGTTGAAACATTTAAGTATTATGACTGTAATGTAGATATATATGATCCATGGATTGATAAAGATGCGGCATTGCATGAGTTTGGTATAAAGCCAATTAGCAAACCAATCGAAGGTAAGTATGATGCAATACTGTTAGCAGTTGCGCATGATGAATTTAAAGAATTATCTTCAGATCAAATAAGAGCATTTGGTAAAGATAATCATATCTTATTCGATGTAAAGTATTTGCTAAATGCAAATGAAGTGGATGGAAGGCTATAAAATAATAATATATGAACGTTACAAATAATAAACTTATGAAGTTTTTATACTGTTTTGGTATATAGACTATTTAAATTAAAGAGGAAGCAATGCTAAAAAATTCATCAATTTTGATTACGGGTGGAACAGGATCATTTGGACACTCGTTCGTACCTATGACTTTAAAAGAATATAATCCAAAAAAAATAGTTATATTTTCTCGTGATGAAATGAAACAGTGGGAAATGGCTAAATTATTTAAAGACGATCATCGTATTCGCTTTATGATTGGTGATGTACGCGATAAAGATAGATTATACAGAGCATTAGACGGCATTGATTATGTTATTCATGCAGCAGCGACAAAGATTGTACCAACTGCAGAGTATGATCCTTTTGAATGTGTAAAAACAAATGTAATTGGGACAATGAATCTAATTGACGTTTGTATTGATCAAGGTGTAAGACGTATCGTGGCCCTTTCCACTGATAAGGCAAGTAGTCCAGCAAATTTATATGGAGCAACTAAACTCACTTCTGACAGGTTATTTGTATCAGGGAATTCGTATACTGGAAGTCATAATACAAGCTTCTCAGTTGTAAGATATGGTAATGTGATGGGCTCAAGGGGTTCTGTGATTCCGTTCTTTAAGTCTATTGCTAAAGATGGCACTTTACCAATTACAGATAAGCGAATGACCAGGTTTATGATTTCGTTAGAGGAAGGTGTTGAGTTAGTCTGGCACGCTTTTCATGACATGAAAGGTGGCGAGATATATGTTAAAAAAATTCCATCTATGAAAGTTACTGATATAGCATTGGCTGTTAATGATAAAGCAAAACATGAAGAAGTTGGCATCAGGCCAGGAGAAAAACTTCACGAGCAAATGATAGGTATTGAAGATGCGCCTTATACATATGAGTATCCTGATTATTTTAAAATATTGCCATCTATAAATGCGTGGAGTGATGATCCTGAAAGGGTAGGAACTGGTATTAAAGTTGATCCAGACTTTACGTATTGCTCTGATAACAACAAAGAGTGGATGGAAATTTCTCAACTGAAAGATTGGATAAAGCTAAATCAAAATAAAATTGGCAATATCTAATAATTATGTTCTTAAGATAGAGGATTTTTTTAAAAATAATTTAACTATGATTAAAGGATCCTCTTATCAGAATTTTTTAAAATTTAAAATTACCCTTGATCAGTGAAATATAAAAAATTATGGTCTTTGCTTTCTAAGGCAGAGAGAAAGGAGACAATGGTATTACTGGTAATGATACTAATTATGTCACTACTGGATGTTGCAGGCGTCGCATCAATTCTACCTTTTATCACAATTCTTGGAAGCCCAGAACTAGTTGAAACAAATGCAATCTTGTCGTGGGCTTACAATTATTTTGGATTTACTGCTAAATCTGAATTTTTCTTTTTTCTCGGAGGATTAGTTTTTGTTACTCTAATAATCTCTCTTGCTTGGAAAACAGCTACTCAATACAAACTCCTCAGTTTTGTCTTTATGCGTGAACACAGTATAGGTGTGCGTATGTTTGAAGGATACTTAAATCAGCCTTACTATTGGTTTCTTGATCGCAATAGTTCAGAGTTGGGTAAAAATCTTCTATCTGAATTACGCGAGTTATTATCTAAGATGTTATTACCCTCAATAAATGTAATCTCTCAAGGCGCAGTCTCATTATTAATGTTGATAATGCTTTTAATCGTTGACTACAAATTAGCACTAACTGTAGCAGCAGTATTAGGATTATTTTATGGCACGATTTACAAAGCTATATCAAAACTATTAGTGCGTATGGGAAGTATGCGATATGACTCTAATCGCGAACGGTTTAAGGTTGCTACTGAGTCTTTGTTTGCAATAAAAGAAGTCAAGCTTGGAGGTGTTGAAAATTTATACATACAAAGGTTCAATAGTTCAGCCAAAGAATTTGCAAAAAATGAAGCACAATTGAAAACAATTACAGCATTGCCACGTTATGCGCTTGAGGCAATAGCATTTGGTGGAATGGTTCTAGTTCTATTGAGTGTTCTTGACGATAAGAATGGCGTGTCACAAATTTTACCAATTGTTGCATTGTACGCTTTCGCTGGTTATCGTCTTCTTCCTGCAATGCAGGCATTATATAGCAATTTGACCTCACTACGTTTTTCCGAAACTATAATAAATGAGTTATATAAAGAAATTGAGGGTCTTGAAAACGTTGATAAAAAGAAAGATAAGCAAAAAATTTCATTCTTAGACAAAATAACATTAAATAATGTTAGTTTTAATTATCCAGGCACAGATATCAAAGTATTAAATGATATCTCTCTAACTATCCCAGTAAATAGCATGGTTGGCTTTGTTGGTTTAACTGGAAGTGGTAAAACTACCTTGGTTGATATAATATTGGGTCTGCTAGAATCACAAAAAGGCAGTTTAAAAGTAGATAACGCTGAAATTAATTCAAAAAATATAATTAATTGGCAAAGAAAACTTGGTTATGTGCCGCAACAGATTTCTTTAATTGATGCATCGTTAGCAGAGAATATTGCTTTTGGTGTTAAGAAGGATGAAATTAATATTGAGAATGTTCATAATGTTTCCCGTATTGCGAATTTGCATGATTTCGTAAATAACAAACTTAAAGATGGCTACAACACCGCTATTGGTGAGCGAGGAGTGAAGCTTTCTGGTGGGCAGCGTCAGAGAGTTGGTCTAGCTAGAGCGCTTTATCATAATCCATCTGTTCTAGTACTTGATGAAGCTACAAGCGCACTTGACAATACTACTGAAAGATTAGTGATGGACTCGATTAAAAAATTAGGTCAGAAAATTACAATAATAATTATTGCTCATCGCTTAAGCACCATACGTGATTGTGACACTATATACCATTTGGACAAGGGCAAAATTATATCAGAAGGAACATATGGAGAACTTTTAGAAAGTGATAAAAAGTTTTTAGAAATGGTAGATTATGAAGAAAGATAAAAATAAACAAGCTGTAACATTTTTGTCAGGATCAGCAGGAGAATTAGATTGGATACTCCCTATGCTTGATTATTTGTCTAAATTGGAGTTCAAAATAAAAATTATATATTTATCAAGGCATGTCAAAAAAAGTGTGGATAATAACCTCTTTTTGACCAACTATATAAATCAATCTGGCAATGAGCTCGAGACAGTATCTTGTGGTGGCTATTTTTACGAATTAATAGAAAAATGTGGTTATTTGATGCACCGTATTAACATAAAATTAAAAAAACCTAGATTATTAAGTATTTTTTTTTATGTTATTGATAAGTTTTGCAAAAGTATCTTTATAAACCAATTGCCTAGAAACATTCTTCAAAACGATGGAGAAGGAACTATAATATTTGCTGAATCTCCAAGTTTGAGAAGACCTAGAGATAAGTGGTTAAAAAAAATATTCATTAAATCGATTTTCTTTTATTGTCCGCATTCTCCACATATCTACACATCAGATATAGATCGTAAATATTCGGAGAATGACCTTTTAGATACTAAGAAAAATTATTTCTTGTTAATGGGCCACCCTTCAGATTATTTTTCAGTTGATGATGAGCATGAATATGCTGCATCAAATTTAGAAAAAGTGTTTATCGGTCATCCTAAATATTCAAAACAATGGCTTCATGCACGTCAACAAGAGGCGAAATCTTTCCGTTCTAGTTCTGCAAACAGAAAGGAATTAAATATCCTAGTAATTAGCAGAGGGTACGGAAGTTATATTGATGAAGATCGCCAGAGACAATTAGTAGAAACAACAGTGCAAGTAATTCAAGATCAAATACCTAATTACAATATGTTCGTCAAGAAACATCCAAGAGAAATAGATTCTCATTGGGACAAAATTATAGAGGACCACTCTTCAATTAAAATTGTTAAAGACCATATATTAGATATTGCTACTAAGGTTGATTTTGCTATTACATTTTGGTCTTCTGGTGCTATTGATTGTAATACCCTAGGGGTTCCGGTAATAGAGTTTTATAATCCAAATAAGAACCCTAAACAGCAAATCTCTGAAGGAAATAATTTCACCACAATATATAGAAAGTTAGGTCTGGTTTATGCTGCTGATGATGAAAAAGATCTTGCTAGAGCTATTTCTGGCCTGCTAACAAGTGAATCAAAAACGCAATTAAAAAAACCTCATTTTTTTTATGATGATTTGATAGAGCGATCTGAACTTTGGGAAGAAAAAATTCAAAAAATACTTTCGACAAAAAATTTGCTTGAAAATTTAAGTAAAAATTGAAGTCAATAACTAGATTGATAATTTCAGAAAATAATTACACTAAAGAACATTAAAAAATATAAAATAGGAGAATTTGCATATGGCTAATTTAAATACTTACATTAAAAGACTTAAGGATCAGAAATACAGAGAGTTGTTGCCCAAAAAGATTTGGATGTCCCTTACGAAATTGTTATCAAGAATCTTCGTAAGGCTTTTTTCTAAATCACGGCATTTATTTATTCTAGATCTTGATAAAGGCTCAGATCAAAATTTATATTCGTTACATAATTATGGTAATTCTTCAGATTATGCAAAAAATCAACAGGTCAAAACTGCAAAAAAAATAGCCGAAGGATATGACAAATCTTGGTGCTCTGAAGAGACCATTTCTAAAATATCAAGTTATTTGGTTAACAAGTATGGTGAAGAAAAGTTTAAAGGGATTTGCCATGGGACAAGGGTTGGAAAGGAGGTTAAGTGGTTTAATAGTCATCTGCCAACCGGATCATATGTTTTTGGTACAGATATTGAGCCAAGCGCAACAAAATATTCTGATACGATTGAGCATGATTTTCATGAAGCGAAAGAAGAATGGCTTAATAGTTTTGACTTTGTTTATTCGAACTCTCATGACCATGCAAAAAATCCTAAAAAGGCTATAGGAAATTGGCTGCAAACTTTAAATGATAATGGTTTTTTATTTCTAGAGCATAGCCGGTCACATGGGAAGAAATTTCAGGATGATGCTGATTGCTGGGGTGTTGAGACTGAAGTTCTGCCTTTCTTATTTCTTCAGTGGTTTAGGGGAGATTTTGCTGTAATTGATACAATTCCAATAAAAGAAAGTAATGCACATCACATATTAGTCATAGGGAGGGTTGCATGAGGAAATTTGATATTATTGTTATAGGCGCCGGTTTATATGTATGTGGTAAGGGTACCGCGGGTTATGGGACTATTCTACCTGCAATATTTGAATGGAAGAGAGAAAATGAAGATATAGGAGATGTACATGTTGTCTCAACTACTGCTAAATCTTCAAAAGAGCTGTTGCAAAAAGTTAGAGGTTTAGAGATTAAAACTGGTATAAAAGTTGATGTTAAAGCTTATCCAGAGAATGATTCAAAGGATAAGAATGCTTACAAACAGGTATTAAATAATTGCAAAAAGCCTGCATGTGCAATCATTGCTGTTCCAGATCATTTACATCATCAAATTACAAAAGATTGTCTCGATGCAGGACTTCATGCTCTTGTGGTTAAACCGCTTACACCAACCTCAGAAGAAGGTTTAGATCTTGTTAATCTAGCTCAAAAAAATGAACTTTATGGAGCTGTAGAATTTCATAAACGTTGGGATAAATCTAATATTATATTGCAAGATAAAATTAAATCAGGAACTCTTGGAACACCATTGAATTGTTGGGTTGAGTACAGTCAACGCAAGACTGTACCTACCTTATTTTTTAAAGACTGGGCATCACAAACGAGCGTACTTCAATATTTAGGGGTCCACTACATTGATGCAATTAGATTTGTAACATCTGCAATTCCAAAGCGTGTTATGGCAATTGGTCAAAAGTCTGAAATTATTCAGCATGGCATTGATACTTATGATGCAATTCAATGTGTTATTGAGTGGGAGATGCCCAATGGAGCTCCATTTACTGAAACAATATTAACGAATTGGATTGATCCTGAAAACAGTACAGCTATGTCAGATCAGAAAATTAAGTTTGTAGGTACAAAAGGTCGCTATGAAGCCGATCAAAAAGAGCGCGGTATCAGTATCAACACTGATGATCCTGGGTTTGAACATATTAATCCAGATTTTTGTATGCCATATGGTAATAGAGATGGAAGAATTCATTGGCGAGGATATGGTATTGAATGTATTACAACATTTTTAGATGATGTAATTGGTCTTGAGGATGGAAACAAAAATTTAGCACAACTACAAATTGAAAGACCAAGTTTTAGGGAAGCTCTAATTAGTACAATAGTTATTGAGGCTGCACACAACAGTCTTAATGAAGGATCTAAATGGCAATTAATAGAAGTATAAGAAGAATGTGGTTCTATATTTTATTTTTTTATATTAAATAAAAAGTTATTAAGTATCGATTATGAACATTTGTATGATACCAGTGAGAAAGGGTTCTCAAAGGCTTGCTAAAAAAAACTACCTTAAAATTAATGGCAAGGCAGTTTATGAAATTGCTATTGAAAAAGCACTTTCTGTAAATTTATTCGACAAAATAATCCTAAATACGGATGATCCAACCTTAGAATCTGTTGTTTCAAAGTTTGGTATTGATTTCTATTTAAGGGAAGCAGAATTAGCATCTTCAGAAGCAACCAGTGAAATGGTGGTGCTAGATTTCTTCAGAAAATATAGTTGCGACCGAGTGTTTTGGCTCAATACAGTATCACCGCTACAAACACTAAATGATATTGAGACTTTTTTTCATAATACAATTGATAGTAATTCCTCATCTTCAGTTGCAGTCACTAAACATCAGGTACATGCTTACTTCGAAGGACAACCTCTAAACTATGATTGGAACCAGAATTTTGCAAAGACCCAGGATATGACTCCAGTTATATGTTTCAATTACTCAATGATGTCTTGGCATAAGAATGAAATAAATATGTTAGAGAATGGCCAGCTATTTAATGATTCAACAAAGATGATAGAATCATCAATTTGGAGTAACATATTGCTCAAATCAAAAGAAGATTTTATTTTGATTGAAAAGCTTGCAACTATCTCACCCAAATAAATTTATGACTAATAAATTAATAAACTTCAATGAAAAATAATTACCCAAGAGTGCAGGATCTTCAAGAAAAAGCGATTAAAAGAATTCCATTCTTTTGTTCAGAATACCTTTTTTCAGGAACTGGAAATGACAAAGTTGCAAAGGCTAATAGTAATATTTTCAACCACATATTTTTAACACCTAGATATCTAAAGGGTACAGTTAAACCTTCTACCAAACAAAATATTTTAGGTATGGAATATTCAGCACCTTTTGGAGTAGCACCAATGGGATCGGCAGGTTTGATTTGGCCTGGCGCTGAAACAGCTTTGGCTAAAATGTGTACTGAAAAAGATATCCCATACTGTCTTTCTTCGGTAGCATCTCTTTCATTGGAGCAAGTTGCTCCGAATTTAAACGGAAAAGCCTGGTTTCAGCTATATCCACCCAAAGATAAAACAATTAGAGATGATATTATTAAAAGAGCTCTTGCTGCTGAGTATAGTGCCCTGGTTGTTACTGTCGACATACCTGCCACCAGTAGAAAAGAAAGACTTCTTAAAGCCGGTATTACAATTCCACCAAAAATAAATTTTAGAACATTTTTTCAAGCCTTATTAAAACCAGTATGGGCTTTTTCCACTTTGATGCATGGGATGCCATCATTTGGAACAATGACAAAATATGAATTCTTTAGTCAAGACAAAATTGATAATGGTTGGAATGAAATGCCCCGATATGTTGATTGGCAGTATCTTGAAGAAATAAAGGAATTATGGGATAAGCCAATAATTTTAAAGGGTGTATTAGATGAAGATGATGCACTTCAGGCTTCGAATATAGTGGATGCAGTATGGCTTTCAAATCATGGAGGCAGGCAAATAGATATTGTACCAAGTCCTCTGCAATTATTACCAAATATAAGAAATAAACTAGGAAAGGATTTTCCTATAATAATTGATAGTGGGTTTTCCTCTGGACAAGATATTTCTAAGGCATTAGCTTTAGGAGCTGATTTCGTGATGTTAGGCAGGCCATTTATGATCGGAATAGCCGCTTTGGGGAATAAAGGAGCTGAACATATTCATTACATTTTACACGATGAATTATCTAATGTTATGGAACAGATGTGCTGTAAGGATATATCTGAAATTAAATCACAAAATACTACCGTTTCCAATGAATTTTTTCTTTATGATTCAGGAGAGTTTAAATAATTATGAATTATGATGTAGTAATACGATGCAGAAACGAAATGGAATGGCTTCCAAGAGTTATTGAATCGATAAAGAAGCAGACTACAGAGCCATCGAAAATTATTTTGGTTGATAATTCAAGTACTGATGGATCTCAAAAATATGCAATTGAACAAGGCTGTAATATAGTCAATTATGATAAATCCGAATTTAATTATAGTTATGCTTTAAATATTGGTGTTAAAGAAACTTCTCAGAATGAAATTTTAATTTTATCTGCTCATTGTGAAATTTTAACCCCTAATTCGGTAGAGAAGCTTATTGAGGCTCGTCAGAAATATAATGCAGCAGGTGTTTATGGAAGACAAATCCCAACAGTAAATAGCAATCCTGTTGATACCAGAGACTTAATTACTGTTTTTGGAAGGGAAGAAATTGTATTTAAAAAGCACCCATTTTTTCATAACGCTTTTTCATTGATAGATCGAGAAGCCTGGGAACATTGTCCTTTCAATGAAAATCAAAATGGTGTTGAGGATAGGTTTTGGGCACGAGAGCAAACATTAAAAGGTAGAAAAATAGTTTATGAACCAGAATCTGTTGTTTTTCATGAACATGGACTTAATCAAGGCGCTTCAATGGAACGAGCACTTCGTGTGTGCAAATCTTTAAAAGATTTTCATAAAGATGATATTTTTGATTGGCCGTCTTTCAAGGAATATTCATGAATTCGTTGATTATGTTCATTTATTCTTTAATGAATTCATTTTTAGAGGTTAAATTATGATTCCGTATGGTCGCCAAAATATCTCAGAAGAAGATATAGCTGAAGTGGTTGAGACTCTTAAGTCAGATTTTCTTACTCAAGGACCCAAGGCTCCTCTTTTTGAAAAAATTGTCTCTGATTACTGTGGTTCAAAATATGGCGTATCAGCAAATAGTGCAACCTCAGCACTTCATATTGCATGCATGGCACTAAATCTCTCAATAGGTGATAGGTTGTGGACCAGTCCAAACTCATTTGTTGCTTCTGCTAATTGTGCTCTTTATTGCGGAGCTAAAGTTGATTTTGTTGATATTGATCCATCGACCTATAATTTATCTACAAAAGCTTTAGAAAAAAAACTAATCCAAGCTAAGAAAGATAATACATTACCTAAGATAGTCATACCTGTGCACTTTGCAGGACAATCATGTGATATGGAGAAAATCTATTCACTTGGAAAAGAGTATGGCTTTAAGATTATTGAAGATGCTTCCCATTCAATAGGGGGTAGCTATAATAAAAATAAAATTGGTATGTGTGAGTTTTCTGATATTACTGTTTTTAGCTTTCATCCAGTGAAAATCATAACTACAGCAGAAGGAGGAATGGCAACTACTAATGATTGCAATCTGTTTGAGCGAATGCAGTTATTTCGAACCCACGGAGTCACTAGAGATCCAAAATTTATGACAAAAAAAACTGAAGGTGAATGGTATTATCAGCAAGTAGACTTAGGCTTTAACTATCGTATGACAGAGATTCAAGCTGCGTTAGGCATCAGTCAGATGCGTCGTGTGGATGAATTTGTAAATAAAAGAAAAATCTTGAAAAACAGATATGATGAGTTATTGAGTGAACTACCTGTCATTAAACCATATCACTCTAACAACATTATTTCTGCACTTCACCTTTATCCCATTCAAATAGATACAGTCAACACTAAAGTTTGCCGTGATAATGTTTTTAATTCTCTAAAAAAAGGTGGCATAGGAGTAAATGTACATTACATTCCTATTCATACTCAGCCTTATTATCAGGAGATGGGATTTGAATATGGAGATTTTCCAATTTCTGAGAACTATTACAATAATGCCATAAGTCTTCCTTTATTCTCTCAAATGAGTTTTGAAGAACAAGATAAGGTTGTAAATACTTTAAAAAATGCGCTGAAATAGCAATTATCTAGTCATGCAAGAAAAGTTACTTGAAATCATCAAAAAACACTTTCCTTGCTCCGATACTAATGACAAAGAATGGAAGATAGTTCTTGAGAATTGCAAATCGGTCCCTTCCTGTAACTATTTATTGAGTATGGTGGAATATTATGTTTCATATAGAAAAATTAATGGTGCTATAAATTTATCAATTGTTCTTTACAATAACAAAGAAGCAGTTGGGATAATGCCTTTGATTGCCCACAAAAATGATGGGGATGATTGGCTGCTCACTAGCAATGGTATCGAAATTGTAGAACCTATCTTTAGCAAGTCACTAGCTCGTAAAGTAAAGAAGAGACTTGAGAGAGAATTGAGAGATTTGATCTATGATTTATCAAAAGAACTCAATATTAAACAATGCCAGTTTGTTAATAATGAGTTCTTTGAACTATCAAGTTGGTATTTTATGTGGGCTGAGAGAGCAACAGAAGTATTTTCGACACACCACATCTTAGTAGATTTATCCTTGAGCCTTCAGGACATCCGTTTAAAGTTTAGGAAGAGTTTTAAGCCATTTATTAATAAAGGATTAAGAGAATGGAGAGTAGAGGTTCACGAAAAAGTTAATAGTGAATTATTTGATTCATTCAGATTATTACACAAGTCAGTTGCAGGAAGAACAACTAGACCAATTGAGAGTTGGAATAAACAAAAAGAGCAAATTGATTCTATGGAATCATTTATCGTATCAGTAACTGGAGATGATAATGTCTTGGTTGGGGCTGGTTTATTTACTTATTCTAGGGACAATGGTTTTTATAGTGTGGGCGCATACAAGCGAGAATTATTTGAACACCCTTTGGGGCATGTTGTACAAATGAAAGCAATTGAAACACTCAAAAAAAATGGAGTAAAGTGGTACGAGATTGGCCTTAAACGCTTAAAGGTAGACAAAAAAATACCAACCGAAAAAGAGCTCGCATTAACACATTTTAAACAAGGATTTGCAACACATATTGTTGCTCGCCAACATTTAACTGTCGATTTAAATTCAAATTAATATGATAGTTGCAATTATTCCTGCCAGAGGAGGCAGTAAAAGAATACCAAAAAAAAATATTAAGGAATTTTTTGGTAAACCCATTATTGCTTACTCAATTAAAGCAGCTATTGATAGCAAATTATTTGATAAAGTAATTGTCTCTACAGATTGTGATGAGATTGCAAAGGTTGCAATAAAGCATGGTGCTGAGGTCCCTTTTATGAGACCAAAAGAATTATCAGGAGATTTTTTAGGTACACATAAAGTTGTTGGACATGCATTAAGACGGTTAGAAGATTGTGGTTATTTCGTTGAGTTTGCCTGCTGTATCTACGCTACTGTTCCTATGATTCATGTAAGCGATTTAATTAAAGGTTTTGATCTTATAAAAACTGGAAACTGGAAGTCTGTTATTGCTGCTACTAAATATTCATATCCTGTATTTAGATCTTTTGAAAAACTACCTAATGGTGGATTAAAGATGATTTTTCCTGAACACTATAATTCAAGGTCTCAAGATTTGCCTGATGTTTATCATGATGCAGGTCAATTCTATTGGGCAAAATCACAAGTATGGAAAAATAAGCCTGCTAGTTTTTCTGAAAACAACACAATAATTGAATTACCTAATTATCTTGTTCAAGATATAGACACATTAGATGATTGGTATAAAGCTGAAAAGATTTATGAAAGCTACAAATCATAATGAGCTCGCACTAATTTGTTTAGCTGCAGGGAAATCTCAACTGCCAGTAATTGCTAAAGCTAAATCCTATGGATATACAATTTTTGCAATTGATCAAAATAGAAAAGCTCATGGATTTAAGTATGCAGATTATAAAATTTTTCAAAGCACATACGATGCAGATGCAATTATCAAAGAATTAGATAAATTCAGTAATAAATTTAAATGGATTGGTGTCATAAATAGAAGCTCAGGACCCCCAGTAATTACTGCGGCAAAGATATGTAAGTATTTTAATCTTCCAGGAGTTCCAGTTGAGTCAGCTAAAATATTAGTAAACAAAGATCAAATGCGTTCAGCTTGTTTTGAGAGAAATATCCCCTCACCTAATTACAAAATTTATGATGTAAACGATTGCAATTCAATTAATATTGATAAGCTTCCAGTTGTTGTTAAGCCTGCTTTAAGTTTAATTGGGAAAAGTGGAGTTAGTGTAATTCGTTCAAAAAATAAAATAAGAGCATCAATTAATTATGCGGCACATAATACGATAAACAATAAAATTTTATTAGAGGAATTCTTGAAGGGTCCAGACCTTTCACTTATTAGCTTTGTTAATGATGGCGAACTGTGTCCAATTTGTCTTTTAGAGGAAATAAATATTGAAAGAAAAGATGGTTCTTTTAATGCTAAGGGTTATAAAACATATGAATCTGATAGTTATAATTGGAAGCAGCAAGCATATAATATTGCTAAAAAAATTATCTCAGAATTTAATATTAAACGTTCAGCATTCATGATTTCTTTTCGCTCTGATTCAAAGAATGATTTAAGATTAATGGAGGTACATCTTGATTTAGGAGGCGATTTGATGATTGAGGCGTTTTATCCAAAAGCTCTTCCTTTTGATTTTTTAGAGCTGGCAGTCAAGTTAGCTTCAGGCAAAGCTAAACGTCTAGGAAATTTTCATGTAAAGCCCACAGCAATTTTTTATAAAGAGGGACATGGTTTATTAAGTAATCGAGATTATGAAATCTTCACAGCTAATACAAATCATACGCTTGAGGAGAAGATTTTAAAAGCTAGCATTAATTAACAATCTTTTAACTGGAGTTATTCATTATGTTTTTTATATCTGAAGTTTCATCAAATCATTCCCAAAAAATTGAAAGGGCATTGGAGTTTATTGACCAATCTGCAGCAGCTGGTTGTGACGCAGTTAAATTCCAACTTTTTAAAGTTGAACAGTTGTTTTCTAGAGAGGTACTTGAAAATATGCCAGAAACATTAAAACGAAAACAATGGGAGTTACCTCTTGAATTTTTGCCAGTTTTAGCAAAACGTTGTATTGAGAAAAAAATACAGTTCGGTTGCACACCATTTTATATGGATGCAGTAGTCGAACTCAGTGAATATGTAGATTTTTATAAAGTTGCTTCTTATGAGCTATTATGGGATGAATTACTCATTTCTTGTGTAAAAACAGGAAAGCCACTTATTCTATCCACGGGCATGGCGACAATAGATGAAATCCAACACGCGGTCGAGGTTACTAGAAATAATGGTTGCGAAGACTTAACATTATTGCACTGCACCTCAGCTTATCCGACACCATATGAGGAGGCAAATCTTGCAGCAATCGAAACGCTGAGGAGTAAATTTGGTTGTAAAGTGGGCTGGTCAGATCATACGGTAAACCCAGGTGTCATTAGTCGAGCGGTTAATCGATGGGGCGCAGAAGTTATAGAATTTCATTTAGATTTAGAAGGAGATGGTGCAGAATTTGAGTCAGGCCATTGCTGGTTACCAAATGATATATTACCAGTAATTGAACAGCTGAGGCATGGATTGATCGCTGATGGGGACGGAGTAAAAGAGCCTGTAACTTCTGAGATACCTGATAGAAAGTGGAGAGCCGATCCTTCAGATGGACTTCGTCCATTGAAGTCTATAAGAGATACGCTTCTAGAAAAATGAAATCGAAGATATTATTCTTTGGATGCAATAGCCATCAGGTTCCTTATATACATAACTTAAAAAAAAGAGGATATTGGATAGTTGCTACAGATATAAACAAAGACGCTCCAGGCATTCATCTTGCCGACTCATTTTATCATTGTGGTTACGATAATTTTGAAGGTTTAGAAAAGATTGTTGATACTGAAGGGCCTGATGAAATAAAGCATGTTTTCACTGCTTCATCGCAATTTTCCCATCTTGGTGCTTCTCATGTGGCAGATTATATAGGAATAAAATACCCAGAGATAGCGAACATTAATATTTGTCTAGATAAAACTAAGTTTTATCCACTTTTTAAAAAGAATGAAATATTAATACCAGATACTCACTACATTAGAAATGAGGAAGAACTAGATAAGTCCTTGAGAAAATATCCCAATGACAAAAGTTTTTATCTTAAGTCTGATTTTAGTAAAAACCCAAATTATATCTACAAAGGCACCTCAAGAGAGATCTTGGAGACAAAAATTAATTGGAAAAAAGATCGATATTTTCAGGAATTTTATATTTTACAAACAAACTATATTGGTAAAGGAATAAGACTTAATTTATTTCCTGATGGCTATGAGTTGTATGATTTTGAGAGTGGAAAAATTCTTGATAAGAATGACTGGCCTCAATTTCATGGTTTTGAGATACTAAATCGTCTCCTAGATTTAAAACAGCAATTAGGAATGAACGATTGGCTCCTAAAATATGATGTTCTAATTGGGTCAGATGATTATGTTGTTTTGGATATTGGCATGGATCCTCCATACAGGATGAAAAAGTATTGGGAGTCGCAAGGGTTAGATTTTATTGATTTCTACATAAATCTTTATCTAAATACGAGTGATTAATTTTGTTATGAAGAAATGCTTTTTTAGATTAGATGCAACAGCAAGTTTGGGTTTTGGACATATGATGCGTTGCTTAGCTGTTGCCTATGAATTAGTTAATGATTTTGAGGTGTTCTTTGTTGTTAAAGGAATTGAATCAGAAAGAGAACTTGAGAAGCATAATTTTAAGATAATTCAGATTTCAGAAAAGGTTAATGAAGAGAATTTTCTTTTATCATTAGCATCAAAAAATCCTGATGGAATTTGGATCATTGATACAAAAAAACAATTCCATGAAAAATTCTTACCTAACTTGAAAGAAAATTGTGACGTACTGCTTCTTATTGAAAATTTATCAAAAAATATGAGCTATGCAGATGGAATTCTTTTTCCTGCAGCACATCTCGACTTCGATTTCCTTGATTATTGGCTACCAAAGGAGAAGAGAGGTAAGATCATGACGGGGTGGGACTGGATTTTACTAAGGAGTGAGATACTTGATGCTTCGATATCAAATTTAAAAATTCCACTAGCTATAACTACTGGAGGATCTGATCCAAGCGGCGTATTTTTTAAAATATGGGAATTGTTAAAGGGAACAAATATTCATGCAACTTTTTTAATTGGAAATTCATTCATTAATAGAGATAAACTTCCAGATGCTAATAATTATTTAAATATCATTGATTATGATATTGAGCACATTGCTTCTGCAGGAATAGTAATTTCAACTTTTGGAATAAGTGTGGCAGAATGTCTTTTTTTAAAAAAGCCTGTTATTTCGATAGGTCACTCACATGAAAATGCAGTTGGTTCAGAGATTTTAAGCCAAAGAACGCCTGCTTGTATTAATTTGGGGTACTTTGAAAATATTACTAGGGAGGTTTTGGTGAATGAAATTGAGAAATTACAACAACCAAATAAAGAGATTACATCGTGGTTTAGTCAGGGCATAATTGATGGACATGGAGTTAATCGTGTGGTTAGCTGGATAAAAGATAGGGCAACTGAATGTTGACAATATGCGTAATTGAGAGCCATTATTCTGAACATTTAGAAAAATGCGTTGAATCAATTAACAAAAATACTAGTTCAAATTACACCTTGAAAGTCTTTAGGGAGGAAGAGACAAGAGAGCATACATTAAATACAATTTTGGGTGAGATGCCCAATCAAGATCTCATTATTACAGCTGATGATATTGTATTTACTAAAGGCTGGGATGAGGCTTTAAAGAAACATTGGAACAATAATAGGATTTTGGGCTTTTCTATGCTTTATCCTAAAACTAATGTAATACAAAACAGAGGTTATCGTCTCATTTCGATCGAAGATAATGTAGCAAGTGATGCGTTAGATAAAGGTTTAAGCAAAGACGATGTTGATAACTTTGACTATAGAGACTGCCTAACAATAACAGGTTGCTTCCAAGCAATACCATCAAAAATAATTAAGGCAATACCAGAATTTCCTTTAGAGGGAAGAAATAGGTTGGGAGAATTGCTTTATCATAGCTTAGCGATTAGAAAAGGTTTTGAAGTTGGAGTACTTGGACACTTTTTAGAGCATTATGCAATTAGTACAAAAAACAACCCTAACAATGATTTGGCTAGTGAAAGCTATTTGAAAGAAAAAGATATATGGGAGGAAGCAACAATTCAATTCAATTTAAATGAACTTGTGGAAGAAAGAATAAACAGAGAAATTGATCAAAACTTAATTGATTGGCTTAAAAAATCGTGTGTAATTTACGGAGCTGGAACCATAACAGAGTTTATTGGAAGCAAATTTAGCTTGGAATCACATATTATCTGTAGCGGTTTAAAAGAAGAGGATGGACTAATTATTTGTGACCAAGAGATTATTTATAAAGAAGATGTTAATTGGCAAAATTTTGAAAGAGTATTAATTACTGTTGAGGGAAGAGAGAAAGTAATTTCAGAAGATATTCTGAAATTAGCTCCACATATCAAGATTTCAGCAGTGGTTGTTAGTAAATATGAATCCCTAAATAAATATGAGTTATTAAATGTTAATTAAAAGATTTTTATCAACAAACTACTTGGTAATAAAAAATGATAAATAAGAATATAGAAAATATAGCTGACTGGGTTGCCTATAAATTTGTTTTAGAAGGTATAGATAGAGTTTTTGTTTACCCAGGCGGAACAATTGCTCCGCTAATCAATGCTTGTATTAAATTCAATATTAAAATTGAGTGTTTGAACAATGAGCAGGGTTCTGGTTATGCCGCCTTAGCTTATTCTAGAATTAATAATAGACCTCAAGTTGTAATGGTTACATCAGGACCTGGCGTAACAAATGTAATCTCACCTTTAGCTGATGCATATTACGATTCAAGCCCATTAATCGTAATTACTGGACAAATCGGTACAGGTGACCTTACTAGCAGACTAGAAGTGAGACAAAGAGGGTTTCAAGAGACACCAACTGTAGATATTACAAAATCAATTGCAAAAAGAGCCGTCTGTCTTCTGACTAAAGATGAAGTTTTTTCTGAAGTACCGCTTGCATTTGATTTAGCAATGGAGGGCAGAATGGGCCCATGTGTTCTAGATTTTCCTATGGATATTCAAAGAACAGAGATAGACTCTTTCGACCCCCCCAAGAGTCGAGAGCTAAATGTTTCTGGACATCAAGGCAATGGCAAAGTAATGATTAAGGATGAGATTCTTGATGCTATATCCAATGCCTCTAAACCAGTCATTTTACTCGGTCATGGTTCATTATCAGTGACAAAGTATAAAATTCTGGAGGAGATTGCAGAATCTATGGATGCATTGGTGGTATCAAGCTTTTTAGGTCTTGGTAGCTTCTCCTCATCTAATGATCGATTTTTAGGCTATATTGGTCATACGGGCCATCAAATTGCTAACCTCGCTGTAGCAGAATGTGATTTGCTTTTGGTGCTCGGCTCCAGACTGGATGTTAGGCAAACCGGAACAGAAGTCGATGACTTTGTAAGGAATGGGAAAGTTATTTCAATAAATAATGATTCAACTGAATTAGATAATCCAAGAGTTAATATAGATTGGCCAATCAATATGGACATTAATATCTTTTGTGAAGCCTTAGTAAAAAACATCAAAGACAATAAACATAATTTGGATTCTAATTGGAAGAAAATCATAGATGAGAAAAAAAGCATGAGGCTTGATGATATACCAAAGAAAGATTCAAAGTTTATCCAGCCTAGAGAATTTCTAGATCAGTTATCTCCTTTGATGGAAAAACAAGAAACAATTTTAGTGACAGGAGTTGGATGCCACCAACATTGGGCTGCACGCCATCTTCCTTTTGAGCCCAAAGCAAATACTTTTTTGACATCGGCTGGACATGGAACAATGGGTTACGATATTCCATCATCAATAGGCGCTGCTATGGCATCTCCAGAGAAGAGAGTAGTATGCATTGTTGGGGATGGTTCAGCACTTATGAATATTCAGGAACTTGCCTATCTTAAAAACTCAGATTTAGATATCAAAATCATTGTATTTAATAACTCAAGGCTTGGTATTGTTTCTCAGTTTCAACTTATAACTTGGGGCGTAGATCCAACAACAGGAGATTTTAGACCTCAAGATTTTAAATCCATTGCTGAAGGGTTTGGGATTAATGCTGAAAAGATTGTAAAAAATAGTGAAATAAAAGAAAAGATTGAATGGCTCTGGAGCCAGAAAGGGCCTGCTTTACTAGACGTTATGATAGATCCATCAGCAGATGTCAGACCAATGCTACTTGCTGGACAAACAATGGATGAGATGTGGACTGGATAATTTTGAAATGAAAACTAAAAGAAAAGTTCTTATTACTGGGGCAAGCAGAGGGATTGGAAAGTCAATTGCAGAAAGTTTCATAAAATCAGAATATGAAGTTTTTGTTGGATACAACAAATCTAAAAGAGAGGCAGAAGAATTAGCAATAAAACCTAATGTGCATGCCATAAATATAAATATTGGTTCAACTAAATCAGTTAATAACGCTTTTGATATAATTGAATCAAGTCATGGATTTATAGACATACTTGTTAATAATGCAGGAATTTCTCAACTAAAATCTTTCGAGGATTTGGACGATGAAGATTGGATTAATATGCTTTCCATAAATCTTATCGGTGCATTTCGTTGTTCAAAAAGAGCTCTAATTAAGATGAGAAAGAACAAGTACGGAAAAATTATAAATATTTCATCAGTTGGTGGCCAGTGGGGTGGAGTTCATCAGGTTCATTATGCTGCTTCTAAAGCCGCTCTAATAAATCTTACAAAATCAATAGCAAAGAAATATTCTAAATATGGCATTTGTACTAATGCAATAGCTCCTGGATTGGTTGAGACTGATATGACAAAGGATGAATTATCAAATATTGATCGACAAGATTTAGAGAATAAAATACCACTTGGCAGATTGGGTGAAACATCTGAGATTGCATCACTAGTATTATTTTTAGCTCAAGATGGAAGTTATATTACAGGGCAAACTTTGAATATTAATGGAGGCATTTATTCCAACGGATAAAAACCTCCTGATAATCGGAGCAGGAGCTGAGCAGGCCCCAGCATATAAATTAGCAAAAGAGCAAGGCATCAAAACCATAGCATCTGACGCAGATCCATCTGCTCCATCTCGCATTCTTGCTGATTACTTCATCAATGCATCAACTAGAGATGCAAAAATGACTGCGAATATGGCAAAAGAATTCTCAAAAGATATCCCTATCCATGGGGTGATGACAATTGCAAATGATGTACCATATACAGTTTCATATACAGCAACTGAGCTTGGCTTACCTTCTATTTCCAACAAATCGGCAAAAATCGCATCAGATAAAATCCTGATGAAAAAGCTTTTTATTGATAATGATATTCCTTGCCCATCTTACTATGAGATATGCACATTTAAAGAATTTGAACAGATTATTGTAAATAATAATAAGCAAAAATTTGTAATAAAACCAAATGATGGAAGAGGTGCAAGAGGCGTATTAATAATTGATGAGGAAATAGATTTAAACTGGGCTTACCATGAATCAATTGCATGGGGAGATTCTGGAAAGCTAATTTTGGAAGAGTACGTAGAAGGAAAGCAGTATTCAACTGAAAGCTTTATTATAGACGGCGAGTGTTTTACACCTGCAATAGCAGAAAGAAATTATTCTAGATTGAGTCAATTCAAACCATATATTATTGAAGATGGTGGAGACATACCTCCTAATCTTAGTAAGTCTCAGCTTCAAAAAATGGATCGTTTAATTATGGATAGTGCTCGAGCAATAGGGATTGAGGAAGGAATAATTAAGGGAGATATTGTTATTGATAATCACGGGAATATAAAGATTATAGAAATTGCTGCAAGACTATCTGGAGGATGGTTTGCTACACACCAAGTGCCTGCTGCATCTGGCGTAAATTTAGTAGAGACTGTTATACGTCATTCTCTCTCTCTACCAATTAATAGATCAAATCTTAGGCCAAAGTTCAACAATGCCACCTCAATTAGATATTGGTTTCCAAATGAAGGTTATATCAAAGAAATTAATGGGGTAGAAACTCTAAAGGAGACTCCCGGTCTTATAAAATACGGCTTTTTTAGAGGAAAAGGTGAAATTCAACCAGCAATAAGGATGCATCCAGACAGATTTGGCTATGTTATAGTTTCAGGAAAAGATAGAAAAGAGGCTAAGCATTTTTGCAAAATAGCACTCGATTCTATAATTATTGAAGTTGAATAATATGAAAATTGCTTTTTTTTGAACATTTAAGTAATCAAAAAAATTAACAAAAAACTTTTAAAGAGATGAAAATAGTTTGGATAGATGTAGGCACACATTTTGCTCAGGAGCATAACTCTATTTTTGGACCTAGTTATGGATTTTGGACACATATTATAAAGCGATTCTTAAGCTACAAAATTCTTAAAAGAGGTAAGTTCATAAGTTTTGAGCAATTAAAAAGTATTATACATTCAAGAGCTTGTATAAGAAAAAGATCTTCTGATTTCTTCACAGTGATTATTGAAGCTAATCCAAAAATAGCTCTTAAGAAAAAATTATATCCAAATGCTAATATTTTTTTTAATTTAGCTTTAACTGATAACAATCATTCTCCTGTATCAATAGCAAAACTATATATTGGAAATGGAGGAGAATTAGCAGAGGGAAACTCTTTATTTATAGAAAAAGATAGTCCTGAGAATGACCGCCATATTGCAACTTTTGGAGTCTCTACAAAAGACTTTTTTTGTGAACTAGCATCATATTTAGACGATCAATTTAAAGAATATGAAGTGCTTCTAAGATTAAATTGTGAGGGAGTAGAAGATGATGTGATTTATTCAACATTTAACAGTTTTGGTAATAAATTAAAATTAATCTGTGGATCGCTTAAAGATGTCGAAGAACTTAAAGGATTAGAGGCTTCTCAAAAATTAGACAACTTCATAAGCAGTAATAGTTTATTTTTCGTAAAATTTTCTTCTGGAATCTATAGTTGGCCAGAAGCGCATAAGGCTGTTCTAAACTTGTTAGAAAAAGATGACATGCATACGTAGAGGCTCAGGGCTATTTTTCTATTTGCGCATATAATTAAACTTGAAAACTGAAGCTTATATTTATATTTCTCACTAAGACTAAACTAATCAATGAATAAGATTTTATCATTTGACTCAATGTATATTGTGAATCCTTTCAGAATGCTATATATAGCGTTGGTAAAAAAACTACTTAACAAGAAAGAGACTACAAATACACGATTAATTCTATATCGACTAGATAAAGACAATGTATTAATTCGGGATAAGAGGAACCTAAGTGGAATAGCTGTTGGGGTTCACAAAGATCAGATTGATGTAATGAGTATTAAGTTCTATCAATATATAAAAGAATCTCTGAATTGTAATGCCCTGTCAGTAAAAAACCTTCAGTTGTATAAGCTGTATAACAGACAGGTAAAATTAAAATTAGCTGGTGTATTGAGGTGCGCTTATAGGATAAAAAATTTTTCTGACGATGTTGAGGGCAATGTTGAAATCATAACAGATAGACAAACAGTTTCCATAATGAAAGAAGCATTCTTATTTCTTGATTATGCTCCTAAAAATATTACGTGGAAATCGAATAGTATGTTGACTATATTTATCACTATTAACTCATTAATTATGAGGTTTGTTGCTCTTGTAAAAATGCTAGTTTCATCATGCATGCTTCCAAAAGAATACCATCATAAGCATATTGATTCTGGCGCACCAACAATTTTGATTGCTATGCCTAAAAGAAGACCAGAAGATTTCTTCTCATCATATGTTGAAGAATTAGGGAGTCAATTTAATATCATTATATACAGTCATGGGGCCTTAAAGATTTGCCCTGAAAACTACAAACCCAAAAAAATTAAGAGAAAGGTTGGCGTTCTAAGAGGCATATTTAATATTAAGAATCTATGTTTGAGCCCAGATAGCTACATAGCTGACATTCTATTAATTTTCTTTAATCATGCAAATCTCAGCATGAGTATAGATGTAGTTGACTCTATATTCTCTAATAAAATTGATGTTCTGATTAATAGGCAGCAAACCAATGTTTTGGACAATTATCTAGCTATTAAGGCAAAAGCAAGGGATGTTTTTATTCTAGGTGATATTTTTGAAGAAATATTTTATTGTGATTATGCTGTTTGTGCTTCGAAGTCAAAGCATACTGGCGCACTAAAATTAGCAATAGCAGATGACACCAAAGTAGCTTATAAAGGCACTAACTCTTTAATTAAATATCGTCTTAAAAATTTTAATAACAAAGAGAATCGATATTTACATAAATTGCTCGGCATTGATGATCGAAAAAAAATAATATTTTATGCTTCCGATCCTGTAAAAGAAGAAAGTCAACGTTATTTCACAGAAAAATTTATTATGAATTATTTTTCTGGTTCAGAAGAGTTTATTTTTGTTTTAAAAACTCATACACAAGATAATGGAAAGGTAACTAATTATGCATATCTTGATTCTGGATCCCCCTCAAATCTTATTCTTATTGGCGATATAGTACAAAAGAATAAAATGGTTTCCAAAACATTTAAGTTATTTGATGATTTTAACTTTAATGCAGCCGTAAATTCTTGTGATGGATTCTTGACTACATCTTCTTCCTCCATACTTCAAGCCCTGGTATTGGGAGTTAAGTCAGGAATTGTTGATAAGTATAATAATGGTCATTACGATTATCTTGTTAATTTTAAAGCTACTATGTTAATCAATAGCGAGGAGAGCTTGCGATTCTTTTTAGAAAGTAAGAAATTAGATATATCAGATGAAGTTCTTGCTTACTGTGGTTTAAATAATAAAAATGAAAGTTTTGATTTAGGGAAACACCTATTAAAATGCAAGAAGGAATTTGATGAAAATAAAGAAAAAATATCTAAGAGATCCACAAATAGTTTTAGTTAATTATGAGTGCTTATAGTATAAAAAAACGTACGGCCATTAAATTTGTTGGATTACTATTCGCGATAGTCTATGGTTTTTTTATTTTCAGTTCGCTTCAATACTTATATTCTGTTGGAAGTGGAGATATAGGTTCTTACTTATTCTTTTTTGAAAATAATAAGTCTCAATCTACTGAGTTCTTTCTTAACAATTATTCAATTGCTGGTGATGGCGCTTTCCGAATTGGAATAATGTTTTTAAGCAATTACTTGAATGTCGATTTTATAACACTACTATCTTATCTCGCATTCACAATGTCATCATTGTTTTTTTGCATCTATTTAGTACATATTAGATCTACCAAGTATTTGATATATTTATTGCCTATATTTCTTATGATTTTCTTTACACCAATGGTTTCAAACTTATTTGCCTCCGGCATAAGATCTGGAGTTGCTTTTACTGTCCTCATGGTCTCTTTTCTATACTTTAATAGTTTCTGGAGGTACCTCTTATTTGCCGTAGCAACTCTAATTCACTTGTCAATGGCACCATTTATTGCTTTATATATTTTATTTTATGTGCTGAAGAAAATAAGAATAAAATCACCATTCATAATTCCTTTATCTTTATTGTCATTATCCTCATTTTCCATTGTAATTGCTTCGTCCTTATTTGGATTTAACGTCACACCTATAAGTTCAAGTATTCTTTTCAACGTTGTGATTCTTTTGCTTGGATTATTAATGATATTTACCAATAAAAAGGCAATCAAAAATATCTATGGATTCATGTCTATAGGAATATTTTTTATTTACTTGTTTGGATTTATTATCGATCTTTCCTATTCAAGGTACATAGGAAATGCAATTATCTTGTATTTATTTTTCCTTATTAAGGAAGGAGAATTAGGCACAATTCAGGTTTTCACAGCAGGATATATTCCATTCTTTTTCTTGGTTTCATTCTATGCAATTTCTAATACTATCTAGTTAATCAAAATGAAAAAAAGTATTGTCATCGTAGTTAGTGCAATGAATATGGGAGGTGCACAGAGGGTTGTCTCAATTTTATCTGATCACTGGGCTAACAATGGATATGCTGTCACATTAATTTCTACATTTACTGAAAAAACAAAAAGTCACTTCCAAATAAATAAAAATGTTACTTTAAAATATTTGACTGACAGTAATATTTTCTCCAAAAAAAATCCTTTAAATCTCTTATGGAAGTTAATATGTCTGAGAAGAGAGATTAAGAGCCAAAATCCAGATGTAGTTATTTCATTTCTAGCTAGAGTAAATGTAGCAACAGCTTTATCAACTTTGGGGATTAAGTCTTCTTTAATAATATGTGAGAGAACTTGGCCTCCTTTTGCCTCATTGAATAATAAGTTTTTATGGATATACAGAGTTTTATTTATGGGCGCTAAAAAAATTATAGTGCAAACACAAAAAAGTAAGACCTGGATGACTAAAAATTTTCCTGACACTAATGTCAAGGTAATCCCAAATCCAATCATATATCCCCTACCTGTTCGTCTAAAGCAATCTGTGTCTCCCAATTCACTGATTTTACAAAATAGAAAAGTAATTCTTGCCTCTGGCAGGATGGTAAAATTCAAGCAGTTTGATTTATTGATAAAAGCTTTTTATCAAATAAAAGATAAATATCAAGATTGGGATTTAGTAATATTGGGTGATGGTGAAGAAAAAGATAATCTTAACAAGTTGTCATTCGAACTAGGTATTGCTGATAGAGTTTTTTTTCCTGGAAAGGTTGGAAATATTGCAGGATGGTATAAAAGAGCAGATATATTTGTCTTGAGCTCATTTGTTGAAGGATTTCCCAATGTTTTATTGGAGGCAATGTCCTATGGAGTACCTTCCATTAGCTTTGACTGCGATACAGGGCCACGAGACATGATTCAGGATGGATTCAATGGTATTCTTGTTGACCCTAAAGAAAAAGAGTCAGGTTTAGTAAATGCAATGAAGAAAATTATTGATAATGAAGAATTTCGTAATGACATTGGTAATAATGCTATTCGCATGAGAGATAAATTTTCAGTTAGCAACATCATGCAAAAATGGAATAACATTTTAGATGGTTAATATTCATAAGCTATTATTAGAATCAATATATTCAACAAAAGATTATTTATGAAAAAAATTTCGAAGCTGTTTGATACTAGATCAGAAAAATATAATGATATTTACACAGAAACTCATACAAAAAAATTACTTCATCAAGAAAAAAGGGTACGCGCCGAAACTACAGAGAATTTAGTGTTTCATTATCTATCACCAATCAATAATGGGATTTTGGTTGATGTTGGTTGCGGTATGGGAAATGTTCTTCTAAACCTTAGAGAGAATGGTGTTAAAGCAGAAATGTATGGTGTAGATATATCCAAAGAGATGATACTTTTAGCAAATAGAAGTTTGAACGAAGTTGGATATGAAAATATTAATTTTACAGTCGGCAGTATAGAAGACATAAAAGTGAGTGCAAATTTGGTCTTATCTCTTGGTGTTGCAGGCTATCATCATAAACAGGAAGAATTTTTAGCTGGATTATCAAGTCTTGTAGATACCAATGGCTATCTAATTTTTTCTACTGCTAACGGGGATTCCTTTTTAAGGCTGACAAGACGTTATTTATCAAAAATACATAGCTATATTACTGGAAAAAAGAAAGTAGAATTTTCATCTATTAAAGACAAGCATGTAGAAAGTTTGCTTAAAAAGAATGGATTTAAGGCACAAAAGAAAATTTATATAACTTTTGGGCTTGGATTATTTGCTTCATCAATAGAGTGTTCTATTGATAGGTGGTTTTTCAAAAACTTCAGAAATAGCTTTATGAGCAAATATCTATCATTAACTGTATTATATGTTTATAAGAGAGTTGATTAATATATCTAATAGTTGTCACATCTTTTATTAAATAATTTTTGATACATAGAATTGTTAGGGATAAACATTTATGAAATTACTTCGTTTAACGCCCACTCTAAAGCCTACAACAACTGCCTACAATCAGTTTTCACTTGGATTCAAAGATAAAATAATTCAAACTGTGGGCTCTCTTGAAAAAGATGAGGTGCCTATAGATGAAAAAATAACTATCTTCCACGGCAATGGGTCTGTTTTTCAACTTTTCAAACTTATAAAAAGGAATATTAATGAAGTTGACTATGATGTTGTTCATATTCATAACTCAATAACAGGAATAATATTCATATTAGCAATCTTTCCTTTTAAATTTGGTTTGTTAAGTAAGACTGTATTCACAATTCATAACAGTTGGAACGTATTTAAAACAAGAAATCAATTTTTAAATATTATTGTTATGTTATTCTCAAACAAGGTTTGTACTTGTGGAAAATCAAGTCAGAATAGCCTGCCTAAAATAATTAAGTTCTTCTTCAATAAAAAAATCAAAGCTATTACTAATGGTTTTGATAATAGTCGCATTGACAGGGTAGCCAGTAGTAATTTGCAGGTATCCCATTTCGATATAAATTCAAAAGTTAAAATTGTTTATGTCGGCGCCCTAACTGATACAAAAAATCAGATAGCACTTCTAAAGCTTTTAAATTTAACTAATATAGAAGCAGAAATAATCTTTTTAGGAGATGGAGTAAATAAACAAAGCTTAATTGATTATTCAAAAAAAGTTGTTTCATCTATTAAGATTTCTTTTAAAGGCTGTTTACCAAGAGATACAGCAATTGAGCATATGCTCGAGGCGGATGTTTTCATTTCTTTGTCAAAGGGAGAAGGTTTGCCAATTGCAGTTTTGGAGGCTATGTATTGTGGCTGTTTTTTGATTTTGTCAACAATACCACCCCATAAAGAAGTTACTCCTCCGTCTGATCGCTGTATTTATGTAGATAAAGACAATGAAGAAGAAATCATTAATTCCTTAAATTATGTTGCAAAAGAAATATATAAACTCAAGGATCAAAGAGGTATGTCAAAGGAGCATTCCATAGAAAGATTTGGCCTTAGTAACATGCTTGAATGTTATATGGAAGTTTACAAATCTGTTAACTCGGATAGATAGTGAAACTAATTAAACATTTTTTCTATCGAAAGTTGTTAAAAATATAGTTCATATTAATGCTAATAATGGAGTTTATAATTTGTTAGAGTTTCTTAATGTTCTTGAAAGATCTAATGTCAGTTATGTAAGTTGGAAGAACAATCATGAACTCAATTTTGCACTTACTGGAGAATGCGATCTTGATATTCTTATCTTCAATACTTCAATTTGTGATTTCAACATTATTGCACATCAAAATGGTTGGATTGAGATGGAGAATCCAGTAGCCAAATTTAATTCTATTTATCACTATTTTAAGGTTAATAAAGATTCAACTATTAGTCATCTACACGTATATTTTGAGTTAATAACTGGGGAAGGTTGGATTAAAGAATATAATCTTCCTCTGAAAGATTTTTTATTTACGAATCGTGAAAGTGATAAAAGAAGTGGAATTTTTATATTGAACAGAAATGCTCAAGCTTACATCTTTTTTATAAGACATCTTATAAAATCTGGCTCACTTTTTTCACGATATATATACAAAAAAGAACTTGACTCCTACAGAGAAGAGTGGATGAAATGCGGCGTTTCTGCTGATGATCTTCATGGAATAGGACCGATTTCCATAAACGACTATATTAAAGATTCAGGCCTAAACCAAAAGTTTCAACAACCAAAATATATGGTAGCTTTCAATTTTCGTCAGTATTTACGTCAGTATTTGCGATATAAAAACTTAACCCTTATGTTTCGGCGAAATATAAGCTTTTTTCGAAGATTATTTAATAAATTGATAACTAGGAACAAAAAAAAATTTATTGGTGGTGGGATTATTGTAGCGATATCGGGATCTGATGGTGCTGGTAAGTCTTCAATGATAGTTGGTTTGAACGATCTCTATAGTTCGTTCTTAGATTGTAAGATTTATGCTTTAGGAAAACCACAGGGAAAGCTTCTTGAGTTAGCAAGATCTTTCATTAGAAGAGGAGATAGAATTGAAACGAAACATACAGATACTTTAAAAAAACAATCGTCTTTGAAAGATGCTATTCTTGCCTGTACTTTAGCTTTTTTAAGATTACGAAAGGCATCGATTGCATCTAGAAAAGCTCGCGAGGGTAATTTGGTCCTTGTTGATAGGTGGCCCACCAATAGTCATGGAAAAATGGATGGCCCAAAAATTATCAATAATAGGACAAGAAACTTCTTAATAAGCTTTCTTGCTTCGGTAGAGCAAAGCATTTATGAGAAAATTCCTGAAGCAGATCTTTGCTTTTATTTAGAAGTTGATATTGATGATGCATTAAAACGAAATCATGAAAGAGTTAAAGATGGAAAAGAAAGTGATGAAGAAATAGTCATGCGGTTCCAAAATAACCAGCAAACAATTCCAATTTGTAATAAGTTGATAAAGTTTTCTAATACTGGGACTTATAAAGAAATGCTACCTAAGCTGGCGTATGACATTTGGCGTGAAATTTCTTCACATAAACAGAGATCTTAGCGGTGAATATTGAACTAGAGAAGTGGTTTTTAGATGCTCTTAAGATTAGTAGTTCAGGGAGAGTTGTTATTGAAGCATTTGGTACTCCAGGAGTAGGAAAATCACATTTTTCTCATAACCTTTTTACACGAGTTATTGAAAATGATGAATATGTTACATATCACTCCATAGATCAATACCATAAAAACCGCTTACTAGGCATAATATCTAAATTATTCTTAATACTAAGATCTTGTTGGTATCGATGGAATTTGTTAGGTATGGCTTTCAGAATTATATTTAGTTTTGGCGGAGTAAAATTTTTGAAGAGAATAAAATTGATTTTTAATCTTTTATTAATATTTTCTGTAATTCAATTACGTTCTAAAAAAGGTGGCCCAATTCTATTAGATCAAGGTATTTTTCAAGCATTGTGGTCTTGTTGTTACTATCAACAGCTCTCGATTGGAGCTAAACAAATAGATTTCTTAAGGTTTCTAATTAACCAACTAATAGAATGTCTTGATATAAAGCTTTTGCTAATAGTTTATGTTTCTGCCTCAAAGGAAGTAATTGTTAATGGTCTCAAAACTAGATTAATAAAAGGAAGTAGTGAACTTAATTCACTAAAAGATGATTTAATAGAGAAGGGTATATGCGCTACTTCAAATATGATAAAAATTATTAAGGAAATTGTGGACTCAAATCCAAAGATTAAATTAATTGAGATACCTCGATAGTGTCTCATGTTTGAATAATAAAGAATACTAATGATTAAGATCTTTATGTTTGTAAATGTAGATTGGTTTTTTTTGTCTCACAGACTGCCAATCGCAGAGGTTGCTAAGGACAAAGGAGTCGAAATGACAGTTTTTGCTGATTTCACATCACCTCATGAAAATAAAGAATACAAAGGTTTTTCATTTCTTCAAAGCCCTATAAAGAGAAAGTATTTAAGTCTGTACTCTTCGTTAAGAGAGTTCCTTAAAACTATTCAGCTAATCAAACGAGAGCGTCCTTCAATTATTCATGCGGTAACAATAAAGCCAATAATCCTTTTAGGAATTATTTGCTTTATTTTTAAGATACCATTTATAGCTTCGATATCAGGTCTTGGACCTGGATTTTCACCTACTAATTTCTTAAGCAAAACCCGATTATTCATAATCAAATCAATATACAAAATAATATTTTCTTCTGAGCAATCCAGAGTTATTTGCCAAAGTTTGCATGATGCTGGAATACTTTTAAACAATGGATTAGTAACAAATGAAAAAATTACAATGGTTGAAGGCTCTGGTGTTGATCTTGAAGAATATAAATTTCAAAAGAGAAAAATGCATGGTCCAATTAAAGTTTTAATGGCATCTCGTTTACTAAGAGACAAGGGAGTAAGAGAGTTTTGTGAAGCTGCAAGTAAAATACAAGAAAAATACAATTTCAATATCAGTTTTAGCTTAGCAGGGCCTATTGATTATGATAGCCCTGAATCTCTAACTAAAGAACAAATTGGAGAAATGTGCTCTTCAAAAAAGGTTGAATTTTTAGGCAATAGAAGCGACTTGAAAGATATCCTTGCCGAGACCCATATTTTTATCTTGCCATCCTATTACGCTGAGGGAATTCCAAAAGTATTGCTGGAAGCTGCAGCAAGTGGTTGTGCTGTCATTACAACTGAGCATCCAGGATGTCGTGATGCGATAATTCCTGGAAAGACAGGAATGTTAATTGCTCCTAGAGACATCTCATCTTTGATTAGAGCTCTTGTTAAAATGGCCTCTGATCGAGATTTGATAGAATCTATGGGCAAAGCAGGGCGATTGATGGCTGAACAAAAATTTTGTGTCTCGAAGGTAATCGATAACCATTATTCCCTTTATCAAACATTCAATAAATATAAATGAGATTCGTTTTAAAAGTATTAGGCAAGATTCAATGAAGATTTTATTAACAGGAGGAAATGGATTTATTGGACAACATCTTCAAACGAAACTTCATGAACATGATTTGGTACTAACTTCACGAAGAAATATAAATACTGCCAAATATTTTAAAAAAAATATATCAAGCAAAGAAAATTTTGCAGATTGCCTTAAAGATGTTGAAGTTATCATTCATACTGCTGCTAGAGTTCATAGAATGAGTGATACTTCAAAAAATTCGTCGTTAGATTATATGGAAACAAATTGTTTAGGAACTTTGAATTTAGCAAAACAGGCTGCCAATTTTGGTGTAAAACGATTTATTTTTTTAAGTTCAATTAAGGTGAATGGGGAACGAACACAGCCTTATAAGCCATTTAGATTTGATGATTTGAGAAAACCTAAAGATGATTATGCTAAATCAAAAGCTGAAGCTGAAATAGGCTTACTTCAAATTGCTGAAGAGACACAGTTAGAAATTGTCATTATAAGGTCTCCCTTAGTCTATGGACCTGGTGTTAAAGCCAATTTTGCAAATCTGTTAAAGTTTGCATCAAAAAATTTTCCCTTACCCTTGGGCTCTATAAAAAATAAGAGAGCTTTTGTTGCAATCGATAATCTAGCAAGCTTAATTATTTATTGTATTGATAATCCAAAAGCTGCAAATCAGCTTTTTCTTGTTAGCGATGATAACGACATTTCAACATCTCAGCTATTTACTATAATGGTCGAGGCCTATGGGAAAAAGCCAAGGATATTTAAGGTAAGCCCCATGCTCTTAAAAATGGTAGCCAGGCTTATTGGTAAAAAACCTATTATTGATCGTTTATGTGAAGATTTAACGATAGATATTGAACATACCAAAAAGTCTCTTAACTGGAAACCAGTAATATCAACAGACGAAGGTGTTAAGCTTTGTATTCCCAGGATAATTAATAGAAAATAAAGGTTTAATATGGATTTATTATCACTAATCGGTCGCGATTCAGAGCTTTTTTCTTCAGATATTGTAAGTCATGAAGACGATCTCAGAATAACTATACAAAAATCTCGCTTCTTAATAATTGGCGGTGCTGGCACGATTGGACAAGCAGTAACTCGAGAAATTTTTAAACGTGACCCAAAAACTCTTCACGTTGTTGATATCTCAGAAAATAATATGGTTGAACTTGTTCGAGATCTTAGAAGTAAAGAAGGTTATGGTAGCGGTGAATTTCAGACATTTGCAATTGATTGCGGATCTTTAGAGTTTGACGCATTGGTCACTGATAAGGGTCCGTATGATTTCGTATTTAACTTATCTGCTCTAAAACATGTAAGGAGCGAAAAAGATCCATTTACACTCATGCGAATGATAATCGTTAATGTATTCAATACAGTTAAGACTTTACGTATGTCCAGAGAAATGGGAGCTAAAAAGTATTTTTGTGTATCAACAGATAAAGCGGCTAACCCAGTAAACATGATGGGAGCTAGCAAGCGAATTATGGAAATGTTTTTGATGCGCGAAAGTCTCACACAAGACATTTCGATGGCACGTTTTGCCAATGTAGCTTTTTCAGATGGCTCTTTGCTTCACGGGTTTAATCAACGATTCTTTAAAAGACAGCCGTTTTCAGCTCCAAATGATGTGAGACGTTACTTTGTAACACAACAGGAATCCGGCGAACTTTGCTTGCTATCTGGTTTACTTGGAAAAAATAGAGATATTCTCTTTCCAAAATTGAATGAAAAATTGCACTTAATAACTTTCTCGGAAATAGCAAAAAGTTATCTAAAAGAGCGAGGCTATAAACCTTATGAATGTCAATCTGAAAACGAAGCTCGTGATAAAGCAGAAGAACTCATAGCTAAAAAGTGTTGGCCTTGTTACTTCTTTACAAGTGATACAACTGGTGAGAAGGATTTTGAGGAGTTTTTTACCGACAAAGAAGATTTAGATATGTATCGAT
>CABZHV010000008.1:0-35097 GCA_902525635.1 uncultured SAR86 cluster bacterium
ATGTTAATACCATGTCTTGATAATATTGGGATATCAAATTTTAGATTCTGTCCAATAATCTTATCTTGATTTTCTTCTATTATAGGACCAAGGACTGTAATAACTTCATCCATAGATAATTGTTCTGGACAGCCCTCATAGTCATGTCCAATTGGAATATAACAGCCTTCGTTTTCTTCTACTGATAGAGATATCCCTAGCATGTTAGCAGAAACAGTTTGGACAGAATCTGTTTCAGTATCTATTGCAAAGGCTTTTGATTTCTTTATTTTGTCAATCCAAGAGTTTAGATCTTTTTTGTTAAGAATTGTTTCATATTTTCCATTTTTTTTTGGAGTCTCCTCATACTTATCTTTATTCATTGGTGCAAACTCTAACTCTTTAAAAATTTTGTCTAGCTCTTCTTGGTTTGGATTTAATGTTAAAAAATCTTCAAACTTTGCATTTAAATCAACATCATCTTTTAAAGAGACTAGCTCAACATTTCTATCAAGCTGACTTAAGCTGTTTCTTAAATTATCTCCAACAACTCCTTTTATCAAGTCAGCATTTTTTATAACTCCATCCAAATCACTATATTCATTTAGCCACTTTGCAGCAGTTTTTTGACCTACTTTTGGAACACCTGGGATGTTATCTGATGAATCGCCAACGAGAGCTAGCATATCTCTTATTTGATTAGGTTTAACACCAAACTTTTCGAATACCTTTGCCTCATCAAAAATTTCATGCTTCATTGTGTTCATCAAAGTTGTATCAGGATCCTCTACTAATTGCATAAGATCTTTGTCTAATGAAGATACTACGCATTTATATTTAGCATCTTTTGCCATTCTAGATATTGTTGCTATGACATCGTCTGCTTCAACACCTTCAATTTCAATAAGTGGAAAACCTATGGCCTTACAAATTGCTTTAACCGGCTCAAGTTGCAAGCGAAGCTCATCAGGCATTGGAGGTCGATTAGCTTTATATTCAGAATAAATCTCATTTCTAAATGTTTTGCCTTTTGCATCAAAAACAACAATTATTGGAGATCCCTCACTGTCTTTTTTTAAAGTCATCAACATATTTGAAACACCTTTAATAGCTCCTGTTGGCTGACCTTTTGATGTACTTAAAGGAGGCATAGCATGAAAAGCTCTATATAAATAAGAGGATCCATCTATGATAAAAATTCTATCTTTCATGTTTAAACTTTATATGATGTATTATGACTCTTGTTTTTCTATAATGGAAAAAATGTATAAAAAAATTGTAAATTTATTCAACAATGTCTTTCAAAATTATTTTGAACTCACTTTAATGTTCTCAGCTTTACTTGTAATTATTATTGCAATAGCTATGGACGAATTTTTATATCTTCAAGCCTGTGCTTTATGTGTTCTCACTAGATATATCTTTGGCTTGGTTGCCGTCTCAGGTTTAGTTGGATTTTTATTTAAAAAAGATCTCATAAGCGCCTCTTTAATTTTTGTCTCCTCCATTATTGGCATGTTGGTAACATCAAGACAAATATATATTCAAAATATGGCTCCTAATGAGCTTGCTCAGCTCTCAGGATGTGGCATGCCTTTTCATGCTCAAGTTGAATACTTTGGTCTTTATGATGCTTTAAGAAGAACGCTTGCTGGTGGGCCAAGTTGTGCTGAGGATGGTTGGAGATTTATTTTTAATTTTGCAGAGTATGGATTTCTTTTCTTTACAATATATCTAATATTAACTGTCTTTAAATATAGAAAGTTGGTTCAATTTGATTAAAAATGTAGTGAAACTACATTTTTTAATGCATTTTTTTCCTTTAAAATAGACGATTTTTATATTGATTGACTTTAATTGCTATAAAAACATAATGTCACTACACAACGTCATCTTATATAACTAACAATACTTATATTATAGGTACATAATTATCACCTCAACATATATAATTATTCCCCCCAAGTACCTATAATATTTGTTAGTAACATGAATGATTTTACAAATGCCCCTCAAGCAATAGAGCTAAACAACGAAGAACTTATACTAGAAGCCATTGAAAACAATGAGGGAGTTATTGCAAGTAATGGTGCTTTTTCAACAACAACTGGTGAAAGAACCGGTAGAAGTCCAAATGATAGATTTATTGTTGAGGAGTCTGGTACAAAAGATTTAATTGATTGGGGTGAAGTTAATAAGCCTTTTGATGAAGATAAATTTGATTCTTTATGGGACAAAGTAAATTTATATTTGTCAGAGAAAACTCATTATTCATCAAAGGTACATGTTGGTTCTCATGAAGATCATTATCTGCCAGTTATTGTTAAAACTGAGACTGCCTGGCATTCTTTGTTTGCAAGATTAATATTTGTCTGTGCGAGTAATTTCAATCCATCAAATAAAAAAGAATGGCAAATAATAAGTGCTGCTAATTTTTGCTGTGATCCAAAAACCGATGGTACAAATTCAGAAAGTAGTGTGTTAATAAATTTTGCAAAAAGAAAGGTAATTCTTGCAGGTATGAAGTATGCAGGTGAAATGAAAAAATCTATGTTTTCTGTTCAAAATTTTCTGCTTCCTGAAAAGGGTGTTCTTCCTATGCACTGCTCTGCAAATGTAAATTCAAAAGGAGACGTTGCTTTGTTTTTTGGATTATCAGGAACAGGTAAAACTACTTTGTCAGCTGATCCAAAATGTTCGTTGATAGGCGATGATGAACATGGCTGGAGTAAGGGATCTGTTTTCAATTTTGAAGGCGGCTGCTATGCAAAAACAATCAATTTAACAGAAAAAAATGAACCTGTTATTTACAAAGCTATAAAGCACGGAAGTGTCATAGAAAACGTTTATTTAGACGATAACAATGTACCGGATTACAGTAATACATCTTTATCAGAAAATGGAAGATGTTGTTATCCAAGATCTCATATAGAGAGCGCTATAAGTGAAAATGCCGCAGGAGAGCCAAAGTCAGTTATTTTCCTTACATGTGATCTAACAGGATTAATTCCCCCTGTTTCAATACTAACAAAAGAAGCAGCTGCATATCATTTCCTAAGTGGATATACCGCAAAGGTTGGTTCGACAGAAGTGGGATCAGATTTAGACATTGAATCAACTTTTTCAACTTGCTTTGGAGCACCGTTCTTTCCTAGACCAGCTAATGTATATGCTGAACTTTTAATAGAGCGAATAGAAGAGTTCGGTTCAAAAGTTTTTTTAGTTAACACGGGTTGGACCGGAGGTCCATTTGGAGTTGGTTCAAGGTTTGATATACCAACCACGAGAAGAATTGTAAATGCGATCCAAGATGGAGAATTAGATGACTCAGAAACATTAAAAATACCTGGATTAAATTTACAAATCCCAAAATCAGTAGATGGTGTTGATAACAAGTTACTAAATCCAATAGATACTTGGGAAAATAAAGATGAATATAATGGATATTTGAAAGAGTTAATATCAAAGTTCCAAGAAAATTTTAAGAAATTTAATGTTAAGCCAGAAATAGTTGAAGCCGGTCCAGGATTCAATGGCTGATGGAGCGCTAAAAAATAAGCTAGCTAAACTTAAAGATTCTGGTTTCTTTAAGAACTTGACTATAAGGAGAGGTATTGAAAAAGAGTTCTTTAGAATTAATAACAATGGATATATTTCAAAAAATTTTCATCCTGAGTCTCTTGGTTCTGCCTTAACTAATAGATACATCACTACAGATTTCGCTGAAGCACAAGTAGAGTTAGTTACGCCAACATTTGAAAATATCAATGATCTTAATGACTTTTTGTATTCTCTTCATTCCTATGTAGCAAAAAATATAGATAGCAATGAATTACTATGGCCTTACTCAATGCCTCCAGAAATAAAACACGAATCAGACATCAATATAGGTGTTTACCATCAGAGCAATGTTGGCCTTTTAAAACATGTCTATAGGAAAGGTTTAAAAATAAGATACGGCTCAACGATGCAATGTGTATCAGGAATGCATTACAACTTTTCATTAAAGCCCACCTCCCTTTATTTATTAACAAACTCAAATAGTCAAAAAAGTTTTGATGAAGCTTATCTTGGACTTATTAGAAACTTCAAAAGAATTTTTTGGTTTGTTTTATTGGAGTTTGGTCAAACAAATGTGGTCAATAAGTCATTTGTAAAAGGAAGAAAACATATTCTAGATAAACTTAACGAAAACGATATGTATCTTGAAAATGCAACTTCGTTAAGAATGAGCGATATAGGTTATCAAAGTAAGGCTCAGAAAAATTTAAACATAAAATATAATTCTTTATCTGAATTTTTAAATAAGATTAAAGAAGCTATGACTGTCCCATTTCCTGAATTTGAAAAACAAGGTTTGAGAGATTCCAATAATGAATATCAACAAATTTCAAATGGTATTATTCAAATAGAAAACGAATATTATGATTCAATAAGACCTAAGAGATCTCAGTTAAAAAATCATAGGCCTTACGATCTTTTAAAAAAGTTTGGTATAGAGTATTTAGAAATAAGAGGTATTGATATTTCGCCCAATGATATTTCTGGAATTTCTCTCGATCAAATACAGTTTTTAGATCTACTTCTAGTTTATTGCTTAATTAGGCCTAGTCCAAAAATAACTAATAAAGAAAAGCAAGAAATTGATAATAATGATTCTAAGGCTATATATAAAGGAAGAAATGAAAATACCGAAATCTCATTAAATGGGAAAAGTATTAATATTTGCACTGCTAAAAATGAAATAATTGATGGCTTAAGGTCTGTTGCAAGCTACTTTAATGATTGTGAAAAGTATTTAGAGTCAATTGATAATGTTTTGAGTATAGAAAAAGGGAAAATTCCAAAAGAAAATTTTCATAATGACGGCCTGGCTTTAGCTAAAAAAAATACAAAGATTTTAAGGTCTGAAAATCCTAAGTATATTGATAGTATAAAAAAAGAAGCAGAGTTATCATTAGATAAATTAAGTAAAATTCCAAAAAATTCAAAAGCTGAAATGAATGAATACTTAACAAATTATAATATGCAATTGTAGGGGTAAATTATGAAAGCGTTGCGGTGTGTTGAGCTTGGTCCTCCAGAAAAATTACAAATAAGTGAGGTTCCAGATCCTGAAATTATTCCAGGGCATGTACTAATTGACAACAAAGCTGGGAGCGTAAATTTTCCAGATGTTTTAATGATACAGGGATTATATCAATTTCAACCTGAGTTACCTTTCACACCTGGCGGTGAGTCGGCAGGCATAATATCAGCAGTTGGAGATGGAGTAGAAAATCTTAAAGTTGGTGATAGAGTATTTGCAATGACTGGAATAGGAGCCTTTGCTGAAAAAATTGTTGTTCCGGAAGCTGCTGCTGTAAAAATACCTGATTCTATGAACTTTGAAACTGCTGCTGCTCTTCCAATGACTTATGGAACTTCTTTATACGCTCTTAAACAAAGGAGCATGTTAAAAGAAGGTGAAACATTACTTGTTCTTGGCGCGGCTGGTGGTGTTGGTCTTGCCACTGTTGAACTTGGAAAAGCAATGGGTGCAAATGTAATTGCTGCAGCATCAACCCAAGAAAAAATAGATCTGTGTATAAAGCATGGAGCAGATCAAGGTTTTATTTATCCTGTTGGAAAACTGGATAGGGCTCAACAAAAAGAACTATCAAGTAAAATTAAAAAGCTAACTAACGGAGCTGGTCCAAACGTTGTTTATGACCCAGTCGGAGGATCATATTCTGAGCCATGTCTAAGATCTATAGCTTGGGAAGGAAGATATTTAGTTATTGGCTTTGCTGCCGGACCAGATGCTATACCAAAGATGCCGCTAAATTTGACACTTTTAAAAGGATGTCAAATAGTTGGTGTATTTTGGGGTGCATGGGTTGGAATGTTTCCAGATGATAATAAAAAGAATTTTGAAAAGCTATTTGAGCTTCATTCAGAAGGAAAAATTAATCCTGAAGTATCAGATTCCTTTTGTTTAGATGATGGTAGCAAAGCAATTGCCCACCTAAAAGACAGAAAAGCGAAGGGTAAAGTAATAATTAAAATCTAACTGCTTGTAACAGATTGATATGTTAATGATAATCTAGATATATCAAATGGAGGTCTAAAAACTCCAGCAAACTCTCCATTTGGATTTAATAAAATAATATTGTTTACATGATTATCTAAATGAGAATCATCCATCTTATCCCCACTTGGCATAATATTATTTACAGATAATTGCGTAGCCAAACTTATCAACATTGGCCTTACATTAGAAACGCCAACGAAAGATTTATCAAAGCCTTTCGCATATTTGTCAACTTGTTCTGGTGTATCTCTCTCTGGATCAATAGACACTAAGATCCATTGTTTATCTTCTAATGGAAAATTTTTCTCTCTTAAAACATTTATGAGTTTCGACATTTGATACATAGTTGTTGGACACTCATCAGGACATTTGGTAAATCCAAAGTACATAAGCGTCCACTTACCAATAAGATCAGATTTATTAAACTTCAAGCCATTTGCAGAAATAAATGTGAAATCAGAAATCTCTTTAGGTTTCTCAAATAGGAAAAGACCATTTATTAAAAGTTCATTAGTACTTAAAACTCTTGGTGATGTAAGTTTGTTAATAAATAGTGTTAATACAGTAAAAATAAAAATTACTATAATTAAAATGTTTTTCTTAATCGTCATCAACCTAAAATTATAAAATGATCTATTAACAGAGCTAGAAAAATTAAAAATATGTAATAAATAGAAAATTGAAATGTGCTCATAGCATCTTCGTCACTATCGCTAAAATAAAGGTTAATAGAGTAATACAGAAACGCTGAACTTAGAGCCAGTGCAGAAATAAGATAGATGATTCCTGACATTAAAACCACGTAAGGCAAAAGCGAGACTATAAATAATATTATTGTGTAAAGAACAATCTGAAGTTTTGTAAACACTACGCCGTGGGTTACGGGTAGCATTGGAATAGATTCTTTTGCGTATTCTTCTTTTCTGTATATTGCGAGAGCCCAAAAATGAGGAGGTGTCCACACAAAAATAATTAAAACTAATAATAAGGCATAAGGATCTATTGTATTTGTAACAGCTGACCACCCTAACAAAGGAGGCGCAGCACCTGCTAAGCCACCAATTACGATATTCTGTGGGGTAGCTCTCTTTAGATAAACGGTGTAAATAAAAGCATAGCCAATTAAAGAGGCGATTGTTAAAAGCATTGTAAGTGTATTTACATAAACATATAAAATTGTTGCTCCAGTAATACCAATTAGTACCGCAAATAATGATGCATGCGTTGCTGAGAGCTCGCCTTTAGGTAATGGCCTTTGATCGGTTCTTGTCATAGATGCATCTGATTTACGGTCAATCACTTGATTGATAGCTGCAGCTGAAGCTGCGCAAAAGGCAATACCTACAAGTGAAACAAATAGATAACTATATGAGCCCACTGATTGTTCAGCTAAAAGCATGCCTACAAAAGCACATATCAGCATCATATAAACTACGTTTGGTTTACATAGCTGATAATAACTTTTTAGAAGAGTCATTTCTTCCAGGCAAGGTAGTTAACTGTAAATGTTGCTAATAGTAGACACGCAGCGAATAGATTATGGGCAATAGCTACATAAAGAGGAAGTACATATACTACATTAATAATTCCAAGAGTTATTTGAGTTAAAAGAAGTATTCCAAGGGTTGAAGCTAAAGGAGCAGCGTCAGAGAACCATAACCTCGACATAAGGATTAAAAAAATAAACGTGACTAATATTGCTGAAACTCTATGAGAATAATGAATGGCTACTCTAGCTGGGTTGTCTAGCAAACCATACAAATAGTTTGGTCCAACTTTTTGGTTTAAATTAAAGCCACTTTTAAAATCCATTTCAGGCAAATATGTTCCTTGGCAGGTTGGAAAATCAGCACATGCCAAAGATGCATAGTTAGTGCTTGTCCATACACCCAGAAATATTTGAAAAATTAACACAATAAAAGCTATGCCTGCAATAGTTTTTAAGTTTGAAATATTGATTTGGCTAAATATTGAAAAATTACGAGATTTTAAATATATGAAATAAAACAATGTTAAAGTTGTAAAACCTCCGAACAGATGCAATGTTACTATTATTGGCAAAAGTTTCAAACTTACTGTCAGGTACCCAAAAACTCCCTGGCAACATATAAAAAGTAATAAAAAAGAAGACCATGCTTGGATTGATCTGTCACTAGTTTTCCTAAAAGATAAATATACTAATAAAATTGCAATGAATCCTAATCCTGCTGCAAAATACCTATGCACCACCTCAGGTATTGCTTTATTGATATCATATGGAAATAATGGATATCTGCTTTCTGCTACTGCAATGTCTGCTTCATTTATAGGAAAAACAACAAAACCATAACAACCAGGCCAGTCAGGACAGCCAAGGCCAGCGTCGACAAGTCGAGTCCAAGCACCTAATGCTATTACGACAAAAGCAAAGCAGATTCCAAATAAAGATAAGTTTTTGATCTGATTCATTAAATTAGCACCTTTAAGTCTTTTAGAATTAATTTAGGGTCTGTGTCTGGCAAAAAATACATAACGGCCCTTCCATAAGGATCTATAACAAATATTGGATTTTCAATATTAAAGTCAATCTGTGAGTTTCTTTGAAGCACATTTAGAAGCACACCATTTTTGTCTTCAATAATTTCAATCCTTGGATACTGTAATTTAATGTCATTTAAGTTAGTTTCAAGTAGCTTATTTGAATAAAACAAAACTCTCTTAAGTTTATTTATATCTCTGTTCAAAGCTACGTTAAGTTGTCTTGACAAATATATAGAACCTTTACTTGTTTCCATATTTGTTACATACACTGACAAAATCCATTTTCCATCTTCAAATTTTATAAGGTCTTGTTTTCCTTCACCATTTTTAAAATCATTTAAATCAAAATAACTTTTAAAAAAAACTCCATTATTTTTTGTTCCATCTGGTGACATACCCATAGTGAAATAGAGGGTTGAGAATGTTACAACCAGTATTGGGGTGAGTAATAATGTTGCTAGAAAAAATTTACTTTTCATTTCTTTTAAATCCATACCATAAGTACATTGCACACAAAACTATAAACATTAGAAACCATTGCGCAGAGTAACCATAATGTTTTACAGGAGTCATATTTGTAGGTTTAATTTTAATATATTCTAAGCTATATCTGCTTGTTGGGTCTGCTAATAAAATAAAAGGATATATAATTTCATCATACTCTTTAGATATAACTCCAAGATTTTTTGTTTGAGCAATTTTTGGCCATTCAACTGAAACTAAATCATCTGAAAGCACAAGACCTAGTTCAGGAGCTTCTAATATTCCACTAACTTTTTCTTTTATGTTTACTATATTTATGTCAGGTAAATTCATAATATCTGTATTTCTTTTTAACCACCCTCTATCAATTAGAATCATCCTTTCGGTATCAGATATCCTAAAAGGTGTTAAGACTTTATATCCAGCAACGCCACGATTAATAACATTATCTACCAAAATTTGATTTGATCCTTCCCATGTGCCTTCAAAAAAAACCCGATCCCATTTTTTAGAATCTTTACTGATATATTTTGGATTTGTAATTGAGTTCTTCTCAAATTCATCTAATAAAACTGTTTTACTCTGTCCTCTCTCTATTTGCCAAAGACCCAATGAAAAGAACAAAACAGCAAAGAATACAAAAAATATTGTTATTCTTGTACCAGGATTAAATTTATTTTTTTTCATATCTATTGAAGTATATATGCTTTAAAATTTTATTATGATTACAACACTAATATATATCGTAATACCTTTATTACTCCTTTCGCTTGCTGGTGGCCTTTTCTTTTTACTGGTAGATAAAGGCGAAACAGGTAGAAAAAGAACCGTTTATTTACTAGGTTTTAGGGTTTTCTTTGCTACAGTTTTAATCATATTAATTGCAATTGGTCTTTATACAGGTGAGCTTGGGAATAGTGTTCCGTGGGAAGGCTCCTAATTAAAGAATATAAACAAATATAAATAGCATCAGCCAAACAACATCAACAAAATGCCAATACCATGAGGCAGCCTCAAAGCCAAAATGATCGTGCTGCTCAAAGTGGCCAGCAAAAACTGATCTTGCTAGCATGATTGCTAACATGAAACCACCCATCATAACGTGAAAACCATGAAATCCAGTCAACATAAAAAATGTTGAACCGTAAATGCCAGAATTTAAAGTAAGACCATAATGCGCATAAGCTTCATAATATTCAAGTGCTTGTAATCCAACAAAAATTAGAGCTAGAAACACTGTTAAACCAAGATAACCATTAAACTTTTTTCTATTGCCCTTTTTCAAACCAAGATGGGCAAGATGAACAGTCCAAGATGAACTTAATAGCACAATCGTATTCCAAAGAGGCAGCCATTTAAGAGCATTCTCCCATCCGGGCCAGGCCATGCTTTTCTTTGCAAGTTCAAATTCTGTTCCCTGATCTGGAGTTGTTATTACCGGCCAGGTTGACTCAAAAGCTGGCCAAAGTTCAATAGCTGTAATTGCGGCACCTTTAGAGCCTTCTCCAGCTAACCAAGGTACAGCAAGTGCCCTCACATAAAATAAAGCTCCGAAAAATGCGGCAAAAAACATTACCTCTGAAAATATAAACCAAGCCATGCCGTATACATATGATTGTTTTAATTGGTTTGAGTCTAAACCTGCAAGGTGCTCTTTAATAACCTGTCTGAACCAGAAAAACATTGTTAGAAAAAGACAAGCAAGCCCAAAATATAATATATATACAGAATTACTATTTGGATCGTCTAAATTATTTATAGTGCTCGATGCACCCATGACCAAAAGAAACAACGAAACAGCCATGAAAATTGGGAATCTGCTTTGATCTGGAACGTAATAACTTCCCCCACTCATTTAATAACTCACTCTATTTCCATTTGATTATGAGCTATAACTTCATCGTTGTAGTCAGTGATATCAAAAATTGTATATGACAAAATTATGTTTTTTATATTAGATGGCAATTCATTTGAAACTAATAATCTAACAGGAAGCAAAGCATCTTCTCCTGGCAGTAACTCTTGCTGCTCAAAGCAGAAGCATTCAAGTTTTTTTAAATGCGCTGCAGCATTTGAAGGCGCTACACTAGGCACTGCTTGTGCAGTCATTTTTTTATTTGTAGTATTTTTTACATAGAAGGTTGCGCCATAATATTTCCCCGTTTCAATCTTCATAACCTGTTCGGATGGTTTAAATGTCCAGGGCATATTTTCATTATTGGTTGATATAAACTGAATAGCGATCTTTCTTCCATCATCAGTAATTAGATCTTCTGAGTATTCAGATTGGAAAACTTTTCCATTAATTCCTGTTATCTCACAAAAAACATCATATAAAGGTACAAGTGCAAAACCGAAAGCAAACATCAAAGGGACTGCCACTACCAGCCTTATTAATGTTTTTTTTGCTTCTTTTTTCATTAGTCAATTTTTGGTGGTGATGAAAATGTATGATACGGAGCTGGTGATGCTACCGTCCATTCTAAGCCTTTAGCACCTTCCCAAACACGATCTGTTGCTTTTTTTCCACCCATCACAGTCTTAATAACAATAAATAAGAACAATAACTGAGAAAAGCCAAATAAAAATGCTCCAACACTTGAAACCATATTCCAGTCAGCAAAAACAAGAGAATAGTCTGGGTATCTTCGAGGCATTCCAGCAAGGCCAATAAAATGTTGTGGGAAAAATGTGACATTGACACCTATAAATGATAGCCAAAAATGAAGTTTGCCTAGTCTCTCGTCGTACATATTTCCAGACCATTTAGGTATCCAGTAATAGACAGCCGCCATGATAGAAAATATTGCACCTGGCACTAAAACATAATGGAAATGTGCAACAACAAAATAAGTATCATGATATTGGAAATCAGCTGGAACAATTGCGAGCATCAGTCCTGACAATCCTCCAATTGTAAAAAGTACGACAAATGCAACCGCAAATAACATTGGGGTTTCAAAAGTCAATGAACCCCTAAACATTGTTGCAACCCAATTAAATACTTTTACTCCAGTTGGAACTGCAATTAACATAGTAGCCCACATAAAAAATATTTCCGCTGCGAGGGGCAAGCCAACAGTAAACATGTGGTGAGCCCAAACCACAAATGAGAGAATTGCAATTGAGAGCATCGCCCAAACCATTGAAGAATATCCAAATAATTGTTTTCTCGAAAACGTCTCAATTATATGTGACACAATACCAAAGGCCGGTAAAATCATAATATATACTTCGGGGTGACCAAAGAACCAGAAAATGTGTTGAAAAAGAACAGGATCTCCACCACCTGCAGCGTTAAAAAAACTTGTTCCAAAATGAATATCCATTAGCATCATTGTTACAGCACCAGCTAAAACTGGCATAACAGCAATTAACAAATATGCAGTTATTAACCATGACCAAACAAATAAAGGCATCTTCATTAAAGTCACGCCAGGAGCTCTCATATTCATAATTGTTACCACAACATTAATAGCACCCATAATAGAAGAAGCACCCATTATATGAACAGAAAATATAAAGAATGTTACGCTGGGTGGTGCATAAGTTGTTGAGAGAGGGGCATAAAATGTCCAACCAAAATTAGGTGCTCCTCCTTCCATGAATAAGGATGAAAGAAGAATAAAAAATGCAAAAGGTAATATCCAAAAACTTAAGTTATTCATTCTTGGTAGTGCCATATCTGGTGCTCCAATCATCATTGGGACTAACCAATTCGCTAAACCAACAAAGGCAGGCATAACTCCACCAAAAATCATAATGAGACCATGAAGAGTAATCATTTGATTATAAAATTCGGGTTCAACTATCTGCATTCCCGGCTGAAATAGCTCAGCTCTAATAACCATTGCCATTGCGCCACCGATGAGGAACATTGCAAAACTAAACCATAAATACAGTGTGCCTATATCTTTATGATTGGTCGTGAAAAGCCATCTTGTTAAGCCTTTAGCAGGACCATGATCGTGTTCGTCATGATGATTCTCTATTACTGCACTCATAATATTATCCTATTTTAAATTTTTGGTTCTTTATAATCTACTATGTCTTTTGGAACAACGATTGTACCATCACCTTTTTCAGCATTACCCCAAGATTGTCTCGTATAAGTAATTACTGCAGCTAATTCTACCTCTGATAAATAACTAAATGAGTTCATAGCAGCTCCTTGGATACCCTCCATTAAAATTTCAATATTCCTATCTTTATTATTCATAACGATTTCACTACCAGCAAGAGCAGGAAATATACCAGTTATGCCTTGTCCAGAAGTTTGATGGCATGCAACACAATTAACTTCGTAAATGCTTTCACCTCGCTCAACTAACTCTGCAGCAGTCCACTCTTTTGTAGTTAGTTCTGCAAGCTTGATTGCCTCCTGCTTTTTTGAATAAACCCAATCATCATATTCAGCTTGTTCAACAACTTTTACAACAATAGGCATAAACCCATGATTCTTTCCGCATAATTCAGTACATTTACCTCTATAGATACCTGGCTTGTCAACAACAGTCCAAGCAGTGTTTACGAATCCAGGAATTGCATCTTGTTTTATTGCAAAAGCAGGTAACCACCAGGAATGGATGACATCATTAGCAGTTATCAAGAATCTGACTTTTTTTCCAGCAGGTATAACCACCATTTCATCAACCTCTTGTAAATAGTTTTCACCCTTTGGAACAAGGTTATATATCTCATCTAGGTCAGTAGACAAATTTGAGAAGAAGCTCACATCATCTTCTAGATATCTATATTGCCATTTCCATTGATACCCAGTTACTTGAATATTGATGTCTCCAGCTTCATCATCATAAATTTTAACAAGCGTTTTCGAGGCTGGCACTGCCATAGCAATCAAGATCAAAAATGGAATAATAGTCCATGCAATTTCAAGTTTATGATTTTCATGAAACTTAGCAGGGATTGGATTTTTCTTTTTGGTGTGGGCCCACATTGAATAAAACATTACACTGAAAACAACGACTCCAATGGCAACACAAATCCAGAAAATTAACATATGTAGTTCAAAAACTTCATTACTAATGTCAGTACTGCCTCTCGTCATATTAAGAGCAAACCAATCGGCATTGACCACTGATGAAGCCAATAAAATTAAAACAAGGAGATTAGACTTGCTGAAATAATTTAGAAATTTAAAAAACATTATCTGCCCAAAATAAGTGTGTCTTACATATAATAAAATTTAGTTATATTACATTATAAGCTATTTATATAGATACAACAAAGAAAAAACCATTTTTTTGTGGTGATTATGATATATGTTTGAATAACTAATTTCTATCGATTTTGATCTCTATTTTTCTTAAATTCTTCTAAATTAACTACATTTATTTTATTATCATTTTTTGAAGTTTTTTCTTGCGGCCTGTCCTCTACAAAATCACATTTGACACAGTAAATTTGATCATCTGTAGGATTTATAGCAATTGTATCTTTTGATTTGCACTCAGGACAAACTGCACCAGCTATGAATTGAACAAATCGTTTCATTCTCTCATATCCTCCAATTCTTTAATTACGCTTTTGGTATTGGGTAAAACATTAAACCATTTTTCAAAGGAGTAAGCTGCTTGAAATACAAGCATGCCAAGACCATCAAATACATTTTTTGAGCTTTCTCTAGCCCATTTACAAAACGGTGTTTCAGCTAGGGAATAATTAAGATCATAGAAATATGTTTTTGAGTTTAAGAGCAATCCATCGGCTGGCTCAAACTTTCCAGTTAGGCCGGCTGATGAACCATTTATAACTACGTCATATGGATTTTTCTGAACATTTATATCGTTCTCTATTTTAGCCATATTTGAAAATTTTCGTATCAAACGACTTGCATTTTCTTCTGTCCTATTTAGAAGTGTTATGTCCTTTGTATTACATCTGGCAACTCTATATAAAACACTTTCTACAGCAGCACCAGCTCCTAAAATCAAAACACTTTTATTCTCTAAATTAAATCCTCTTGAATTTATATCATTAATAAATCCTTTTCCATCCGTTGAAAATAAAGAGAGTTCATTATTTGAATTAACAATAGTGTTTACTGCATTTATATACTTTGCCTCAGATGAAATATTCCCATTTATATTTGCAGCATTTTTTTTGTATGGAAGGGTGATATTCAATCCTTTTGCATTTTTGTCAGAAAAAAATTCTTTAATAAAGTTGTCAAAGTTATATTCTTCAACTTTGTACGGTAAATACTCAATATTTATGTTTTCATTTTTAGAAAATCTTGAATGAATATATGGAGAAAGAGAATGTTCAATTGGGTGTCCAACAACTCCAAGCTTAAATTTTTTAGACATTCCAGTCTCGGTTAACTACTTGCAGTAGTTTATTTTCCATTGACTTATATTCATTAGATTTTTTATAAGTCCACCTTACTTCTGATGGAAGCGATGCTAAAATTGATTCAATTCTACCATTTGATTGAAGACCAAATGCAGTTCCTCTATCATAAATTAAGTTAAATTCAGCATATCTTCCTCTTCTAATGAGTTGGAATTCTTTTTCAGAAGGTGAATACTTTGTTGTTTTTCTTCTCAAAACAATGTCCAAATAAGATTTTAGATATGTATCTGCAACAGAATTAAGCATATTAAGACTGTCTTCAAGGCTAAGACTTGATAAATTATCAAAAAAAATGCCTCCAACACCCCTTCTTTCAGATCTATGAGGCAAATAAAAGTATTTGTTGCAATTTTCAGAAAATTTCTTATAGAAATTTTTGTTAAAACAATTCATAGCATCCCTTGCAGCTTCATGCCAATCAACAATATCATCTTTGAAAGGTATATAAGGTGTCAAATCATATCCGCCTCCAATCCACCAATCATTAATGGCGCCTTTTTTATCAAGAATCCCAAATAATCGAATATTCATATGACTTGTTGGCACATATGGATTTACAGGATGAGAAATTACAGATACGCCCATTGCTTGATAACCATAATTTACCTGTTTTAGCTGTTTCTTTGTTGTTGCGCTTTCTGGAATTTTATTGCCGTATATTGAAGAAAAATTTACTGCACAATTATCAAAAAAACTACCATTAGAAATAACGAATGTTTTTCCACCGCCGCCTTCTGATCTTTTCCAGATATCTGAAGATATATTTGCATTCTTAGAGGTCTCAAGTAGTTGAAAATTTTTTATAATGGTGGACTGAATTTTCTTAAATGATTTCTCTAATGTCTTTATCATATTATTCTCTAATTACTGTCCTGGATTCTAAATCAATTATCTTGGAGGGAGTTATGTTTTCGCCTAATATTTCATCATAATATGCCATCTCGTCATATTCAAAAAAATTAATAATTTCGTTAGGGTCATCTAAATTATTTTTTCCTGATATATTTGCAGATGTGGAAACAATACATCCTTTATATGTTTTAAATAATCGTTTAGTAGGTAAGTGATTACTCACTCTTAGTGCTATTTTTCCAGTATTATTTTTAAGATGTGCTGGTAGCTTGTCATTATATCTTATTAAAAATGTATAAGGACCTGGCCAAAATTGACTTAAATATTTCTTATCTATTTCTTTTACATTCTCTAAATATTTTTGAAAAGACTCAAGTGATTTTATTAATAATATGAAGCTTTTATTTTTATTTCTTTTTTTTATTTTAAAAATAAGGTCAACTGCATTTTGATTAAAAGCATCGCAACCTAAACCCCAAATAGACTCAGTTGGATGAACCAAAATTTTTCCAGCTTCAAGCCACTCAATTGAAGAGTTTATATCTAAAGAAAATTTGTTCAATTAGGAGTTAAGTTTTTTATCTTTTTCTAGTACTTCAGATCTCATGTTTTGTTTATATTCTATTAGTTTTTCAGCTAGAATTTCATCAGCTGTAGCAAGAATTTGAACTGCTAAAATTGCACTATTTTTAGCTCCACTTTTTCCCACAGCAACTGTTGCAACAGGCACTCCTGGAGGCATCATTGCAGTAGATAGTAAGGAATCAATGCCACCCATTCCACCTGCTTCAATAGGAATACCAATAACAGGCCTAGTTGAATGAGCTGCAACTGCACCAGCAAGGTGTGCAGCCATACCTGCTGCAGCAATAAAAACTTTACAGCCATTGTCTTCAGATTTTTTTATTAGATCCATTACATCATGGGGTGTTCTGTGAGCTGACATTACATTTTTTGTATATTTAACACCAAATGAGTCTAGAATTGGGAAAATTGCCTCTACAACAGGCAAATCAGAGTCTGAGCCCATTATTATAGCTACTTGCGTGGTTTCATTTATCATTTTTTGTACTTTTGAATAGTTAAGTGGATTATAATCTCAAAATTATAATAAAAAATAACAAAAATGGCTAAAAAATTAGATATTTTAATATTTCCTGATCCAAGATTAAGGAAAATAGCAAAGAAAATTACTAAATTCGACAAAAGTCTAGAAAATTTATCAAACGATATGCTTAAAACTATGTATGAAGCAAATGGAATAGGCCTAGCAGCTACACAAGTAGATCATCATGTAAGGCTTATAGTTATGGATTTATCAGAAGAAAGAAATGATCCAAAAATATTTATAAATCCAACATTTGAGTTGTTAAAAGGCTATAAAATGTATGAATTTGAAGAAGGATGTCTTTCAATACCTGGGTTTAATGAAACCCTTGCTAGGCCAGATAAAATAGAGCTTACTTGGCAAGATCTTCGGGGTAAGACTCACGTTGATAAGCCAGAAGGTCTTCTTACAGTGTGCATTCAGCACGAAATTGATCATTTGGATGGAAAACTAATGGTTGATTATATTAGTGCTTTGAAAAGAGATCGTGTAAGAAGTAAGCTTTTAAAAGATTTTAAGTAAAATTAAAAGAATTTAAATGAATTAATGAATATTTTATTTGCAGGTTCACCACAAAGTTCAGCAAGAATACTGGAGTTTCTATTCAAGAAAGATGACATAAGCGTTGTTGGTGCTATTACACAACCAGATAAGAGGAGCGGAAGGGGTAAAAATTTGATTGAATCAGACGTTTCTCTTAATGCTAATGTTCTTGGGATAAGAACTTTTAAGCCAGAAAACTTAAATACACACGAGATTAAAGATGAAATTTCTTCTTTAGAGATAGATTTCTTAGTTGTTATTGCATATGGAAAGATAATTCCTAAGTGGTTATTAAAATTGCCAAAGATATCTCCAATTAATATTCATTTTTCTCTGCTTCCAAAATATAGAGGTGCCTCACCTATTCAAACTTCTTTAATCAATGGTGATACTGAAACTGGTGTTTCATTTATGAAAATTAATGATGAGCTTGATTCTGGAGATATATATAAAAGTTTTAAAACTAGTATCGATCAGTACGACAACAAAATTTCATTAGAAAAGAAACTTACAGACTTGTGCATAGAAAATATATGTCAAATTCTACACGACATTGAATTTCAAAGACTAAAACCAATCAAACAGGATAGTTCAATTGCAAGCTATTGTAATAAGTTGTCGAAAGCAAATTCTTTAGTAGATTTTAATGACAAAAGTGAAAATATTATGAATAAATTTCGAGCATATTTTGAGTGGCCCGGACTTACTTTTAGTCATAATAATGTTCCAATTAAGATCAAAAATTTAGCACAAGTTGACAAACAAAGTAAGGGTAAGCCAGGAGTGATATATAAAATTGATAAATCTGGAATATATGTAAATACATATGATAAATTGATAGTAATTACTAACTTACAATTTCCAAACAAAAAAACTATTTCTTCAAATGATGTCTACAATTCATACAGAGATTTTTTTAGCTAAATATAAATTTTTACAATAAGTCTTGCTTTATTTAAAAAGAGGTTTAATTTACACATTATGAAAGTGCTAATTTTAGGTGCTGGGAGAGTTGGTGGAAGTCTCGCCACTGCGTTAGTTAATAATGACTATGACGTGTCTATTATTGATTTAAATAAATCTTACTTATCTGATCTAGAAGACAAACTAGATATCTTAACTGTAGAAGGACATGCTTCTCACCATTTGTCCATAAAAAAAGCTGGTGCAGATGAAACCACAACAGTCATTGCAGTAACTTCTGATGATGAGGTTAATCTGATAGCCTGTCAAATTGCTAAAAAGAGTTTCAATGTGAAGAAAACCATATGTAGATTATCTGAGAAAACCTATACTGAAAATTTAAACATTTTTGGTGAAAATATTGTTGATATCGTAATAAGTCCTGAAGAAGAGGTAATGAATCATCTGAAAGAGTTAATTATCCATCCTGGAACTGAGCAGATAGAAAAGTTTGCAGATGGGAAAGTCAAGCTTGTAAGTGTAAAAGCAAGAAAAAAGGGACAGCTTGTTGGAAGGGAGCTTAAAGGCATAAAAGAAGATATGCCAGAGGCGGATGCTTTTGTTGCATCAATTTACAGAAAAGGCAAACCTTTCATTCCATCTGGTGAAACTATCATTAAAGAAGGAGACGAAGTCTACTTTGTTTCATCTGACACAAATATAGATCAAATTGTTAATGAATTTAGAGACAAAGTCGATGTTTACTCAAGAGTGATGGTAGTTGGTGGGGGCAAGATTGGGTTTTCTTTAGCACAAGAACTTGAAAACAACTACAAAGTAAAGCTTATTGATTCAAATAAACAAAAGTGTAAAGAGTTATCTAAGAAACTTAATAAAACTATTGTTCTTAATGGCTCAGCAACAGACGAAGATCTTTTAAAAAGTGAAAATATCTCTAACATTGATATATTTTGTGCTTTAACGGATGATGATGAAACTAATTTAATGTCGTCTTTGCTTGCAAAAAAAATGGGAGCGAAAAAGACAATGATTATATTAAATAACCCATCATATCTTGGTTTAGTGCCTGGCTTCATTGATATATATATTGCGCCATACAGACTTACGGTTTCGTCTGTGCTTCAAGACTTAAGAGAGAGCGATGTCACTCAAGATGTGTTATTAAAAATGGATACAGGGGCTGAAGCAATTGAAGGCATTGTTCATGCAAATGAACATACATCAGACCTATTTGGCAAGTCAATTAAAGACATCCCATTGCCAGAAGGAGCTTCTATTGGTGCTGTTGTAAGACATGGAGAGCTGATAATGCCGGAATCAAAAGTTGAACTTTGTATAAATGATCATTTAATAATATTTCTTGCAAATAAAGACATGGTTTCTGAAATAGAAGTTTTTTTTAAGACAAGTTAATGAACCCGAAGTCAATATTAAACTTATTTAGTGTTTTAGTTTTATTTTTTAGTTTTTCATATGTTTTTCCAATAATTGTTTCAATTATATTTAAAGATGGTGCCCTTGATATATTTATAAAAACTTTTTTGACTGTAAGCTCATTAGGTGTTCTCGGACTTTTAGTAACAAGAAATATTAAAAACGAGCTCTCTCAAAAAGATGGCTTTGTAATAATAGTAATGTTTTGGTTGGTTCTATCAATAGCTGGTTCAGTTCCATTCTATCTCAGTGGAATGAGTGTAATGGATTCTTTTTTTGAGTCTATGTCTGGTATAACTACTACTGGAGCTACTGTAATTTCACAAATAGATGCCCTCCCCGAATCTATTCTTTTTTATAGGCAGCTACTTCAATGGATGGGGGGCATGGGACTAATCGTTCTTGCTATTGCAGTTATGCCTTTATTGGGTATTGGTGGTGGTCAAATATATAAAACTGAAATTCCAGGCGCAATGGGAGAGCAGAGACTTACGCCAAGAATAAAAGAAACAGCTCAAGCGCTGTGGCTAATTTATTTGGGACTAACTATAGTTTGCTTTTTGCTATACTTTTTAGGTGGAATGAGTATTTTTGATGCAATAGCGCATTCAATGTCAACCGTGGCTATAGGAGGCTTTTCTACACACAATGAAAGTATAGGTTATTTCGATAGCAATTTTATTGAGATCGTCTGCATCTTTTTTATGCTGCTTTCTGCAATCAGTTTTGCTCTTCACTATTTTTCATTTTATAAGAGAAAGCCATTAAAGTACTTTTATGATCCAGAGCTGAGGTTTTTTATTTCAGTATTATTATTAATCTTTTTCTTTGCGATATTAATAAGTAGATTTAACAGTGAAGAAAATTCGCCAAATATATTAGAAATTGCATTTCACTCAGTTTCTATGGTTACAACAACTGGATTTTCTGTTACTGAAACAAATAATTGGCCTATGTCGCTATCTTTTTTACTTCTCGTTGGTGCTTTTATAGGTTCGTGCTCCGGGTCAGTTGGTGGAGGTGTTAAATCTTGGAGAGTAATGATTATGTTGAATCATTCATACTCAAATATTATGAGGATAATTCATCCAAATTCTGTCATATCATTAAAAATAGGTACCAGAAATGTAGATGATCAGGTTGCAACTTCCGTTTGGGGTTTTTTTTCAATATATGTAATGTCATTTATTGTTTTATTGTTTGCAGTCTTGATATCAGGTCTTGATTTTGAATCAGCATTTTCAGCTGTTGGTGCATGTTTAAATAATCTTGGTCCAGGTTTAGGTGTGGTTTCAGAGAATTATTCCGGAATTAGCTCATTTGCAAAAGGAGTGCTAGCATTTGCAATGTTATTAGGAAGATTAGAAATTTTTACACTTCTAGTTATTTTAACCCCAATGTTTTGGTCAAAATAGCTATATACCTAAATAAGGATTCTGATTAATGGGCAAGCTTCTTTTAAATCTCTTATATTCCCACGAATAGTCAACTGGCCTTTTATTAATCATCTTTTCTATGTCACTATTTACTATTGGTAAGTGCTTACTATCATCATATATATCATCATTGCTTTGTTTAATAGAGATATAGAGAAAGTTATTAATATTAGAATTCATACAAAAATAAATTGTAGGGCTTTTTGTTTTTGATGCTAAATTTTGTACTAAGGTTGTAGAGTAAGCCTTACGTTTATAAAAATCTATATGCTCGCCCATTCCTCTTTTTGGAACTTGATCAGCAGCAAAGCATATAACTTTTTTTTTCTTCAAAGCTTTATAAATTTTTCTTACTCCAGCAATTGACGTTTCAACACTAGTTGAGTTATTAATTTCTCTTTTGTTTTTAACAAATGCTTCTAAAGTTTTATATTTGATTTTTTTGTAGAGGCTTACTGTTGGAACTTGTGAGTTTATCCAAGTTAATAACATGTCAACACTTCTGTTATGAATTGCAACACATATTAATCCTTGCTCCTTTTTGTAATTATTTTTAATAAGGAAATTATTTTCTATTTTAAAAATAAGTTTATTAGAAACAAATTCTGAGTTCCCCCATGTGTATATAGTCTCATATACAGATATTATTGATTCTCTTAAACTCATCCTAGCCAATAATTGCATATTATTGTTATTAATGTCTGGATATGCTATCTGAAGGTTAACAATAGATATTTTATACGATTTGGAAAACCTAAAAAGTCCTGAATAAATATATATATCAACTAAAACAATGAAAAAAGTTCTAGGAACCCAAGAAAAAATGTAAAATATTAATTGCACTTTATTAAATATAAAGGACAAGTCTAATATATAATTATCTATATTAGTACAGATAAATTGCTTGTTGCCAATAAGTAACATTTGTCTAGTAAAAAGGAGTTTAATTATAATGCCCGCAAAAAATATGGATGAGCTTGTATCTTTGTGTAAAAGACGTGGTTTCGTATATCAATCTAGTGAGATATATGGTGGTTTACAAGGTATTTATGACTTTGGCCCTCTTGGTGTTGAACTAAAAAATAATCTAAAAAACTCGTGGTGGGAGTCAATGGTTTATGAAAATGATAATATAGAAGGTCTTGATGCCTCAATATTAACTAATCCTCAAGTTTTAAAATATTCAGGACATGAGGATACATTTACAGATCCTATGGTTGATTGTAAGTCCTGTAACTTGCGGTTTAGAGCTGATCAAGTCCCTAAAGAATGTAAAAAAGAGGATTTGACAGAGCCCAGACAATTTAATTTAATGTTTAAAACAAATGTTGGTCCAATTGTTGATGGAGAAAATTTTGCATATCTCAGACCAGAAACAGCTCAACATATATTTACAAACTTCAAAAATGTAATAGATTCCTCATCTAGAGCTTTACCGTTCGGAATTGCACAAATTGGGAAGGCTTTTAGGAATGAAATTACTCCTAGAAACTTTATTTTCAGAGTGAGGGAGTTTGAACAGATGGAACTTGAATACTTTGTTGTTCCTGGTGAAGATGAGGAAGCACATGATCTATGGGTACAAAAAAGGCTTGAATGGTGGAATAAACAGGGTGTACCCACAGAAAAAATTGAAATTTATAATGTGCCAAAAGAAGAGCTTGCACATTATTCAAAGAAAACAATAGATTTAATGTATAAATTCCCTCACGGACTAGAAGAACTTGAGGGAATAGCAAATAGAACTGATTTTGATTTAGGCTCTCATTCAAAACAACAAGATGAAATTAACATAAATTCATCTGTAAAGGTTAACAAAAATTCAAATAGTAAAATGGCAGTTCAAAATGAATCTGGTGGTTGGTTTGTGCCATATGTTATTGAACCCTCAGCTGGCGTAGAGCGCGGGTTCCTAGCTATTCTTAATGAGGCATATTCAATTGAAAAGCTTGATGATGGTAAAGATAGGCTTGTTCTTAATCTTAAGCCACATCTTTCGCCAGTTAAGGCAGCAGTTATCCCTTTAAAAAAGAATAATAAGGAATTAGTAGACTTAGCAAAAGATATTAAAAACGATCTTCAGAAGCTAAAATTGGGTAGAGTAATTTTTGAAAATACAGGCAATATTGGGAAAAGTTATAGAAAACATGACGAAATAGGCACACCCATATGTATTACAGTTGATTTTGATAGTCTTGATGATCAAACTGTTACATTACGAAATAGAGATACAATGAAACAAGAAAGAATACATAAAGATCAATTATCAAAATACCTTAAAAATCTAGTGTATAAATAATATTGAATTTCTTTAAAAGTTTATTATTCAATGCTTTTTTTTATATAAGTGTTGTATTTTGTTCATTTACTATAATCATACTTTACCCAGTCTTAAAAACATCATCTTTGCAAAAAATTGCATCTATATGGGTTATTACTTTACTTAGGGTACTTAAAGGAGTATGTGGGGTAAAATGGAAAGTAATTGGATATGAAAATATACCTAAAACACCTTGTATATTTGTATCAAACCATCAAGGACAATGGGAATCATTTTATCTCCAAACACTTTCAATACCAAATTCAAGCGTAATTAAGAAAGAACTTTTATATATACCGGTTTTTGGTTGGGCATTAGCATGCTTAAAACCAGTTCATTTAAGACGCACAAAGAAATACAAAAGTATGAAAAAAGTAGTTAATCAAGGATCAAAAAAATTAAAATCAGGTACCTCACTTATTATGTTTCCAGAAGGAACAAGATCATCAATAGAAAATGGTATTAAAAAATTCTCTTCAAGCTGTGGCTATTTATCTGTTAAAAATAATGTGCCAGTAGTGCCAATTTGTCATAACTCTGGACTATTTTGGAAAAATAAAAAATTTATTAAAGAAAGTGGGTTAGTAAAAGTGATAATTGGTAAACCTATTTATGGTAAAGACCCAAAAGTCATTACAAATAAGGCTTATGAATGGATTAAATTAAAGTTTAATGAAATTCACTAAATGTCTAATTCTTTAACAGAAAGAGCATTTGCGTCAATAAAATCTCTTCGTGGTTCAACATCATCACCCATTAGGACTTCAAATGACTCATTTGCGTCCTGAACATCTTTAATATCAACTCGCATCATTCTTCTATTAATTGGGTCCATTGTTGTTGTCCATAATTGTTCAGGATTCATCTCGCCAAGCCCCTTATATCTTTGTACCTCTAAACCTCGTGAACCAGATTTAGAGAGTTTTTTTATTGCTTCATCCTTTTCATTTTCGTCAGAAGCATAGTAAAACTCCTTTCCTTTTGTTATTTTATACAAAGGCGGCAAAGCAATATATATATGACCTTTTTCTACAATCTCATACATTTGTCTATAGAAAAATGTTAAAAGTAGAGTTCTTATGTGTGAACCATCAACATCAGCATCTGTCATTATTATTATTCTGTGATATCTAAGATTGTTGATATCAAAATCTTCCTTGCCAATACCGCAACCTAATGCCTTTATCAATGTTCCCACCTCTGCAGAGCCTAAAACCTTATCTATTCTTGCTTTTTCAACATTAATAATTTTCCCTTTTAATGGTAAGATAGCTTGGTTTTTTCTATTTCTGCCCTGTTTTGCAGAACCTCCAGCCGAATCACCCTCTACTATGTAAATTTCTGAGAGTGTAGGATCTTTTTCCTGACAGTCTGCCAATTTACCTGGTAATCCTGCTATCTCAAGAACTCCCTTTCTTCTTGTCATTTCCCTTGCTTTTCTCGCTGCTTCTCTTGCAAGTGCAGCTTCAGAAACCTTAGAAATAATACTCATTGCATCTTTGGGATTTTCAAGAAGGAATTCATTGAAATATTTGTTAAAAACTGTACTTACTACGCTTTCAACCTCAGATGACACAAGTTTTTCTTTAGTTTGAGATGAAAACTTCGGATCTGGAACTTTTACTGATATTATTGCTATCAAACCCTCTCTAACATCCTCTCCAAGTAAGTCTGTGGGTGTTTTTTTTGCATTTTCTTTTTTTATAAAGGATTTTAAAACCCTTGTTAAACTTCCTCTAAAGCCAGCTAAGTGGGTTCCACCATCTTTTTGAGGTATATTATTGGTGTAACAAAGTACATTTTCAGAATATGAGTCAGTCCATTGCATAGCAATTTCAACACCAACATCATTATCTATTGCTGAACACTCAAATATTTCAGAAACAGGCTGTTTTCTTCCTTTCAAATGCGTTACATAACTTGATAATCCACCATTATTTTTAAATTTCTTAGATTTTCCTGTTTTTTTATCCTCTACATTGATAAGAACTCCAGCGTTTAAAAATGAAAGTTCCTGGATTCTTTTATAAATTCTTTCTACTTCAAATTCTATAGATGTGAATACTTGTTCAGAAGGAAAAAATGTAATTTTTGTCCCAGTCTTTTCAGATTTTTTTACTTTCTTTAATTTTGCTTTTGGTTTTCCATTTTCATATTCCTGAAAATACTCTCCTCCATCTCTGTGAACTTCAAGTGTAAGTTTTTTTGAAAGTGCATTTACAACTGATACACCAACACCATGAAGACCACCTGAAACCTTATATGAATTGTCATCAAATTTACCACCCGAATGAAGTGTTGTTAGGATAAGTTGCGCCGCAGATACACCTTCTTTTTTATGAACATCAACTGGTATTCCTCTCCCATTATCTTCTACAGTTACAGAACCATTTTTATTAATAGTTACTTTTATATCTGAGCAATGGCCAGCCATTGCTTCGTCTATACAGTTATCTAAAACTTCAAATACCATATGATGTAAACCAGAGCCATCATCTGTATCTCCGATATACATCCCCGGTCTTTTTTTTACAGCTTCTAAACCTTTAAGAACTTGAATATTGCTTGAGTCATATTTGGCTTCATTTGATTTTTTTGCCATTATAGTTGCCTCAGATGTTCCACGTGGAACTTTTTGAAATTGTTAAAACTATTAGTTATTTTACTACTAAAACAATCATCTATACAGGAAAAAATCATCTGGGTGTCGACATGATTTAAGAGATTTAGAAACAAGTTAAAGACTCTGTCATCTAATTCTGATTTAATATCATCAACTAATAATGTTGCATGGATTTTGAATTGTTTTTTTAAAACTTCATGCTGAGCACATGACCAAAGAATTGAAAAAAATTTTTGCTCTCCTCTTGAGAGAACTTGTCTAGCATCTATCTTTTTTATTAAAAATTTGATGTCTGCTTTATGAGGACCAGCTGTTGTTGTTTTTCTTTTTAGATCAGAAGACATGTTATTATTTAAAACGTCATTTAGATTTTTTTTTGTTTCCCAACCTTGAAAAAAATTAATATCAATAACATCAAAAAAGTCAAATACACCATTGGGTTTTATTAGATCTAGTAGTAATTTAAATTCTGTAATTGTTTTATTAAAAAAGTTAGTTCTATAAATATTTAACTTATCACCTTCAATTGAAAGCTTTTGATTCCATGTATAAATGTCTGATATACGGTTATTTTTTAACAAGCTATTTCTTTGTTTTAATGTTCTATAGTATGTAAACCAACATTTAGAATAACTTTCATCAGATGTAAAAATAGATCTATCAAGAAGCTTTCTTCTAAAATCTGGAGAAGCATCAGCAAAAGAAAAAGTATTATTATGAATTGCGGTACACGGGAATTCTTTTAGAAGTTTACTAGCAGTTATTTTTTTATTATTTAACGCAACAGAAATTGGTTTATTTCTATTTTTTTCTATGTCTACGATATATCCTTTTTTACTATCATACCCTTTTGCACAAAACTTATCTCGATCATAATTAATTAGAGAGATCAAATTTGAGCTCTTAAAAGATTTACCACTAGAAAAAATATAAACCGCCTCCAAAATACTAGTTTTGCCTGAACCATTTGATCCATAGAAAAAATTAATTCCTGATGATAATGAAAAATTAATTTCATCAAAACATCTAAAATTTTTTAAAGAAATTTTACTTAGTGGCACTTTTAAAGAAGAAGTGGCATAACAACATATTTGAAACTATCTTTAGTTGGATCTGTGATTAAACAACTTTTTTCTGAACCAAAAAAATTAATTTCAATTTGATCAGAATCGATGGTTGCTAAAATTTCTTGCAAGTAGTTTACATTAAACGCAATGTCTATTTTTTCTCCTTTATAGTCACATGAAATATTTTCTTCACCTTGCTCTTTCTCAGGATTGTTGGCAGAAATATTTAATGAGTTTTCATTTGTTAGTATTCTTATTCCTTTATATTTTTCACTTGATAAAACACTTACTCTGCTCAAACTGTCTGAAAGATTTTTTCTATCGATATTTAAAATTGAACTTTCTCCAGTTGGGATTACTTGCTCATAGTCTGGAAATTTTCCTTCAATTAGTTTGCTAATAAAAGTTGTGCCAGAAATATTAACTGATATTGAGGTTTGTCCTAACTTAATTACAACATTTTCAGATTCATCTCCAACCAACTTTCCAATTTCATTTATAGATTTTCTTGGAACAATGCCAGTAGTTATTTCTGTGGCCGCTTCATTTAACGATGAGGTTGCTAATGCCAATCTATGAGCGTCAGTTGCAACTGTTGTAATTATTTTATCGTCAATGGATATAAATAAACCATTCAAATAATGGCGCCAATCTTGATTTCCCATTGCAAAAGATGTCTTTGATATTAATTTTTTTAGATTTTTAGGTGAAATATTAACCTGAGATGAGATATCTTCAGACTCAAATATTGGAAAATCCTCACTTGGAAGTGTTGAGAGGTTATATTTACCAATATCGGTCTCAATTTTTAGGTTGTCACCATCAAGATAAAAGTGAATTTCAGCCATTTCAGGCAACAGTCTGCACAAATCGCTTAACTTTCTTGCTGGTGCTGTAATTTTTCCTCCACTTTTATAATTAGAAATTGTTGAGGTTGTTGAAATTTCACTCTCCAAGTCTGTTGCGGTAAGTTTTAATGAGGATTCATCTACCTCAAATAAAACATTTGATAATATTGGAAGTGTTTGTCTTTTTTCAACAACACCTAGCGTAAAGTTGAGAGATTTTACAATTTCTTCTTTTAAAATATAAAAATCCATTAGTTTGTTAGTGCCCTATTAAGATTTCTATAATCTTCTTCGTGTGATGTGCTTTCTTTTCTGAGCTCTTTAATCTTCTTGCAAGCATGGAGAACTGTGGTGTGGTCTCTACCATTATATGCTTCACCAATTTCTGGCAAGCTATGATTTGTGAGCTCTTTTGTTAAAGCCATTGCCATTTGCCTAGGCCTTGTGATAGATCTACTTCTCCTTTTTGACAATAGGTCAGAAAGTTTAATATTGTAGTATTCTGCTACTGTTTTTTGTATATTTTCAACGCTTATCATTTTTGCAGAAATAACAAAAAGATCTTTAAGCGCATCCTTAACCAAAGCTAGGTCTATAGCTTGATTGGTAAATCTGGCATTCGCAACAACCCTTTTAAGAGCGCCCTCAAGCTCTCTTATGTTTGATCTGATTCTCTGTGCTATGTATATAGCGCAATCATTTGGCAGTGATACACCCATTGAGGAAGCTTTGCTTAACAAAACCGCAGCCCTTGTTTCAAGCTCTGGTGGGTCAATTACAACAGGCAGCCCCCAACCAAGCCTTGATTTAAGTCTCTCCTCTAACCCATCAATCTCTTTTGGATATTTATCACATGTAAGTATCATTTGATTATTTCTGTCAAGCAAGGCGTTAAAAGTATGGAAAAACTCTTCCTGAGATTGTTCTTTACCAGCAAAAAATTGAATATCATCTATTAAAAGTGCGTCTGCGTTTCTGTAGAAAGACTTAAACTCATTCATTGCGCCCAGTTGCAAAGCTTTAACCATATCAGAAACAAATTTTTCTGAATGAACGTATACAATTCTTTTTTTCGGCGCATTCATCAAAATCTCATTACCAACTGCGTGCATTAAGTGTGTTTTGCCAAGGCCAACACCACCATATATAAACAGTGGGTTATAATCTCCCTTGGGGTTTGCTGCTACCTGTTTTGCCGCGGCAAGTGCCAAATGGTTGGATTTTCCCTCTACAAAAGAGCCAAAAGTATATCCTTCAACAAGTTTTATTTGAGAACTATTCTTATTTTGATATTTATCAACAAATGTTTCTTTTGTATAGGTCTTAAAAACTAAATTTATATTTTTTTTTGTTTGTTCTGAAACCAAGATTTTTATATCATTGGCGTAGTTTTTTTCTATGTACTCTAAAATAAAATCATTTGGGGCTACTAATTCGAGGGTATCTTGATCAACATTTGCCTTTAAAGGTCGAATCCAGGTATTAAAGTCCTCTTGAGAAAGTTTGTTTTCTAGTTTTTCAGCGCATTTATTCCAAAGTTCCAACAGATTCTCCCAATATTTGAATAGTCTATTAAAAAATCCACAAGATATCTACAGAATAAATATAAGAATTTGCTGTGGATAACTTGTTTATAAAAAAAATTATTTTTTTATAGCCTTTTTGTGGTTTTACAGCCTCATTGCGCTATAATTCTTTTCAATTTTGACCTACTAATATTATGAAGAGAACTTTCCAACCTAGCAACCTAAAAAGAAAAAGAACTCATGGTTTTAGAGCCAGAATGTCAACAAAAGCTGGAAGAGCTATTTTGTCTAATAGAAGAAAAAAGGGAAGAAAGATCCTTAGCGCATAATTTGTCGACCAGGGGCCAAAATTTTAAATCTTTTGAGTGCTTACATTCATCTAAATATTTTAGGTTGTTTCATAAGCCCTCGAAAAAAACAGGACTAGAGATATCTATTTCAAGAAAGTTTTTTAAACTTGCGGTTGACAGAAATAAGATTAAAAGAAGGGTTAGAGAAATATTTAGGGTGTTATCACCAACCATGCCAAGTTCAGGTATTGTTGTTTTTTCTGTATTTAGGCCCTTCGCAGAGTTATCATATGGCGAGGCTGTCCAAGAGGTTAGGTCAGCTGTTAAATCTTTTAAAAGTGGTGTAATTTAGATTGAATATTAGAAACTTTTATTTAATAGGGATTGTCCTCCTGTCTTTGGGTTTGTTGTATGAGTGGAACTCAGAGCAAAAGTTAAAATCAATAAACAAACACTTTGGCTCTATTAATAGTCTTTCTATTGAGTCAAATGAAGATTTTGTGATTCTTGAAAACGATGAGTTGTCATTGATTATTTCGGTTTCAAGTGGTTCTATTGTGGAATCAAGGCTAAAAAAATATCCTGTTGAAAATGTTGATGGTTCTTTGGGTTTTAGGGTTTTTGGTTTTTCTGATGCCACATCTTTTAAATACTATTTTAAAAGTGGTTTTACTGGAATTTCTCCAAGCTTTATTGTTAAAGAGGTTGATAGTAATTATGTTCTCTTAGAAGACTCAATCTTGGGTGTCTCAAAAAAAATATCTTTTTCATCCAACCCCTATGAGGTTGCTGTTTATGACTCATCATTAAGTGGTGTGGAGGGAAAATCATATGCAGGACTTTACAGATCTCAAGGTAGGTCGCTTGATTTAAAAAGAGGGGCTCTTGAGGGTGGAATGATGAACAACAGTTCGTATGAGGGTGTTGCAATAAGCTCTGAGCTGGACCCCTATACCACCAGCAGATTGGCCTCAATTGATGAGCCATTAGAGGTGTTATCGAGGTCTGGGTGGGTTGCTTTTGTTCAAAAATATTTCTTTGCAGCAATAATAGGATCTGATGATTATATTTATAATTATTACGCTTTACCAAAAGAATCAGGTTTTTATAGAATGGGCTATACAGTTGAAGGCTCCTCACTAAACAACCTTTCTTATGGGCATGAACACCGTCTTTTTATAGGCCCAAAAATAAGAAAAGATTTAATAGAAAGGGCTCAGAACTTGGAGCTTGCTATTGATATGGGGTGGTTTTGGTTTCTTGCCCAACCAATGGTGTTTGTAATGGATTTTATCAATGGTTATGTTAATAGTTGGGGTCTAACAATTATAATATTTACGCTGCTAATAAAATTAGTCTTCTGGCCTGTTACAGCGAAGAGCTTTAAGTCAATGGCTGCATTAAGAAAAATTACGCCGGAGTTGAATGAGGTTAAGGAGCGTTATAAAAACGATCGTCAGTTAGCAGGTACTGAAACGATGAAACTAATGAAAAAACACGGAGCCAACCCGCTTGGTGGTTGTTTGCCTTTGTTAGTACAAATGCCTTTTTTTATAGGCTTCTTTTTTGCTTTGCGAGAAATGGTTGAGCTCAGATATAGTTCTTTGGGGTTTTGGACAGATCTCTCTTCGCCCGACCCATATTTTGTTTTGCCATTTATTTTTGGGGTGTTAATGTTGTTAACACAAAGGCTAAACCCGCAGCCTGCTGGCATGGATCCAACCCAAGCTCAAATTATGAAATACATGCCAGTTATGTTTTCTGTATTCTTTTTGTTTTTCCCTGCTGCTCTATGTTTGTATACAGTTGTTAATACTGGTGTTCAATTGGGTCAACAAAGCTATCTTTATAAACAGCAAGGCGCACTTAGCAAGGAGTAGTAATGCAATCTGTTTTTGCTTTAGCAACTCCTCCTGCTAAATCAGCGATTTGTATTTTTAGAGTTTCTGGTGAGGGTTGTCATGTTCAGCTGGCTAAAATTATTAATAACAAAGATTTTGAAATTGGTCGTTTCCATGTAAGGGAGTTTTTTAACAAAAGTAGTCTAGTTGATAAGGCTGGGCTTGTTGTTTTTAAGGGGCCTAATAGTTACACCGGTGAGGATTCTTTTGAGGTTTATGCTCATGGGAGTTTAGGGATAATGTCATCGTTTGTTGATCTTTTTAAAAGCGTTGGTTTTGATGAGGCAGCTGGTGGTGAGTTTACTAAGCGTGCTTTTTTAAATAATAAAATCAGTTTAAACGAAGCAGAGTCTCTTGGAGATCTTATTGATTCTGTTGATGAACAGGGTGTTTTGCTATCAACTAGGTCCCTTTTTGGTGGGTTGTCTAAAAAGGTCTTAGATTTTGCAGATGCTATTGATAAATTGCGAGTTAGTGTTGAGGCTGAAATAGATTTCTCAGATGAGGGCGAGGATTATATGGACGATAGTATTGTTGTGGAAATAAATAACCTTAAAAACAATTTTAGTTCGTTTATAGGCGGTTGCATCAACAAAAAGACAATGAGTAAAAAAAACAAAGTTCTATTGGTGGGGCCGGTTAATTCCGGTAAATCTTCAGTTTTTAATAGGTTACTGGGTTTTGAAAGGGCGATTGTTTCAAATGTACCAGGTACTACAAGAGACTTAATTAGTAGTGAGCTTTTTTATGAATCAAGCGTCTTCTCAATTCAAGATTCTGCCGGAATAAGAGAGACAAATGATGTTGTTGAAAATATGGGTATTGGTCTGTCTTTATCTGAAATTGAAAATTCTAATCTTGTGATTGGTGTTTTTGAGGGTTCTGAAAAGTCTTTGATAAAAAACTTCAGGGTTTTAACTAAAAATACTTTTTTTATTTCTGTCCAAAATAAAATTGATATTCATTCAAGTGAAAAAGATTTTTTTGATTGTTGTGTATCTGCTAAAACAGGAGATGGGTTTGATAATTTAAAGGATTTAATTCTGTCATTTTTCAACAAGTCGATCAAAAAAGAAGATTATAGTTTTCTTGTTAGAGATCGGCATGAGGTTTTGTTTAAAGGTGTTTTGGTGTGTTTAAAGTCTGCTGAGGCTGGTTTGGTAAACAAAGATTCTTTAGAGCTTGTTGCTGAAGATCTTAAGGTTGCAAGGTCGTATTTAGATGAGTTAGTTGGTAAAAAATTCTCGGATTCTTTGCTTGGTGACATATTTAAAAATTATTGTATTGGTAAATAATCTGTTATTAATTTGTGAATTTTTTTGTAAAGTTTTTTTTGATAACAGGTTATTAAGTATTAATATTCTCTTAAAGAACATAGTTCATTGGTTTTTATAAACTCATCTTTACTATTATACAAAAGGTTTTAAAAAGGTTTTCAACAGAATAGAAGTGACTTAATAGAAATAACAATAGGTATATAATATTAATATTAAAAACTTAATTATATATGAATAAATATGATGTCATTGTTGTGGGTGGTGGGCATGCAGGTGTTGAGGCAGCTTATGCTGTTAACAAAGCAGGACTTACTTGCGCGCTTGTAACCTTTAATTCTGAGTCTATAGGCCAGATGTCATGCAATCCAGCTATTGGTGGGCTGGGTAAATCACATATTGTAAGAGAGATCGATGCGATGGGAGGCATAATGCCTATTGCAACAGACTTGTCTGGAATACAATATAGAACACTCAATACTCGAAAAGGAGATGCAGTTCAATCTTTAAGAGTCCAGTGTGATAGAGACTTATATAAGAAAGCTGTCCAAAAAACACTGGAAAAAACAGAAATTGATATTTTTGAAGAAGAGGCCAGAGACCTGATAATTAAAAATGCAAGTGTAAAAGGTATTATCACTGATAAACGCGAAATCCTTTCAAAGAAAACAATACTTACAACCGGAACATTTTTGAACGGAAAAATGTATACAGGGGATGAAATTAAAAAAGGAGGCAGGATTGGTGAAGGAACAGCAATACCTTTGTCAAAAAAACTTTACTCTTTAAACCTGCCCATGGGAAGGCTTAAAACAGGAACTCCTGCAAGGATTAAACACTCAAGTATCAATACTTCAGTAATGGTGGAGCAACCCGGAGAGAGACCAACACCATGGATGTCTTTATATAATCAACCTAAAAAACATCAAAAACAACTTTCGTGTTTTATTACTAGAACAAACAAAGAAACACATAAAATTATAAAAAAGAACATACACTTATCTGCAATGTATTCTGGAAATATTGAGGGTGTCGGCCCTAGGTATTGCCCCTCAATCGAGGATAAGATCTTAAAATTTAAAGACAAAAATACCCACCAAATTTTTATTGAACCAGAGGGAATAAAAAAAAACTTAATATACCCAAATGGAATTTCAACCAGCCTACCAAAACAAGCACAAAAGGAATTCATTCAATCAATCAGAGGTCTAGAAAACTCAAAAATTACCGAGTATGGATATGCAGTAGAATATGACTTTATTGATCCAAGGAGCTTAAAAAAGACACTTGAAACCAAATTTTTAAGTAATTTTTATTTGGCCGGTCAGATAAATGGAACAACAGGTTATGAAGAGGCTGCAGGCCAAGGCTTAATGGCAGGCATAAACGCGGCAAGAGCAATCAAAAAAAAAGACGGAATAGTATTAGAGAGAGACGAGGCATATATAGGAGTTTTGGTAGACGATCTCACAACCCATGGCATAACCGAACCCTATAGGATGTTTACCAGCCGGGCTGAAT
>CABZHV010000009.1:0-34400 GCA_902525635.1 uncultured SAR86 cluster bacterium
TATCAACCTCTTTTAATGCATTCATCATAATTTTACCAATTTCAATAGAATTGATTTCACGAACACCTTTTGTTCTAATTTCTTTTAAAATTTTACCAAAAATAGTATCTATCTCTTCGGTAGATAAAGGTCTTTTTTCTAGTGCCCTTAGCATGCCTGCTTTCAACTTAGAGCCATTAAACGGCTGCCTCTCTCCGTTGCTCTTTATAACTCTTGGAAGAGCTAGATCTATAGTTTCAAAAGTTGTAAATCTAGAATGACAAACCTCACATTCTCTTCTTCTTCTGATTTGTGAACCGTCAGCAACTAATCTTGAATCAATTACCTTAGTATCTTCGGCTTGGCAAAAAGGACAATACATTTATACATTATATACTGGAAAATCACTTGTCAGATTTTGCACTTCCTCTTTAATGCTTTGTTGTAAATCATCATTTTCAAAGTCATTAATAATGTTTGATATCCAATTGCTTACTTGAATAATTTCTTTCTCTTTAAAACCCCGTGTGGTAGCAGCAGGTGTTCCAATTCTTATACCAGATGTAACAAATGGAGATGCTGGATCATTTGGCACAGAATTTTTATTAACAGTAATGTTTACAGAGCCAAGCACTCTCTCAAGATCCTTACCAGTAATGCCTTTAGATCTAAGATCAACTAAAATGATATGATTTTCTGTTCCGTTGCTTACAATATCAATGCCATTTGACATTAATGTTTTAGCCATGGTCTTTGCGTTATCCATTACTTGTTGTATGTAAATTTTAAACTCTGGATCAAGAGCTTCTTTAAAACATATTGCTTTTGCTGCAACAACATGCATCAAAGGACCACCTTGTGATCCTGGAAAAACAGCAGAATTAAGTTTTTTTTCGATTTCTTCATTTGCTTTTGCAAGAATTATCCCTGATCTTGGACCACGTAATGTTTTATGAGTTGTTGATGTGACAACATCAGCATATGGAACTGGAGATGGGTACAAACCTGCTGCGACAAGTCCAGATACATGAGCCATGTCAACAAGGAAATATGCACCAACTTCGTCAGATATTTCACGAAATTTTTTCCAGTCTATTATTCCGGTAAATGCAGAAAAACCAGCAATTATTAACTTAGGCTTGTGCTCTTTTGCTAATGCTCTAACTTGGTCGTAATTAATATCATGTGTTTCAGGATGAAGTCCATATTGAACGCTTTTATAATTTTTACCAGAAAAATTAACTTTTGAACCATGAGTTAAGTGACCACCATGATCAAGACTCATTCCAAGTATAGTGTCATTCGGCTCTAACAATGCCAAATAAGCTGCAGCATTTGCAGATGAGCCTGAATGAGGCTGAACATTTGCATAATCTGCTTTATAAAGTTGTTTCGCTCTTTTTATAGCTAGATTTTCAGCAATATCAACATTTTCACAACCACCATAGTATCTTTTTGATGGATATCCTTCAGCATATTTATTTGTCAATAAAGATCCTTGTGCCTCAAGAATTCTTTTTGACGCATAATTTTCAGATGCTATTAATTCAATATGATCCTCTTGTCTGTGTGCTTCATATTCAAAAGATGTCCATAATTCTGAGTCATAATCTTTTATAGACTCTTTATTGGCAAAAATATTATCGCTTTTTGACGACTTTTCAATTTTTGTAGTAAAGATATTATAGTTACTTGATTGTTTCATAATTTTTTTAATAATATTAATATAATAAATGTAATTTTATATTATCTATGGCTTTTTGTGCACAAAAGGTTTTCTTCTTTTTGGATAACAACTTTTACAAATTTTACATTCTTGTCCATAGCATGATCTTGCCGTACAGTATTGTCGGCCCCAAAATATAATTTGTAAATGTAGTTTATTCCAAGATTCTTTTGGAAATATTTTTTTTAGATCTTCTTCTGTTTTTTTTAACATTTTTACCATTTGTTAGTCCCCATCTTTGTGCAAGCCTATGAATATGAGTATCTACAGCAAAGGCTGGAATTCCAAAACCCTGACTCATAACAACAGAAGCAGTCTTATGTCCAACGCCTGGTAAGTTCTCAAGATCAGAAAAATTATTTGGAACCTCACAGTTAAATTTTTTAACTAAAATCTTTGAAAGTTTAGAAATAGCTTTAGACTTTTGGGGCCCTAATCCACAAGGCTTGATAATTTTGTAGATTTTATTTACTGAAATCTTTGACATTGATAAAGGATCTGAAGCAACTGAAAAAAGACTTGGAGTTATTTGATTCACTCTTTCGTCAGTACATTGTGCTGATAAAAGAACAGCAATAAGTAATGTAAAATTATCTTCATGATCTAGGGGAACTGGTATTTCTGGATAAGTTTTGTCCAGGATTTTTATAATTTCAATAGCTCTTTCAGATTTATTCATAGTAATAAATGTAGCATAATATTTTCAACGCTATGAATACACATAAATTAAAACAAAATTTATTAAAACTCAAAGACCTTTTCCTAGATGAAACAGAAGAGAATAAAAAAATGCTTGATACATATATAAGTTATGCAGAGGGAAATGCAAGTGAAAAAGATATGCACGAGGCTAATGCACAATTAAAAGAAATATTTAAGAGCTTAGGATTAGGTATCTTGGTTGTTTTGCCGTTCAGTCCTATATCAATACCTTATGTTTTGAAAAAGGCAAAAGAGTTAGAAATTGACTTGATACCTGAGTGGTATAAAACTTTAAGTAAGGATGAAGATAGACTAGAATAGTTAGGCTTTTATTGGAGAAATTATGAAAAATGTAGTAATTGTTGATAGCGTAAGAACTGGACTAGCTAAATCACATAGAGGTGGTTTTAATATGACTAGACCAGATGAAATGCTTGCACATATTATCGATGCGATGCTTGATAGAAACCCAAATTTACCACCTGAAGAAGTTGAGGATATTATTATGGGTTGTGGAAATCCTGAGGGGGCTCAAGGTCATAACGTTGGAAGAAATGCTGCAGTCTTATCCAAGCTTCCAATTTCAACAGGTGGGACAACTATTAATAGATATTGTTCATCAGGCCTTCAATCAATTTCAATGGCAGCTGGGCAAATAATGGCTGGTTCCTATGACACGGTTATTGCTGGTGGAGCTGAAACAATTTCAATGATGAATATGAATATGGATAATTTTGTTAACGAGAGATTGGCTGAGGAGTCTCCGGGTATATATTTTCCTATGGGAATGACGGCAGAGGTAGTTGCAAAAAGATATGAAATATCTAGAGAAACTCAAGACGAATATGCATATGAAAGCCAAATGAGAACAGCTGCCGCTCAACAATCTGGTGGGTATGATGATGAAATAATACCAATGAATACAAAGATGTTATTAACAAATAAAGAAACAGGTGAATCAAAAGAAATCGATTACACAGTTGATAAAGATGAATGCAATAGACCTGAGACAACTCTTGAGGGACTTTCATCACTTAAACCAGTATTTGATCCTGAAAATGGTTCTGTAACTGCTGGAAATTCTTCACAATTGTCAGATGGTGCGTCTGTTACTTTAGTCATGTCAGAAGATAAAGCTTTGGAGCTTGGTTTGAAACCTTTGGCTTATTTTAGAGGTTTTACAACAATGGGTTGTGAGCCAGATGAAATGGGAATTGGACCTGTATATTCTGTTCCAAAACTTCTTAAAAATTATAATATGGGAATTGAAGATATTGATATTTGGGAGCTAAATGAAGCCTTTGCAGTTCAAGTAGTTTATTGCAGGGATAAACTTGGAATTCCTATGGATAAATTAAATCTTGATGGCGGTTCAATATCAATTGGTCACCCTTTTGGTATGACTGGATCTAGGCAAGTTGGACATTTAGCCAGGCAACTTCAAAATCTAGATAAACAGTTTGGTGTTGTAACCATGTGTATTGGTGGTGGCATGGGCGCTAGTGGATTATTTGAAAGATACCCTTCTTGATATCAGAATTATCAATTTTAGATTGCTTCCAACACCTAGTTGATAAAAAGACAGATAAACTATTGGTAGTAGGCTCAGGTGATGATGCAGCAGTAATTAAAGCTCAAGATAAAGATTTAGTTCATTCAGTCGATATTTCAAAAATTAATACTCATTTTCCCAAAGATAGCAGCCCAGAGGACATAGCATATAGATCTATTGCGGTTGCTTTGAGTGATCTAGCAGCAATGGGAGCTTACCCATCATTTATATCAATTGGACTAACATCAAATAGCTCTGACTTGGACTGGTATAAGAAATTTACCTCTGGAGTAGAAAAAATATTAAATGAGTATCAGATACAGTTAGTAGGTGGTGATGTTACAAATGGTGAAGTGAGTGTATGTGTTAACGTTTTTGGCTATGCTTATGAAAAAAATATTTTGAGGTCAACTGCAGAAATTGGAGATCTAATTTTTATTACTGGGCCATTAGGCGAGGGACGACAAGGGTTATCTGATTGGAATAAAAAAGAGAAATCAGAATATGTTAAAAAATTTTTTAAACCTGTAATTCAATTTAAAAAAAGTAAATATATTTCAAAATATGCCTCAAGCTGCATTGATATATCAGATGGGCTAATAAAAGACTTAGGAAGCATATGTAAAAAATCTGGTGTTGGAGCAGAAATTATCTTTGAAAAAGTACCAATAACAAATGATATTAATGACTTATCTTATGGAGATGACTATAAGCTTTGCTACACTTGTTCTCCTAAGAACATAGACAATAAATTCATAATACAAGATCACCTTATTGGAAAAATTACATCAAAAAAAGAAATCATACTGATAAAAGAAAATTTAGTATTCGATTTTAAAAAAAATGGATGGGATTCATTTGCCTAGGAAGATTGGCATTATTGGAGGAGGTATTACAGGCTTAATTGTTGGTATATTTCTTGCGAAAGAAGGTTTTAAGGTAACAATATATGAAAAAAATAAATTGTTAGCTCAAACAAGTTCTAAGACAACCAAACTTCTTCATGGTGGATTAAGGTATCTTGAAAATCTCCATTTTAATGAAGTAAAAAATGGGCTTAATGATAGATTTTGGTGGTTAGAAAATTTTCCTAAACATACATCAAAACTAAAAATATCTATTCCTTTTAAAAGTATCTATTCAATAGCCTTCTTGAAGTCATTTCTTGGAATTAAGTTATATGAAATACTTGCTGGATCAAAAAATATAGGTAGCAGTAATATTCTAAAGCTGCTTAAAGATGACGAATCTATATTAAAAAATGAATATAACACCATACTTTCTTTTTTTGATGGAAGTATGGATGACATGTCTCTAGGAAGTGAATTAATTGAGTCAGCAAGAGATCTAAATATAGATTTATTTGAAAATACCGAAGTTACTAATTTTGATAGAAATGGAATTATTGATGGATACAAATTCGACAAAATAATATTAGCGGTAGGTCCATGGTCAAAAATACTTCTCGAACAAAATAATATAGAAAGTAAAAAAGATATAGATTTTATAAAAGGTAGCCATTTGATAATTGATAGAAAAATTACCTCCGGCTTTATGTTTTCAAGTATATGTAAGTCTCGATATATTTTTGCATTGCCATACAACGGAGCAACGTTGTTAGGTACAACTGAAGAAAAAGTAAAACATCCCGATGATGCAAAGATAAGTAGAATTGAAATAGACTATCTAATTGATAGCTTCAATCAGATTTTAAAAAAGCCTATTTCGGTCTCTGAAATAATTAGTTCATATTCTGGAGTAAGACCACTAATTAAATCCAATGATAATTATCATAAATCTTCAAGAGATTTTTACATTCAAGAAAATAAATCTCTTTTAACTATCTTTGGAGGCAAATGGACAACCTCACCTTCAATTGCAAGAAAAATTGTTACAATGATTTAAGATGCAAAAGTTTCCAAATTTAAAAAATCCTTACCATTTTTTGGCAACTCTTGGGGGTATAGGGTTATCACCATTAGCTCCTGGAACAGCTGGAAGTATTTTTGGGTGGATTATTTTTATTATCTTATCTCATTATATTGGTATGTATATCATTATTCTTTCAGCTGTTGCTTTAGTTTTAGCTATTGCGATCTGTGGAGCTGCATCAAAAGATCTAATTGAAAAAGATCATAAATCTATTGTTATTGATGAACTTGTTGGCATATGGCTTGCAATGATTCCAGTACTTTTTATTGCATCAACTCAATATGAAAGAAGTTTATATGCTTTTTTAGCACTTGTTTTTTTTAGGATATTCGATATCTTTAAGCCATATCCAATCTCATACATTGATAAAAATTTGAAGAATGGCTTTGGTATTGTTTTGGATGATTTAGTAGCAGGAATTTATGCAATAATTTTTACTACATCGATAACACTTTTCTTAATTTAGATTTAATACTTTCTATATCTAGCCCTGCTTCAATTAACATTTCTTCTCTTGACGCGTGTTCAATAAACTTGTCAGGTATGCCAAAAAGAATAGATTTAACATTTAGATTTTCTTTTGATGCAAACTCTTGAACTGCACTTCCAGCTCCACCCATGACGGAACCATCTTCAATTGAAATAAATACTTCAGCTTTATTAAAAAGTTTTTTTAGAATTTTTTCATCTAAAGGTTTTACAAAACGCATATCAACTAAGGTAGCTTTTAAATCTTTCGATATTTCAGTTGCCTCTTTTAAAAGAGTTCCAAAGTTTAAGATAACAACCTTTGAGTTTTCATCTCTAACAATATTTGCCTCTCCTATTTTGTATGGTTTGAGGTCATTTACAATATTACTATTTGGTCCAGTACCTCTTGGATACCTTACAGAAGCAGGCCCTTTGTGTAAGTATGCAGTTGTTAGCAATTTCCTAGTTTCATTTTCATCTGATGGTGTACAGATCAACATATTTGGAATGCATCTTAAATAAGCAATATCATAGTTTCCAGAATGGGTTGGACCATCTTCACCGACAAGACCAGATCTGTCTAAGGCGAACGTAACATCAAGATTTTGAACAGCTACATCATGTATTAACTGATCATATCCTCTTTGTAAAAACGTTGAGTAGATGGCAACAACTGGTTTTTTCTTTTCTACAGATAATCCTGCTGCAAATGTAATAGAATGTTGTTCTGCTATTGCAACATCAAAGTATCTATCTGGAAATTTTTTACTAAATTCCACAAGACCTGAACCTTCTCTCATAGCAGGAGTTATGCCGACAAGACTTTCATCACTTCCAGCCATATCAATAATCCATTCACCAAAAATATCCTGATATTTTTTTTGTTTAATTTTTTTGTCTTTTATTGAATTTATTTTACCTATTGCATGAAAACCTATTCGGTCAGCTTCAGCCGAATCAAGTCCTGCCCCTTTTTTTGTAATTACATGTAAAAATTGAGGACCTTCAAAATCTTTTAAGTTTGAAATAACATTATTCAATTGCTTTAAATTATGGCCATCAATTGGACCTATATAATTTAATCCTAACTCTTCAAAAATAGTTCCAGGTGCAACCATTGCTTTCATTTGAGTTTCTACTTTTCTTGCAAGATGATAAGCTTGAGGCAAAGGTTTTAGAAAGCTAGCACCGCTTTTTTTTATTCCCTTATAGGTTTTTGAAGCCCATATTCTTGAAAAGTAATTAGATAAGCCACCTACATTTTCAGATATTGACATATCATTGTCATTCAAAACAATTAAGACATTAGGTTTTAGATGACCGATATGACCCAACGCTTCAAAAGCCATTCCAGCTGTCATTGCTCCATCACCAATAACAGCAACATGTTTTTTATCTGGATTAGATTCTTTAGATCCAATCGCCATTCCAACAAGGGCACTTAACGATGTGCTTGAGTGACCAACACCAAATACATCATATTCACTTTCAGATCTAGAGGGGAAGGGCGCAAGCCCATCTTTTTTCCTGATAGTTTGAATTTTATCTTTTCTGCCAGAAAGAATTTTATGAGGATATGCTTGATGTCCAACATCCCAAATAAGATTATCGTAAGGCGTATTATAGATATAATGCAATATTATCGTTAGCTCAATAACTCCGAGTCCACCGCCTAGATGCCCACCACTTTGGCCAACGGAATACAACAAAAATTCTCTCAGTTCATCTGCAAGAGTTTTAAGTTCATTAATAGAGAAAGATCTTAAATCATTAGGATAATTAACCTGATCTAGTAGAGGTGTTAAAGGTTTTTCAACAGGTATTTCTTTGAAGATCTTCAATTAATTTTCTCTTAACGAAATATATTTTGCTAATTCTATCAGCAAATCTTTATCTTTTGATTCAATATTTCGTAAATCACTAATTGCAGATTCCATAAGTTTTTTTGACTCTTTTTTAGATTCATCAATGCCAAGAACACTTACATATGTAGATTTACAATTTTTGAGATCTGATTGAATATCCTTTCCAAGAATTTCTTCACTTGAGATTGCTTCTAAAATATCATCAGTTATTTGGAAAGCTAAGCCGATTTTTTTACCGAAAGATTTGAAAGAATTAATTTCATTATTATTTTCATTTGAAATTTGACCAAGCATAACAGAGCACTGTATGAGTTTACCTGTTTTTAATTGGTGTATATTTTCAATAGAATGTTTGTCAATTTCTTTTGTTTCTGCATTTATATCAAGATGTTGTCCGTATACCATACCGTTTTTTCCACAAGCCTTACTGATCATTTTGATGGCTTCAATCTTATCTTTATCTTTAATGCTACTATCGTTACAAATTATTTCATAAGCAAGAGTTTGAAGTGCATCACCCGCAAGTATTGCATTTGCTTCCCCAAATTTAATATGATTTGATTTCTTCCCTCTTCTTAAGTCATCATCATCCATTGCTGGTAAGTCGTCATGAATAAGAGAATATGTATGAATCAACTCTACAGCTGAAGCAAATGTAATTAAACTAGATTTAGAAATATTTTTATTTATTTTTCCAGAAGCAACTATTAAACCAGCTCTTATCATTTTGCTTTCTCCTAACACAGAATAGGACATAGCCTTCTCAATAAGATTTGAGTTACCAATTATTTTTTTTACTTTCTTAGAAACCTGATCTCTTGTATGAGATAGAAATGCTTCTAACACAACAGTTATGAATTATTAATATTGGATGCAGAACCATCATCAAGAAGTTTTTTAATTTTTAATTCTGCACTTTGAAGTTGTTTTTGACATTCTTTTACCAGATTAATTCCTTTTTCAAATGATTTGACCGAATCCTCTAAATTTATATTTTCATCCTCTAATTTCTCCACTATAGATTCAAGTTCCTTTAGTGATGATTCAAAATCTATTTTTTTCTCTTCTTTAGCCATTATTTATTGTATGTCATTAACAACCGTTTTGAAGTATTTATTGTATTCATTTCTTAACGCATAAGGCAGTGAGAGAATTGCTGGAGTTAAAATCAATGTCATAAAGGTGCTAAAACCAAGTCCCCAAACAATAGAAACTGCAAGGTTTGACCACCAATCCACAACTCTACTACCAATGACAATATCTCTTGAAATTATATCTATGCTTATTCCCATTGCTAATGGGAGCAACCCAAAAATAGTTGTAAGAGAGGTTAGAATAATTGGTCTTAATCTTTGCTTACATGCATTAATAATATGAATAGAATATTCAATTTGAGGTGATTCTTCTCTCAATTTGTTAAAAGTGTCAATCAATACAATATTGTTATTAACAACAATTCCAGCAAGAGTAACTATTGAAATACCAGTCATAGTAGTACTGAAGGACTTACCTGTTATTAAAAGTCCTAGTAGGACTCCAACAAATGAAATAGTAACTGCAGATAAAATAATAAAAGATTGATAAAAACTGTTAAATTGAGTTATTAACATAAGCAACATCATAAATACTGCCATTACTCCTGCGACAACAATAAATCTATTAACATCTTCAGTTTCTTCGGCCATGCCACTAAACTGATAAGTAATTGCAGGATCAAAATCAGTTGATTTTAACCACTTATCAAGTTCATTAATTTTTTGTGAAACCTTTGATTCGTCTTCTGTTCCTGCACCAATTTCTTGGAAATATTTACCATTTTTACGATTAACAGTTTGACGATTTTCTTTTGGTACAACTTGAATGAAGGAGCTCACTGGAACAGTTCCTTGCCGAGTAACCACATTTAAATCTCTAATGCCTGTTATTGTTCTATCTGAATCAGGAAATCTTGCTCTTATTTCAACTTCGTCTTTGGCATCATCTGGTCGATATTCTCCAACTTTAAATCCAGATGTAAGCATTTGTACCAAAGCACCAACATCTGAAACACTTACTCCTAACTGCGCAGCTTTTTGCTTATCAACCTCTACGCTCCATTCAACAGATGGATATGCTTTTGATGAGAAAATATTATTTAAGCCACTCATGTTATTACGCATATAATTTTCAATGATAGTGACCGCATCGTTAACTTGTTCTTCTGTATCTCCATAAATATCAAGCTCAATAGGAGAATCAAATGATGGACCACCTTCATCAGCCTCTATCTCAACATTAATACCTGGCATATCTCTTGTAGATTCCTTAAGAAGGTCCATAATTTCGAATCCACTTATTTTTGTTTGAGATGGTTCTAGTGTTTCAACAAATCCACCACCAATCCTATCTGCACCGGATTCCCACCAATTTGTTCCAGACCTAAGATATACATTTTTTATACCTTGAACTTCTAAAAATCTTGACTCAACCTCTTCAATTATCTCTTTTGTTTCAAGCGCTGAAAAATTTCCTCTTGCTTTTACAGTTACATTAGCTTGTATTGGATCCACTATTGCAAAATAGATTGTCCCCATTCCTGAAATTGAGTAACTCAAGATTATTACTAATAGAAGCGAGACAACAGCAGCAACAGTTTCAACAGGATTCTTTACAAATTTCTTAATATATTTTCCATACCAATCTGTAAGTTTTACAAATACTGACGTATGGCTATCTTCGCCATTTAGTGCAGAATCTTTTTGTCCAAAATAGGCTCCCAAAACAGGTATAACTATTAAAGAGTAGAATAATGAAGCTGAAAGTACAAAAAAAATAGTTATTGGAAGGTATTTCATAAATTGGCCGGTAAAGCCTGGCCAAAACATCATCGGAATGAATGCAGCAAGCGTTGTGCCTGTTGATGCAATTATTGGATAAAACATTCTTTTTGATGCAAGTGTATAACCCTCAACACGAGACAGACCTTCTGCAATTTTTTTATCAGCATACTCCGTAATAACTATCGAGCCATCTATCAGCATACCCATTCCTAGGAGAAGCCCCATCATCACAAGGAAATTAACTTCCATGTTTAGACTATATAAAATTAAATAAGTCATTAAAAAACAGAAGGGTATTGAAAGCCCAACTAACATAGATACTCTTGTACCCATACTCGCTATAACAAGCACCATTATCAATACCACTGCTGCTATAATATTTCCATTTAATTCTTTAACCATTAGACTTGCATAAATCGTATCGTCATTGGTGATCTGAATATCTAAATTTTTTGGAAGAGTATTTTCAAAATCTGATAATACCTCTCTTATAGCATTAGATGCATCAATTGCATTAGCACTTTCACGTAGCGAAATCTCAAGTGTCACTGCATCTTGCCCATTAACTCTTGCGTAGGATGTAAAATCTTTAAAGGTTCTTTTAATAACAGCAATATCACCAAGAGTAACAATTGCGTCATTTGTGACTTTTACAGGAATTTCATACACATCCTTAGCTGATTCAATAATACTTGGTACTTCTATGTTAAAACTTCCTCTACCTGTATCTTGCTTTCCACCAGGAATAATTAAATTATTATTAGAAACTGAGTAGTAAATATCTGAGAGAGTTACACCATAAGATTCCATTTTTGCTTTATCAATAACTCCTTCAAGAACCTCCTCAGGTGCACCTGAAGTCCTTACCTCGAGTATTTGCTCTATTGGCTCAATTAAATCTTTAAGCTCTCTGGCATAGAAAACTTTTTGTCTTACTGAACTGCCCCCTACAATACTTATATTCATTACAGGAAAGCTTGATTCAGTATATTCTTGTATTTGGGGATCTTCTGCTTCAAGGGGCAGTTGATATTTGATTTCTTCAACACCTTGCTTTACATCTACCAAAGCCTTATCCATTTCAAAACCAACCTCAAATTCAAGAAATACTCTTGCGTAGCTTAAAGAACTGGTTGATCTGATACTTTTAACCCCAGTTATAGTTTTTAATCTATTTTCAAGTGGCCTTGCTATTAATCTTGAAGTATCACTTGGTGATGCTCCGTCAAGGAATACAGATACTGTTATAAAAGGTAACTGAACGTTTGGAGAGGCTGCAATTGGGATCTCCTGTCTCGCATAAGTTCCAGCTATTATTACCATAAAAGCAATCAGCAAGGTTGTTTTTGCTTTTTTTAGTGCAAAGTCAATTATTTTAATCATATACGATTTGTAATAACTTCTTGACCATCTTCTACAAACCCTTGACCTTGTATAATTATCTCAACTTGTTCTGGAATACCTGTTACCCATAAACCTTCTTCAGAATCTTCTAAAATAATAATTTCAACAAATTTTGCTAGATTATCTTTTTCAATTATTCGTATTCCTAATTTTCCTTCATCATTTAAGAGTAATATCGATGGAGATATTTTATGAGCTTTTACTTTATCTATTTCAATCGACATATTGGCAGTCAAACCATCTTTTATAAAACCATCAGGATTTTTAATCATTGAGCCAACTCTAAATGTTCTTGTGTTTGGAGATGCACTTTTAGAAACGAAAGTTAAATTACCTGATATTCTTTGTCCAGTTACTAATTCAAGATTAACTTTCTGATCGATACGAACTTTATTAATATCATATTCAGGAACACCAGCAAAAAAAGTAATGGGATCAAGCTTTATTATTGTGGCACATACTTGTCCTCTTTCAAGAAAATTTCCTGGTTTAGTTATTTTTTCAATAAAACCTGAGAAAGGAGCTTTGACTTCTGTTCTATTTAGCTCAACAACTCCTAAACTGCACAATACTTCATCTTTTTCTATAAATTTTCCTTGAATAGCACCAATTTTTACAACTTCTCCTGATGTTTTCGCCTTAACATCTACTTTTGTCTCAGAGTATGAAGTTGCCTTGAGCTTAATTAATGGTTGATATTCAGTTGCTTTACTTAAATTAGTCTGAACACTAAATAAATCCGAGGTTTCTTTTTTAACATTAATATTTTCATTTTTAAAAAAACCTGAAATCATCCATAAAGTAATTGGTATAAGTATAATTAGAGATATTCTTATATTTTTGGTTAATTTCATACTATTAAGATATAACTTGAATCAATAATGATAATATTTGATGTTTTAAACTTTATGTTTCTTTCTCAACTCCTCAAATAAACTTTTGTTAAAAGGTTTTCGAGTTCTGAGATTAGTATTATCTTTAATTTCAAATTTTTTTCCATTAAAAGCTTCATTCTTTAAAGCATTAAATATTTTTTTAAATGCATTAAAATTCTGACTGGAGTCTTTTTCATTCAAGTTGTTCCAGCCAACTTTTTTGCCTGCAAAATAAACAATCGGATGAGACCAATTAATTTCAGCTCTTGGTTGATATGATTTTCTTGCTTCGATATAAGCTTCTTCAACTGTTGGAAAACCATCCATTTTATTAATATCTGAACATGCTTTCATAATATCTGTGAGAGTAGGTAAATATGATTGAGATCTTATTACATTTTCCGCAGCTTCAAGAAGCACTTCTGGAACTTCATTTCTTAAAGATATAGCCCAAAGCTTTTTTCCCTCTTTAAGTTTATCGTCAGTACCGAATACTTTATAAAATTGATAGTGATAGGCAAGCTCAAGCTTCAAGAACAAAGATTCAATCGAGCTTATAAATTCTTCTTTAGTCGAGGTTGATTTCTTTTGCCCAAGTGGTGTCATTTTTTCTTGTTTTGAAGTCCTGTGAATATTTTCCTGGTTCAGAATATTTTTTAATTTCTTCATTATCTCCTTTTTCGCCAATCACAATGTGACGCCTTTTAACATGGTCAATAAATTTTGAATTCCATGTTGTGAACGCAGAGCCTTTATCTTTCCAGTATAAGATGAACTCTTTTAGATATTTTAACGCAGAATCTTTGTTTATTTCTGATAAGTTAAGAATATCAAACACATCTTCGTCAGGATACCAGTTTTCATCAATTATGTGAGGCATAACTTTTTTTGAATTGCTTTCTTTAGCCCATTCTCGTCTAATAAATTCAATAAATGTTGAGTTCCAATTATTCCTTTTTTGACCTCTCTCAATCCAATATATTTTAAATTCTTTGAGCTTAAGTTTTAAAAATTCTTGATTTATATTAGTCATTTCTAGAATTTCAATTGCTTCTGAAGAAGGACTCCATTCATTAATTAACTTAGATGATTCTTGGCTTACGCTTGGCTTTCTTAGTTCATAAATTTCTTTTTTTATATTTTTTTCAAATTTTATTAGTCCAAAATTGATTAAGGTATGTACAGAATTTTCAATTGTTTCCTTATTTAAAAAACTTAAATTTTTTTTTATAGATTCCAATAGACCATGCAATGATGAGATGTCATCAAGCTTTCCACTATTATATTGACTTAATATGACTGCGCATTCTAGTCCAAGTGTCTCTGCGACGTCAGAAGAAAAGGATAAATTATTCTCAATTTTCAATTATATTATTTTCCTCTTTTTAATTTTATTGTGTCATTTAACTTTTGCAGACACATTACTGTGTCCTCCCAACCCATACATGCATCAGTAATACTTTGGCCATAATTTAATTTTTCAGTTATTTTCTGATTTCCTTCGTTTAGATGACTTTCAATCATTACACCTTTAATATTATTATTTCCCTCAGTAATCTGTTGACAAATTGATTCAATTACTGGAATTTGTTGTTTAAACTTTTTTTGACTATTTCCATGACTAGCATCAATCATTATAGATTCATTTACTTCGGCTTCTTTTAGGGCAGTCAGCGTTTGTTCAACTGATTCCTTGTCAAAATTTGGTACTTTACCACCTCTAAGGATTATATGAGTATCGTTATTTCCAGCTGTCTTAAGCATTGCTATATCAGCCTCTTTTGTTGCACCAAGGAAAACATGAGAGTGATTTGCAGCTTGAATTCCATCAATAGCGGCTTTTAGACCACCATTAGTGGCATTTTTTATACCAATAGGACACGAAAGCCCAGATGCAAGTTCTCTGTGAATTTGACTCTCAGCAGTTCTTGCACCAATTGCGCCCCATGAAATTATGTCAGTGACATACTGCGGAGAAATAGGATCAAGAAACTCAGTTCCAGCTGGCAGTCCAAGATCCGCAATATCTATTAATAATTTTCTTGCCATTTCAACACCTTTTGCAATGTTGTATGTTTCATTTATGTCCGGATCATTAATTAAACCTTTCCAACCTACAGTTGTTCTTGGTTTCTCAAAATAAACTCTCATAATCACTAAGAGGTTCTCATTATATTTTTTATTTTCATTTGAGAGCATCTCTGCATATTCAATAGCACTTTTGGGATCATGAATTGAACATGGACCAACGATTACAAATAACCGGTCATCTTTGTTATGCAAGATTTGACTTATTTCATTTCTAGTTCCATAAACAAGTTTAGAAATTTCATCATTAATTGGGTATTTATTTACCAGTTCATAAGGCGCAGGAACTTTTTTTCTATCTATAATTCTTGTGTTATCTGTTGAATAATTCATATTTTTATATTTTATAACTTCAAATAAAGAAATGGAGCCATATTATTAAATTAATATGCACCTTTGAAAACCATTTTTATAATCTTATTTTTTTAATAAATTTGTAATAAATATCAAGTTTTTAAGGAAATACACCATATATTGTATTAAAATACCTGAAACTTACGCTATGTAGTGTTTATATATGCAAAATAATAGTCTTGCACAACTTCAAATTCCTTTGGTGATTGGAAATCACATAGAAAAATTACCCGAAGATCTTTTTATCCCACCCAATGCACTTGAAGTAATTTTAGAATCATTTTCAGGACCACTGGATCTTCTCCTATACTTAATCAAAAAAGAAGACATAGATATTCTTGATTTGGATGTTTCAAAAATTACCGATCAATATTTGGAGTATATAGAGTTGATGGATTCTCTTAAATTTGAATTAGCAGCTGATTATTTAGTTATGGCTGCAACTCTCGCAGAGATTAAATCAAAATTAATGTTGCCAAAAGAATCTTTTGAGGATGAAGAGGATGATCCACGGATAGCTTTAATAAAAAGACTTCAGGAATACAAAAAATATAAATTTGTCTCAGAAAAAATTGCAGTTTTGCCAAGAATCGATAGAGACTTCTTTTTAGTTTCTGCAAAACTTCCAAAATTGGACGATTGTTTAATAGAAGAATGTACTGTAACAGTGGAGGATATATTTTCCTCAATCAACGAAGTTGTAAATAGACCCAACTATAAAATCAGTCATCTAATTGATTACGAAGAACTATCAACAAAAGAAAGAATACAAATACTTATAAATTTATTAAAAAAAACAACACTCATGAGCTTTTCTCAGACCTTAAGGAAGCCAGAAGGTAAGAAAGGAGTTGTTGTAACGCTACTTGCTTCATTGGAGCTAGCAAAAGATGGGTGTGTTGAATTAATTCAAAATAATAGCGAAGAACTTTTTATAAAATCAATTAGGAGTATTTAAATTGAATGATATTGTAATTAATTCTGTTGAGGCACTTCTATTTGGTTCCGGCCGACCCATGAGATTATCAGAAATAAAAAATATAATTGGAAATTCAGGGCTAATAATTGAATTAAGTGAAATTAAAAAATCTATCAATGAGTTAGAGGTTAGATATGAGGGCACATCTTTAGAGATCAAAGAGGTTGCTTCTGGTTTTAGACTTCAAATAAAGGAAGTTCATAGTAAAAGTTTAAGCCTAATGTGGAATGAAAAAGCTCCAAGGACTTCAAAAGCTTTAATGGAGACTATTTCAATAATTGCTTATAAACAACCTGTTACAAGAGGTGACATCGAAGATATAAGAGGCATAACCGTAAGTACTAGAATAATAAGATCATTATTAGAAAGGAATTGGATTAAAGTGTCTGGCTACAAAGATGTTCCTGGAAGACCTGCCCTGTATGTTACAACCAAAGAATTTTTAAATGATTTAAATCTTAAAAATATTTCTGAGTTACCTGAATTACCAACATTAAAGGAAACTGAAGAGGAAGATCTATTATCAAAAGCTGTTTAATTATTAGATGGCTATAAGACTTCAAAAATTTCTAGCTCAATCTGGGTTAGGATCAAGAAGATTTTGTGAAGAATTAATAAAATCAAAAAAAGTTAAAGTAAATGGGAAACAAGCAATTATTGGAACTTCTATTGAAAAAAATGATGTGATTGAATTTGACGGAAATGTTATTTCTCATACTGAGTCAGATACAAAATTATTAATACTCAATAAACCGGAGGGAGTTTTATCTTCAAATAAAAAAGAAAAAGATATACCTATAGTTTTTGATTTTTTACCAAAAGATAATACCAAAATAAGATGGATATCAGTTGGAAGGCTAGACATAAATTCATCCGGATTAATGCTTTTTACAAACGACGGAAATTTTGCAAATTATTGCATGCATCCATCATCTATGATCGATAGAGAGTATCTTGTTAGAGCAAGGGGAGATTTTACAAAAGAAAAAAAACAAAAAATGTTAACAGGAATACAAATAGATGGAGTTAAATATAAATTTACAGATATTGTTGAAGGTGAGAAGCAATCATCGAATCAATGGTTTTCTGTATGTTTAATGTCTGGAAAAAATAAAGAGGTAAGGAAAATTTTTAATTCAGTAGGACTCGAGATAAGCAGATTAAAAAGAACAAGGTTTGGACCCATATTTTTGCCTTCAAAATTAGCAAAAGGTAAATATATAGAATTATCAAATAAAGAGATAGATTCAATAAAAAACTATGGAGTATAAAAGAGCACATAAATTTTTATATGACAGATCAGTTGAAAAAGGTTTTACTAATCTTGCGGATCATATAAAAAGAGTTGGACCATTAAAAATTACAGTTTCAAATTTGGACTTTGTTACTCATCTCTCAAAAATTATTGTTGGTCAGCAACTTTCTGTTCAATCTGCTGCAGCAATATGGAAAAGAACAGATATGATATTAAAAAAAAATAATTATAAAAAAGAAAATACAAAACTAAATGAAAAGTTTAAGACTGCTGGCCTATCGAGACAAAAGATTGGATACTTAAATGGAATCATCTTTAACAAAGAGCTTATAAAAATTTCAAAAACAGAATTAAAAAAAATGTCACAACATGAGTATTACGAATTTTTAATTAAGATTAAAGGTATCGGACCATGGTCTATTGAAATGTCGAGAATCTTCTTCATTGGAGACCCAGATGTTTTTTCTATACTAGACTTAGGTTTGAAGAACGCACATCTAAAAATGTTTAATATCAAAAAATATAGCGAATCTTTTTATAAAAATTTTAGTCCTTATAGAAGTTATATGTGTTTATTCTTATGGAGAGTTCTTGAAGATGAAAATGTCATTATTTAGAAGTTAAATCGTCTCCATATTCTATATAGATTTTGTTTGATGAAGAGCTTTCATCAGAAAGCATCCATAAATAGTAATCAATTAAATCCACAGGTTGTTTAATAATTTTATGATTTTCAGCTGGGTATGCGAGAGATCTTAATTTTGATCTAGTTGCTTTAGGATTAAAATTAAACACTTTTATGTTTGATACTGACTCTACTTCATCAGATATTATTTCAGATAATGCATTCAAACCCGCTTTAGATACCGAATAAGCACCCCAGAAAGCTTTTGCTTTTTTGGCTACACTTGATGAAGTGAAGATAATTCTTGGATTTATGCTTTCTTTAAGTAACGGCAACAAATTTTTTGCCATAAGAAATGCACTTGTTAGATTTACTTTAAGAATTTTTTCCCAAGTTGTTTGATCATAGCTTTCAATATCAGACATTTTCCCAAGGATAGCAGCGTTAAATATTACTGCATCTAAGTTTGCATAATTTTCTTTAACAATCTTGCTCATTTTAGAAGCATTTTCTTCATTTAACTTTTCTAAGTCACATTTTAAAATTAGCGGATCAGTTTTATCTTTTTTAATCATCTCATCATACATAGCATCTAGCACAGCTTCATTTTTTGAGAGCATTATAATATTTGCACCATAACTGCTAAGACATTCTGTAAGTATCTTACCAATGCCACTCGTAACTCCTGTAATTAGTATATTTTTCTTATTTAAATAATTTTTGACCATTTATAGTTATTATAAATTTATATGAGAATATATTTCTGAAACTTTTTTTACGAATGGGTAATTAAATTTTTTAAGCGTCTTTTCATCGAGTGAGTAGCCGTATAAGCATCCCAAAATTTTTGTTCCTGCTTTAATTCCAGCTGTTAAATCATTAATATGATCTCCCAAATAAATAGTATTAGTTGGATTAATATTAAGTTTTTTACATGCCATTAAAATACCTTCAGGATCAGGCTTAGATACTCTTAAGTGATCAGGACATATAAGTACCTTAATATTATTTAATTCTGAGAATGAATCAATTATAGGATTAGCAAGTCTATAAAATTTATTGGTGACAACTCCAAATGTAATTTTATTTTCATTTAAAAAATTAATTAAAGAAGCCATTCCATCAAAAAGCTTTGAATCGTTTGTCATATTTAAACTATATTCAGTTAAGAACTCTGATTTTAATAAATTAAATCGTGGATCTTTTTTGTCGGCATTAAAGAATTTTTGAATTAATTTTGATGTGCCCTCAGAAATATGTGGACGAACCTCATCAATAGTAACTTGATCTATCTGATATTTTCTGAGCATATTATTTAATGTGTTATGGAAATCAGGCGCTGTATCAATTAAAGTGCCATCTAAATCAAATAAGATAAGTTTTGTCTTATGGCTTTTTTGCATACATTAAATAATTCACACCAAGATCATTATTAAGATTAGCATTATGTGTGATTGGATTATAAAACATGCCTTTTGTTTCAATTAGCTCAGCATTTGCATCTCTTACATATTTAGCTAATGAAGAAGGCTTTATAAATTTATTAAATTCATGCGTTCCCTTAGGTAAAAGTTTAAATATATATTCTGCACCAACTATCGCAGTAACCCATGATCTAGGATTCTTATTTATGGTGGATAGAAACAATGCTCCGCCTGGTTTTAATAGTTCAATACATGTTTTCACAAGTGAACCTGGATCGGGTACATGCTCTAACACTTCTAAACAAGTTACTATGTCGAAGTACCCACTTTTATCAATATTCAACTCTTCTGCTGTTTTTTCAAAATATTTTATGTTTTTATTATTTTTTTTTGCATGAATCTTTGCTACTTCAATGCCAGGACCAGCTGCGTCAATTCCAGTAACATCTGCACCAAAATCATACAAAGCTTCTGACAATAGTCCTCCGCCACAACCTACATCCAAAACTGTTTTATTATTTAGCTCTGTCTTTTCTTTGATGTAATTAGCTCTAAGGGGGTTTATTACGTGGAGTGGCTTAAAATCACCATCCTTATTCCACCAATCATCAGCAATTTCAGAAAATTTTTTTATTTCTTGTTCATCTATGTTTGACATATTAGTATTTTAACTCTTTAAAATTCATTAAAGAATAGATATAAAATATTAATGATAAGCAAACTTTCATTATTATGAGTTTATCAAATGTATAAAAACTTGATATTTGATTTAATTGAGATATTAGAACTGTTAAGATAAATCTCACAAATTTTTTTTTACTATAAGTCGTGATTATTTCTGCATTAAAATCTACTATTGAAACTGACACTAGGTCACCAATTCATATTGATACTATTAACACATTAATTGATCTTGGTGTTGACGTAATTTTTCAAGAGGGGATCGGAGATGGCATCAATGTTAGCGATAAAGTTTTTAACAAACTTGGATTACAAAAATATTCACGCGAGGACTGTCTTAAAAAAGCTGACCTTGTCATCACTACTCAACCTTTAACAGATGACGAACTTACATTACTAAATCCAAATTCTACATTACTTGGAACAATAGATCCTTTTAACAATCAGGATCTAATAAATGCATGCTCAAGATTAAAAATTAATTTAGTTAGTATGGAATTTATACCAAGAATTACAAGAGCCCAAAAAATGGATGTTTTAAGCTCACAGGCAAATTTAGCTGGATACGTTGCTGTTATTGAGTCAGCAAAACATTTATCAACTGCACTTCCAATGATGATGACTGCTGCCGGAACTTTAAAACCTGCAAAAGTTTTTGTAATAGGAGTTGGAGTTGCTGGACTTCAAGCAATAGCAACAGCTAAAAGACTTGGTGCTAGGGTTGAGGCATTTGATACAAGAGATGTTGTGGAAGAACAGGTTAACTCACTTGGTGCAAAGTTTGTCAAGATAGACCTTGGAGAGACTGGAGAAACTGATCAAGGTTACGCACAAGAATTAACGGAAGAACAAATTAATAAACAAAAAGAGCTTCAATCAAAAGTTTGTGAAAGATCTGATATTGTCATAACAACTGCACAGCTATTTGGCAGACCTGCACCGTTATTAATAGATAATAAAACAATCGACAAAATGATGCCCGGAAGTGTTGTTTTTGACATGGCAGTAGAATCAGGTGGTAATGTTGAAGGTTCTGAAATTGACAGAGTGATTTTAAGAAATGGTGTCAAGATTATTGGAATATCAAATCTTGCTTCTAAAGTTTCGAGTCATGCGTCACTCGCACTTTCAAATAATTTTAATAATTGGATCACAGAGTTTTTAGATAAAGAAAATAAAACTATAAATTTTGATTTTAGTGATGAGATTTTGAACAGCAGTGTTTTAGTTCACAATGGCGAAATTATGAATGAGAGGTTTAAACAATAATGGAAATATATGTTCTTTTAGGGTTTGTTCTAATACTTTCAATCTATCTAGGTCTTGAGTTAATTTCTAAAGTTCCAAGCACTTTGCATACACCTTTAATGTCAGGTGCAAATGCTATTTCAGGAATTGCTTTGGTTGGTGCCTTAATTCTTGGGTCTGATACTAATCTTCAACAAATATTATCTTTTCTGGCAGTTACTTTTGCATCTATAAACGTTTTTGGTGGATATTTGGTAACAAACAGAATGCTAAAGATGTTTAAAAAGAAGTAATTATGAATATATTTGACAACATAGAGTCTATTCAAAATATTATTTATATATTTTCATCAATATTATTTATTTCTGGAATTAAGATGCTTGGAAAAGAAGATACTGCTGTTAAAGGAAATTTTTTATCAGCATTGGCAATGTTTATTGCAGTATCTGTAACGTTCATAAATGTTATAAACCCTTTAATTATATTAATTGGTATCGCAATTGGAGCAACAATAGGCTCTTTAATTGCCCTTAAAGTAAAAATGACTTCTATTCCTGAAATGGTCGCACTATTTAATGGATTTGGAGGTTTGGCGACTTTCTTTATTGCATGGTCTGAGTTTAACTCAATCCCGACAAACACATTTCAATATGTATTAATAATGATTACTACATATATTGGTGGCGTTACATTTTCTGGAAGTATTATTGCTTATGGAAAGTTATCTGAGAGACTAAAAGTTGAAAAATCTTCAATAATCACCAAGCTGTTTACAACTTTGTTTTATATATCAATAATTTATTTATTTTATTCAATTGTTGTTGCAAAGATATTTATTCCAAGTTTTGATTTCTTCACTATTCTCTTAATTCTTACTTTGCTTGGAGGCATAGGATTTGTTATTCCCATTGGTGGAGGAGATATGCCGGTTGTAATTTCTTTATTAAATTCCTTCTCTGGAATTGCAGCAGCTTTTGCAGGACTTATGTTGTTAAATAATGTTTTAATTGTTGCTGGTTCATTAGTCGGAGCAAGTGGATTAATTCTCACAATCATAATGGCTAAAGCAATGAATAGGTCGATTGGTAATATTTTATTTGTTGGCTATGCTTCGACGTCTTCTGGTTCAAAATCTGAGGAGACCGGAGAGGTAAAACCTATTAATGTTTCAGATGCTTATTTAATACTTGAGAATGCTAGTTCAGTCATTGTGATTCCTGGATATGGCATGGCAGTTGCTCAAGCACAACATGTTGTACGAGAGCTTGGAGAACTCCTTGAAGAAAATGGAACAGAAGTAAGATACGGAATTCATCCAGTGGCGGGCAGAATGCCAGGCCATATGAATGTTTTGCTAGCTGAAGCAAATGTTCCGTATGATGTTTTAGTTGAACCTGATGACATAAATCCATCAATGGATTCAATAGATGTTGCAATTGTCATTGGCGCTAATGATGTTGTAAATCCATCTGCAACAGAAGAACCAGGAAGTCCAATATATGGAATGCCTATAATTGAGGCACATAATGCTAGGACAGTTTTTGTTCTCAAAAGATCAATGTCATCAGGTTTCGCTGGTGTTCAAAATCCATTGTTTTTCAGAGAAAATACCAGAATGTTGTTTGGTGATGCAAAAGAGTCTATAGGCGGCCTAGTTACTGAATTCAAAGAGTAAAAACAAGCTATAAATATGTTAAAATATTACCTTAAACTGGTAATTTTATTCATGTGTAAAATAGGGGCTTTTTAAGAAAAAATGAGTGATTTCGCTAAGGAAATTATATCTGTAAACATTGAAGATGAACTTAAACAATCATATTTAAGTTATGCACTTAGTGTTATCCATGGAAGAGCACTTCCAGATATTCGTGATGGTTTAAAACCAGTTCATAGACGCATTTTATTTGCAATGTACGATTTAAAGAATTTCTATAATAGGCCATATAAAAAATCTGCAAGAGTTGTTGGTGACGTTATTGGTAAATATCATCCTCATGGTGATTCTGCTGTTTATGATGCCATGGTAAGAATGGCACAAGATTTCTCAATGAGATATCCAATTGTTGAGGGTCAAGGTAACTTTGGTTCAATTGATGGAGATCCACCTGCTGCAATGAGATATACAGAAGTAAGGATGTCCAAAATAACTGATCAAATGCTGGGTGATATCGAGAAAGAAACAGTCTCATTCTCACCAAATTATGATGGTAGTGAAGATATACCAGATGTATTACCCACTAAAATACCAAATTTACTAGTAAATGGCTCTTCAGGAATTGCTGTGGGAATGGCTACAAATATTCCTCCACATAATCTTAGTGAAGTTTTGAATGGGTGTATCAATTTAATTAAGAATCCGAAAATATCTATTGATGATTTAATTAAAGATATATCAGGTCCAGATTTTCCAACAGGGGGAACTATTGATGGCAAGGCTGGTATTTATGAGGCATATAAAACTGGAAGAGGAATAATTCACACAAGATCAAACACATCAGTTGAAGAAGACAAATCTGGAAAACAAAGTTTAATTATCAATGAAATACCTTTTATGGTTAATAAAGCAAAAATGCTTGAGAAAATTGCTGAACTAGTAAAAGAGAAAAAAATAGAAGGCATAACTGAAATAAGGGATGAATCAGACAAAGATGGTTTAAGAGTTGTAATCGAGGTTAGAAAAGGTGATTCAGTAGACGTTTTAGAGAATAATCTTTTTGCGCAAACTCAACTTGAACAATCATTTGGCATAAATTTCACTGTTCTATCTGAAGGGCAACCCAAAGAAGTAAATCTCAAAGAAATGTTACAAGCATTTGTTAAACACAGAAAAGATATCATCACGAAAAGAACAAAATATGACTTAAGGAGAGCTAAGGATAGGGGGCATGTTGTTGAGGGCCTAATGGTTGCGATTGCAAATATTGATCAAATAATTGCAATTATCAAAAAATCAAAAGATCCAAAAATAGCTGCAAATGAATTATGTAAAAAAATATGGAAATCTGGTCCCTTGGAGGCAGTGCTAAAAAAAGTTGGCAGTGATGCATGTAAGCCAAAAGGATTAAGCAAAGACCTAGGACTCAAAGGTAAAAAATATAAACTATCTGAAAGTCAAGCAAAAGCAATTCTTGAATTAAGACTAGGTAGGTTAACTGGCTTAGAGCAAGATAATTTAAACAAAGAATTTTTAGAGATTGTTGAAAAGATTCTTGGACTACAAAAAATTCTTGATGATAAGCAAACTTTAACAGATGTTTTGATTGATGAACTTGAGGACATTAAGGAAACTTTTGGAGATGAAAGAAAAACTTTAATAAATGACACAAGAAGAGGCATTACAAATGAGGATCTAATTCCAGAAGAAACAAGAGTACTAACTGTCTCCAGAAGTGGTTATGCAAAAACTCAACCTCTTGATGAATACCGAGAACAGAGGAGAGGCGGTCAAGGCAAAGCTGCGGCTTCAGTAAAAGAAGAAGATTTAATACAAAATCTTTATGTTTTAAGTAGTCATGTACAAATATTATGTTTCACAACAAAAGGTAAAGTTTTTTGGTTAAAAGTATACGAAATACCTGTTGCCTCAAGGACATCAAAAGGAAGACCTTTAGTAAATATGCTCAATTTAGATGATGATGAAAGAGTAAGTGATATTTTGCCAGTTGAGGAGTTTTCTGAAGATAAATTTGTATTTATGGCAACCAGAAAAGGCATAACAAAAAAAACTAATCTAAGTCTTTTTGCAAGAAAATGGAAATCAGGAATTAAAGCAATCAATCTTGATGATGATGATAGACTAATTGGTACTGCAATTACTGATGGTAAAAAAGAGATTTTACTAGCCTCGTCTGCAGGAAAATTAATAAGGTTTAATGAATCAAAAGTTAGACCAATGGGTAGAACTGCAAGAGGTGTAAAAGGAATGAAGTTAAAAAAAGATCATAAATTAATTTCACTAAATGTCGCTGATCAAACCAAGACTATACTTTGTGTATCAGAAAATGGATACGGTAAAAAAACTGGGCTTGATGATTTTCCTATTCATAATAGAGGCGGACAAGGAGTAATATCTATCAAAACGAGTGAGAGAAATGGAAATATGGTTTCTGCAACATTAGTTGAAAATGAAGATGGAATAATGTTGATCAGTGACAAAGGGACGATGATAAGAACAAATGTGTCTCAGGTTCCTACTCTTAGCAGAAATACTCAAGGCGTGAAAATAATTACTCCAAAAGAAGAAGAGAAACTTATTGAGTGTGTGACAATACCTCAAGAAGAAGACCAAGAATAAAAAAAATGAGAAAGTGGAACTTCAGTGCTGGACCTGCAGTCATTTCTGAGGCAGTTTTAGAAGAAGTAAAGTCTGAATTATTAGAATTTAAGGAAGTTGGTGCTTCCATAATGGAAATAAGCCATAGATCAAAAACATTTATGGAGGTTGCTGAGCAAGCAAAGAATGATTTAATTGATATATTAAAAATTCCTAAAAATTATGATGTATTATTTCTTCAAGGTGGAGCAACGCATCAATTTTCAATGGTTCCATATAATTTTGGTCACAATAATGGTCAAGCTGACTACATTTTGTCAGGTACATGGTCAAAAAAAGCAATAGCTGAAGCTTCAAAAATTACCAAGGTAAATATAATTGCTTCTTCTGAGGCAAAAAATTTTTCATATGCACCAGATCCAAAAGATTGGAAAGTAAATCAAAATTCTGCCTACATTCATTACTGTCCTAATGAAACTATTCAGGGTGTCGCGATACATGAACCTCCAGATATAAATAAACCCATTATTATTGATGCTTCCTCTGCATTACTAAGCGAACCGCTTGATGTAAATGAATTTTCATTAATTTATGCAGGAGCTCAGAAGAATATTGGACCTTCTGGACTTACCATAGTTATCATCGAAAGAGATTTTATGGAATTAGGAAACCAAAAAATACCAAATATTTTAAAATATTCCGAACATTCAAGATCAAATTCAATGCTTAACACACCTCCAACATTCGCATGGTATATGGCTGGAAAAGTTTTTAAATGGATAAAACAATGCGGAGGACTTGAATACTTTAGGGAACAAAATCACGCAAAAGCTACTAAATTATATGAATTTGTTGACAAATCAAGTTTTTACTCAAATCACGTTAATATTGAAAACAGATCAATAATGAACGTTACATTCTTTCTCGAAAATGATCAATTAGATAGCACTTTTCTATTAGAGGCTGAAAAAAACGGATTTTTAAGTTTAAAAGGACATAGATCAGTTGGAGGAATGCGCGCTAGCATATATAATGCTTTGCCTCTGGAGGGGGTAGAAGAACTTATTAAATTCATGACTTATTTTGAGTCTAAATATGGCTGAACAAAATGGTAGATAAAAGCTTAAAAAATATTAGAAATAAAATTGATAAAATTGATCAAGAAATTCTTAGTCTTATTCAAAAAAGAGCATCCCATGCAGTTGATATCGGTAAAATAAAAACCAAAGTTAGTCCACAAGATTCTTTTTACAAACCAGATAGAGAAACAAACATACTTCGAAACATTATTAAGTCCAATAAAAAGGGGTTGCTGCCAGACTCTAAAATTAGGGCAATTTACAAAGAATTAATATCTGGCTGTCTTTCCCTTGAAGAGGTTTTGAAGGTTGCTTACCTGGGACCAGAGGGCACTCATTCTGAAGCGGCTGTGCATAATCAATTTGGATCACAAGTTTTAAGAATACCAACAGCCTCAATCGATGATGTCTTTTATCAAGTTATGAATGATGATGTAAATATAGGTGTTGTACCAGTAGAAAATTCATCTGAGGGTGTTATTAATACAACATTAAATTGTTTAGCTGATAGCGAAAATATAAATATTATTGGAGAAATATACTTAAGTATTGAACATCAACTTGCTGCTGGGAATAATTTTGAAATGGTTGATGCATTTGCAATTGCCTCTCATTCTCAAGCACTTGGACAATGCTCAAAATGGATTGAAAGAAATATTGGTAACATCAAGAGGCTTGAAATGCCAAGCTCAGCAGTTGCAGCTAAATATGCCAAAGAGAATAAGAATATTTTATGTATCGTTCATTCAATGGCCATAAAAAATTATAAACTTAAATTAGTCAAAAAAAACATCCAAGATTATTCTGAAAATAAAACAAGATTTCTTGTCATTGGTAAAAATAATGTTGAAAAGACTGGCAAAGATAAAAGCTCTTTTTTAATTCAAACACCTAATCAGCCTGGATCACTCATATCTGTTTTGAAACCCTTTGAAAAGAGAAAAATAAACCTTAGTAAAATTGAAACACGGCCGTCAAGGGGCAACATTAATTCCCATGATTTTTTTATTGATTGTGAGGGTCATATTAAAGATCAAAAACTAAGATTGGCAATAAAGGAAGTCGTTGATACCGGAGCAATTGTAAGAATTTTTGGCTCCTATCCTGAGTACATATGAATCAAAATGTAGAGAAAGTCTTAATAATTGGTTTGGGCATGATAGGAGCATCAATTGCTCTTGCATCAAAATCTAAAGGAATTAAGGTAATAGGATTTGATTCATCCAAAGACTCAATGCAATATGCAATTAACAATGAAATTATTGATGGTTTTTCAGATTCTATTGATCAAATAAATACTAAGGAATATTGTAAAGATATTGATTTAATCATTCTGTCTGTACCTCCAAAACAAACACTAGATGTCTTAAATAATCTTAAAGATATATGGAATTATGATACAAGCATTACTGATACATCTAGTGTTAAGAATCACATTAAATTAGAAGGCGCTTCTAATATTGTGCTTTCTCATCCAATAGCAGGATCAGATCAATCAGGCATATCTTCAGCAAATGCAAATCTTTTTACAAATAAAAAAAACGTTCTCTGCGATCCATTTAATTGTGATAAAGAGCACTATGAAAAGGTTGAAAACTTTTGGAAAAATGCTCTGCAGATGAAGACAGCTCTTATGACAGTTAATGAACATGATTTAGTTTTTGCAATGACGAGTCATTTACCTCACCTAGTATCTTATGCCTTAATCGATTCAATTAGATTATCTAATCATGATGTTAAGGATAATGCTGGAGGAGGATTAAAAGAATTTTTAAGATTAAGCGGATCCAATTCAGAAATGTGGCGTGATATCTTTGTTTTAAATAGAGTTGATTTAATAAAAGCTCTCGCTGGGATGCAGGTTTCATTAAACAATCTTCTAGAACTCATAACAGAAACAAAACAAATTCCGGATATTTTTTCTCATTTAGAGCTACTCGATAAGGAGCTTGATGAAATAAAGTCCTTCAAAGAAGATAAATTTTGAACTTGGTATCTCACAAAACTGAATTTATCAATGGAGAAATTAATTGTCCTGGAGATAAATCAATATCTCAAAGAATATTAATCATAGGGTCATTTTTAAACTGTGATATGCAATTAGATGGTTTTTTAAATGCAGAAGATCCAAAATCAACCATGGAAGCATTAAATGAAATTGGAGCTTCAATTTCAATTAGTCAAAATCAAGTGTTCTTAAAAAAAAGGAATGTTCCATTTAAAAATCCTGTTAATGATTTAAATTTGGGTAATTCTGGAACAGGCTGTAGACTTTTATTGGGTTTTATCTCTGGTTTAGGAATAAGATGTAATCTAATTGGAGATGAATCCTTATCGAAAAGACCCATGAACAGGATTGTTGAGCCTTTAAAAAAAATGGGAGCAGAAATAAAAAGCAATAATGGAAAACTTCCAATTACTACTTTAGGTTCAAGTATTAATTATAATTTCGAATACAAAATGCCCATAGCTAGTGCCCAAGTAAAATCTTCACTACTTTTAGCCGCTTTAGCTTCTAAAAATAAGATAAAAATAATTGAATCTAAGATTACAAGAGATCATACAGAAAGGATGATTGAATTTTTTGGAGGTGGAATTAGTTATGGTGACAATTTAAATCAGGGAATTATCTCTTTGCATAATTGTGAGTTATTTTCAAAAAAATCATATAACATTCCTGGTGATTTCTCATCAGCTGCTTTTGTAATTGTTGCTTCAATAATTTCTAAAAATTCTAAGGTCTTAATAAAAAATGTTGGACTAAACAAGACAAGAAATGGACTACTAAAAATTTTATTGTTAATGGGTGCTGACATTAAAATAAAAAATAAAAGATTGATCTCAAACGAAGAAGTAGGTGATATTTTGGTTAAATCTTCGAATTTGAATGGCATTGATGTGCCAGAGGAAATTATTCCAAACATTATTGATGAAATTCCAATTTTAAGTATTGCAGCTTCATTTGCCGAAGGAGAAACAAGAATTACTAATGTAGCTGAACTAAGAGTAAAAGAATCTGATAGATTGAATGGAATTTCAGAAGGATTAAAAAAATTGCAAATAGCCCATCACATATTTGAGGATGGAATATCAATTAAAGGAACATCAAAAGAAATTTACTGTGATAGTCCTATAGAGTCCTTTGAAGATCACAGAATTGCTATGAGCTTTTTAATATCAGGCATTAGATCAAAAAACTCAGTAAGTGTATTAAACTGCAAAAATATTGAAACTTCATTTCCCAATTTTAGACACGTAATGAATTCTTTAGGCATGAAAATTGATGCAGAAAATTAATGTAATAACTATTGATGGGCCTTCTGCCTCTGGAAAGGGAGCATTATCGAAAGCAATAGCTAAAAGTTTTCAATTCAAGCTCCTTGATAGTGGTGCTTTATATAGACTGTATGCATATCTGTCTAATATGAGTCTCACATCAAATGAAATTGCTGATCAAATTAGAAAAAATGTTACATTTGTTCTTGGTAATAAAGATCTTTCAATTAATTATTTAGATAATGATATTACAGATGACTTAAGATCTGAAATTATTGCAAAAATTGCATCAAACTTGAGTTCACGAAAAGAAGTAAGAGCTGCCTTATTCAACATACAAAGAAATTTTTATGACGGTAGTGGCTTAGTTGCTGATGGAAGAGATATGGGCACTGTTGTATTTAATGATGCGAAACTAAAAGTATTTCTTACTGCATCTCCAGAAGAAAGAGCTAAAAGGAGATATTTAGAGTTGCAGAATCGTGGACAAGAAGTTAATATGCGCGAACTAATAGATGATATTAAAAAAAGAGATTTTAAAGATAGCTCAAGAGAATTATCTCCTCTCTTTCAAGCTGAAGAAGCTCATATTATTGATTCTTCAAACTTATCTCTTGAAGAAGTATTCAGTATTACTGAAAATTTGATAAAAAAGGAATTTGTGTAAATGTCAGAATCTTTCTCCGCTCTGCTAAATGATAGTTTAAATGCGCTCGACATGCAGCCTGGCTCAATAGTTTCAGGCGTGGTACTTGATTTGGATAAGGATTATGTAACTATTCACGTCGGTTTAAAGTCTGAGGGAATAGTTTCTTTACATGAATTTAGGAACAACGATGGTGAAATTACCATTGAGGTTGGTGATGAAGTCGAAGTTGCATTAGAGGCGGTTGAAGATGGGTACGGTGAAACAAGAATATCCAGAGAAAAAGCTAGAAAAATATCTACATGGAAGATGCTTGAGGAAGCTTTAGAAACTGGTGAATTTGTAACTGGAAAAATTAATAACAGAGTTAAGGGTGGCTTTGCTGTTGAGGTTGATGTTGTAAAAGCTTTTTTACCAGGATCTTTAGTTGATGTAAGGCCAGTCAAAGAAGCACCAGATATTGAAAATACCATTCAAGATTTTAAGGTTATTAAACTTGATTATAAAAGAAATAATGTTGTTCTTTCTAGGAAAGCAGTACTAGAAAAAAATAACTCTGCTGTAAAAGTAGAGCTGTTAAAAAATCTTGAGGAAGGGCAAATTGTTAAAGGCGTTGTGAAAAATATAACAGACTATGGTGCGTTTATTGATCTTGGTGGTCTTGACGGATTGCTACATATAACAGATATATCTTGGTCAAGAGTTTCAAGCCCATCTGAATATTTAAATGTGGGAGAGGAAATAGATGTCAAGGTTCTCAGCTTTGATAAAGAAAAATTAAGAGTATCACTTGGCCTTAAGCAAATTAATAATGATCCATGGGAGAATGTTGAATCGCATTATACAGTTGGGGGTATTTATGAAGCATCCGTCTCAAATATAACTGATTATGGTTGTTTTGCACAACTTGAAGATGGAATAGAAGGACTTATTCATTTATCAGAATTAGATTGGACAAGTAAGAACATTCATCCATCTAAACTTGTGGAAATGGATGAAAAAATCAAAGTAATGATTCTAGATATCGATAACGAAAAAAGAAGGATATCTTTAGGTCTAAAACAAACTAAACCAAATCCATGGACTGAATTTTCAAATAAGTACGTTATTGGGGATAAAGTTGAGGGTAAAATAAAGTCAATAACTGACTTTGGCATATTTGTTGGTCTTGAAGGTGAGATTGATGGATTGATTCATTTATCTGATATATCTGACGAAGACGACCCTAAAAAAGCACTTGAAGAGTTCAAGAAAGAACAATCATTAGAATGCATTATCTTTGCAATAGATGCGGATAAAGAAAGAATTTCGTTAAAGTTGAGTGAATAAGATTAAAAAAGAAACATTTACTCGATCATACATAGAATCATCTCTTAAAAAAGAATTTCCAAACATATCTCCCTCTTTGATAAGTAACTCGATTGATATTATTTTGGAATCAATAACTGATGCTGTAGCCCTAGATGAAAAGGTAGAAATTAGGGGATTTGGAACATTCTCAAAGAAATTTATTAGACCAAGAAAATTCATTAATCCAAAAACTAAAAAAGTATCATATTTGGGAGAGACTGCAACAATGCATTTTAAACCGTCTAAGTCTTTGATAAAAAAATGATTGTAGTAGCTATTGATGAAATTAATTTTCTAAAAGCATCAAATATTATTGATAATCTTGATTGTGATAAATGCATGGTCAAAATTGGAAGTATATCTTTTAATTCAATTGGAAATGAAATCATTTCTTACGCCAAAAATAAAGGATTTGACATATTTCTTGATCTTAAGCTTCATGATATTCCTAATACAGTTAAAAAATCAATTGAAGGACTGATTTCTCTACCTATCAAAATGCTTACGATTCATACCTCTGGTGGCAAAGATATGATGATGGCTGCAATGGAGGCAGCTTCAGGTACTCAAATAAAAGTCTTTGGTGTCACTGCCTTAACAAGCCTTAATAATGATGATGCAAATCAGATATTTCAAAGAACAACTTATGACCAAGTAAATGCTATGTTAGATTTAGCAGAAGAAGCTGGAATAGATGGAGTCGTCTGCTCACCTCATGAGCTAGAATTAGTGAGCAAGCGAGAAACTTTGTTGTCAATAACTCCAGGTATTAGAATGCAAGAATCAGACGATGATCAAAAGAGAGTTATGACTCCAAAAAAAGCTATTGATCTTGGTGCAGACTTTTTGGTTATTGGGAGACCTATTACAGAATCAAAAAACATAAGCCAATCACTTGATGAAATATATTCAAGCATTCAATGAATAAAGAAGAACCAAATAAGTATATCTTTGAAAATGATATCTTAAGTTTTGAATCCAATATTAATGAATTTACTTCAAAAATTTTTGAAGAATTTAATTTAAGAGCTGAAGAAGCTGATCTAACCTCTAAGATAAAAAAATTGATTGAAGGCCACATAGTCAATCAAACAGAAAAGCAAGCGGCACTTCATCCCGAATATAGAATGTTTCAAGCAAAAGAGGAAGGCCCAATTCCTAACAATCTTCATGAGGCGCCTAAAATTGCAAAAAACTTTTATGATAAATGGAAAAAACAAAGTGAAATTTGTAAAAAAGATCAAAAAATTAATATTTTCACTCTTGGCATAGGTGGTTCATACGAGGGCCCTAAGCTCTTATTGGAATGTTTTAACAATCCGTTTGGCAATAGTGATAGAGAAAAAACAAAGTTTAATTTTGATTTTATAACAGGTTCGGATCCAAAAGAATTTCTTACAAAAACTAAGGATTTAGACCCAAAAAATACTTTTTTCATAGTATCTTCTAAATCTTTTAATACCGATGAAACAATTAAGAGTCTAATTCAGGCGCAAAATTGGTCGTCATACAATAAGCATTTTATTGCCATTACATCGAAGCCAGAAAAGGCAAAGAAGTATGGAATACAACAAGTGCTAACTTTTGATAAAGAGATTGGAGGTAGATATTCTATATGGTCTCCAATCACACAATTTCATTTGTATGATGATATGACAGCTCAATATTTTGATGGTCGTAACGAAATGAGAAAAAATTTTTTTAAAGGTGGACGCCAAGCTGATATGGACATCATAAGTAATAAAAATTATCAAGAATTTGTGAAAAGACTATCATTTTCTGATATCTGGCTAAACA
>CABZHV010000010.1:0-34121 GCA_902525635.1 uncultured SAR86 cluster bacterium
CTCAATTAGATAATCCAGACTTAATGACACCAAGAGGAGGAACTTCCTCAGGTCCAGAAGTTGATTTAGATAAAACTCCTAACCCTTTATGGAAGAAAATACAAAATAATGAACTTACCAAGTTTGAAAAAGACAGGCTAGCAATTCTTGCAATGCAAGGCGAACATAAAATTAATTTTGATTTTATGGAGACAATGGGTTTCGCTGAGGACTACATGCCGCCAAAACCTTATCAGTCATGGGGAACAGAATTTGTAATCTCGGTTGAAGACGAAAAAGACTTCATAAGTCTGCAACACATAATGGTTATGTTTTTTGAACAAGATGATGGGACGATTTCAGATCCTATTGTTGTTAAACACTGGAGACAAGATTGGAAATACCAAGATAAATCAATTAATGAGTTTGTTGGAGAAAGTACATGGGAAAGAAAAAATCTATCTTACAGTGAAAGAAAGGGAACTTGGTCACAAACGGTTTATCAAGTAGATGACTCACCAAGATACGAGGGTTTTGGAAAGTGGAAACACTTTGCAAACTCATCATCATGGACAAGTAATGAAACAAAAAGACCTCTTCCAAGAAGGGAGGCAACCGTTCGAGACGATTACGATATTGTTATCGGAACCAACATACACACAATTACACCGAATGGATGGGTTCATGAGCAAAATAATAACAAAGCAACATTTGACAATAAGGTTATTGCAAAAGAAATTGGTTTAGCAAGATATCAAAGAATAGAAAACTTTGACTGGTCGGCAGGATATACATACTGGGATGAAACCTCAGACTTTTGGAAAAAAGTGAGAAAAGTTTGGGCAGAAAAGATAGAAAAATCAAAAAAAATTAAAGTTAATTCTGATGTTGACGGTAATATATTATTCGCAAGATTGTTTGGATTAGCAGACGATTACAAGAACGGTAGTTTAGATGCAATTGAAGAGATAGAAACCACAATTGATGAACATATTGAAAAAAGTGATCTAAAAATGAAAGAATGAGTGAACTAAATAAACAAAACACCATAATTACCTACATTTTTGAACTGGGGCTCATTAGAAGTGTAAGTGAAACTAGACAATTTATGAGGGAAAACTCTTCTCCCTACGTTTTTAATTGCTCAGAACCTAAAACTATAAGATTTGAATGGTTTCTATCAGAAGATGAGAAGTCAGCTACTTTAATAGAAATGTTTGAAGATAGCGATGCTGCTAAATTAAGATTAGAAAATCACTCCGAAAGTCATCTTGTAAAAGAGTTTCCAGAATATTTTGAAATTAAGAACTTTATTGTTTTGGGCAACATTAAACCTGACATGAAGGATAATTTAGTGGACTGGAATGCAGATTTAAGAGGAAATGTGGGTGGTTTTTTTAAAGGACTAGATCAGGATATCTAATTCACTTCATTAACGATTGTATTAACTCAGGATTTTCTTGAAAAGCAATTCCTATACTTTCACTCAATTTAACTACATCTTCACTAACCATTAACATTGCTTTTTCCATCATTAACGACTGTTTCTTATTTATAGAGATACCTTCTTTGCTTTTCATAAAATTAAAAAGAGCTAATATTTCATCATCAGAATATAAATCTTTATACAAGGCGGGAACTTTTGTTGCTACGCTTTCAAGATACTCACTAATCAATGGATCTAAAAAGTTATCCATTGCTTCGCTTTGAACATTCTTACCGAACGATTCAAGCATGGTATACATGGAATTTTTAACGGAATCTTCTTGTTGCAAAATAAATTGTTCTTTAACAATGAAATCCACTATCTCATTGACAGATAAATCATCTGCAGCACTGTAAGAATTAAAAATTAATAGTAAAATAGTGTAAAGTTTTTTCATATATTAAAAATACAGTACAAACATCAGAATTTAAAATTTATATTTTGTATATAAAAAATAATAAGAAACACTAACTTTTAAAGGGATAAAATATGTTTTTAGCCGTTGGCGCTCTCATAGCTTTAGTAGTGATATTTGGACCATCTTTGTGGGTGAAGTTGGTTATGAAGAAGTATTCATCGGAAAAGCCTGAAATTCCAGGTACTGGGGGAGAGCTAGCAAATCATTTAATTGAGCGATTTTCTTTAAAAGATGTGAAGGTCGAAGTAACTGAGCTTGGAGATCATTATGATCCAATTGAAAAAAAAGTTAGGCTTTTACGAGAGCATTATGAATCTAAATCGTTAACCGCAATAGCAATTGCGGCCCATGAGGTTGGGCACGCAATTCAGGATCATCAAGGCGATAAACGTCTGGCAACTAGAACAAAGATGGTCCCTGTTGTTGATAAGATAGCCCGTTTGAGTGTTGCCGTTATCTATTTATCACCAGTAATTGGTATTATTACAAGACATCCAATGCCATTTTCTTTATTGCTTTTACTTGGGCTATCAGGTTTTGTTGCTCGTATGATGGTTCATGCGGTGACTCTACCAATCGAATATGATGCCAGTTTTTCTAAAGCACTCCCATTATTAAGGGATGGAAATTACGTATCTCAGTCAGACGAAAAAGCTGTGAGTCTTATTCTGAGGGCAGCAGCTCTCACATATGTGTCGGCTGCGCTAGCCGATATATTAAATCTTGGTCGTTGGATTGTTTTATTATTAAGGAGATAAAAAAATGTTAATAGCAGTAAGAGCAGAGGTAAAGAGTGTTGTTCATTGGAAAGAAAAATTTAAGACCCACGTCGATCTCTTCAAGAGACAAGGTGTATCACTTGCCCATATGGGAGCAGCAGATGATAAAACAGTAATTGCTGTCTTTGAAACAAATGATGCTGATGAATTCGTAAGAATCTTTAATGATCCAGCAACCGCAGAAGCAATGTCTGAGGATAAAATAACCGGCGGTGTTGAAATGTTTATACTTGATGAGATTTTCAAGATATAAAATTTTTTTGATTAGCAATGGCAGAAATTGAAAAAAATTTTTTAGGAATATGGAAACTCAATGAATGGTCTGTTGAAAAACCAGATGGAAAAAAAACATATCCCTTTTCAGGTAACGTAAGTGGTTATTTGATGTATCACCCAGATGGTTGGATGTCAGCAAATTTAATGCAAAATGATCGCAGTAACACATCTGATGACAGATTAAAAATTTCAAAGATAAGTCACCTGCTTAAAAATAAAACAGAAATTTCATTTGAAGGAGATTTATTAGAGACAATTAAGAACTTTTTCATAGCCACAAATGGCTATGTCTCATATGCCGGCACATTTAATGCAGATGATTCTAATGTTTATCACAATATAGAATTGAGCCTACTTCCTCAGTGGGTTGGCACAACTTTAACAAGAAAACACTCATTTTCATCAAAAAATACTTTGTTGACATTATCTGCTGAATTTAATGGCTTTAAGGATTTGTTAATATGGAAAAAAGTATAAAAAATATTTTAATCCATATAGGTCGTTCTTTACTTGCATTATATTTTCTATTACCTGGACTAGGAAAGTTCATTGCATGGAATGATCAGATAAATCTTATGGAAACTCATAACATATTTATGGCACCGATTCTTTTAGCTACAGCTGGAGTTTTACAAGTGATTGGAGGCATAAGTTTGTTAATAAATAAGCAGGTAGTCATCTGTGCGCTTGGATTTGCTGGAATGACTATATTAATAAATTTGAACTTGCATGACTTTTGGAATACTTACGAGGGGGTGAATTCAACTCACGAAATGCAGAATTTTTTTAAAAATTTAGGTATTTTTGCTGGCCTCTTAGTTCTAGCAGCTATCTACATTGATGAAATAAACAATATTTAAATGAAAATACCACTTTGGATTAAATTTATATTTTTTAGTGTAGTTATTTTTACTTCTGTAGTTTTACCATTAACTTTTTTAGAATCTTCGCTTGATAACTATGGAGATATTGCAATTGATTGGGCAGGAACTGACAAATTGCTAGTATCTTTAATAGTAATCTTGGCTTTAGCTGCTGATGTTATATTGCCTGTTCCAAACGGCCTTACAAATACTTTTGCAGGAATGTCTTTGGGTTGGGTCATTTCTTCATTTGTTGTTTGGATTGGACTAAATTTAGGAGCAAGTATTGCTTATTTTATAGGACGTTTCGCTGGAGAACCTATCGCAAAAAAAATAGTTGGCGAAAGAGAATTTATTGACGCTCAAGCATCCTTAAAAGATTTTAATATTATAGGTTTAATAATATCTAGACCTATTCCTGGTTTTGCAGAGTTAACTGCCATTACAGCAGGACTTTCAAAAATATCTTTTAAAGCATTCTTTTTAGTTGTTGGTATAACAAATATTGGAGTTGCTATAATTTTCTCTGGTATCGGTGCAGCAGCAATTGAGAATGAATCTTCGTATCTTGCATTTTTTGGAATTGCTATCCTTCCAGTAACACTGTATTTTTTATATATTAAACTTTACAAAAACTAATCATTTCATGAACTATCTTTCAAGATTTTTACTACTTATACCTTTATTAATATCCTCTGATGAGATTTGTGATAGGGTCGAAATTTCATATGGTGATAATACTAAGCAAGCAATTGATTTTTATAAAGGCTCTTCAGACAAGGTTTTAATATGGATTCATGGTGGTGGATGGTTGTATGGTGACAAAAGATCAGAAAGATGGATAAGAAGATTCCATAATCATTTTGTTGAACATGAAGATTTTAATGTTTTTATGATTGGATATAGGATAGGAGAGGAAAGTGCACCTTATGCAGTTGATGATGTAATTTGTGCTTACGATAGAATAATCCGTGAGATTGAATTACGAGATCTTTCAATGGATGACATTATAGTAGCAGGAGCAAGTGCAGGTGGACATCTTGCATTAATGGTTGGATATTCTGAAAATTACAAAGATAAAAAATGTAATCCTAAACAAAGCCCTAAAGCAATTATAAATTTATTTGGAATTACAGAAATTGAAAACACTTATAAATTTTTAGATAAAACTAAATTTTTTAAAGCCTCTAATTATGTAAGAAGATGGATACCAGAAGATGTCAGCATAAGTGAAGCATCTATAAATCTATCTCCAATAAACATGATAAACACTAAAAATGGACCTGAAGTTTTAACAATACATGGGACTAATGATAGATGGGTTCCATATCAACAAGCTCAGCTCCTTCAAAAGAAGTTAAAAACAAAACATCATCTTTTAACTATTGAAGGTGGAGGACATTATTATTTTTCTGAAGACGAAGACAATCTTATAAGAAATAAAATAACTGATTTTATAAGCAAATATATTAAAGATTAAAAAGCATTAAATTGATTAATAATTATTAATATCTTTCGACGCCATTCTTTTTTTAACAAGAAAATTTAAAGCTAGTGATAAGAGTAAGGAGATAATTGCCCAAAAGGTTAATGTTATTGCCCAATCTTTCAAAAAGATACTTAACGTTTCGTTTTCTTGTAATTTTAAAACTAAGCCTGTGAGAAGTCCGCTTAACCCAGTTGGTAAGAAAACTATTAATGTACCATTAGTAAGCTCAAGAATTGCAAGGATTAAGCCAATGATCAACCAAACATTTCCTGAGTACAAAAGGGTTTCAATTATCATTTTTAACTTCTTTATTCACTATTCCGTCAAGAAATAATTCAAGGGTACCAAGTGCTTTTGTTATATCAGATGGGATAAAGAGTGTCTTTGTTTGATTAGATGAAGCAATATCTGATAGTCCTTCAACCTGCCTTTTCATAATTTCATAATTGATTGCTGATTGACCATTGTTGTTTATAGCTTCAGCTATCAATTCAGTCTGTTTTGCATCCGCCTCTGCTTTAATTTTTACAGCATAGGCCTCAGCATCAGCCTCAACTTTAACTGCTTCCGCCTGTTTTTTTGCTTCATAAAGCTCAGCATCTGCTTTAAGTTCAACACTTCTTTTGTCGCCTTCCGCTCTCGCGATAGCTGCTCTTCTTTCTCTCTCTGCATTTAACTGCTGTCTTTGTGATTCTTTTGTTTTTTCGTCTACCAGAACATCAAGAATTTCTGTTCTTGTTACCTCAACACCCCATACTTCAGCAGCTTTTGAAAGTCTTGCGGCAATTTCTTGGTTCATTGCTTCTCGACTCGATTGTAGATCATCTAGTTCAAGCTTTCCTGCAGCTGAACGAACTACTGATATAGCAGTATTCTCAATTGCAAGGTCTATATTTCTAATTCTGTATACAGATTTTGCAGCATCTAACACTCTAAAAAAAACTGTAGCTACTAACTCAACTTCAACATTATCTTCTGTAATAACTGACATTTTAAATGGAGGCAATTGTCTTTCTAAGATATCTACCTTAAAAGCAACCCTATCAACAAAAGGAACAATTAAAGATAGTCCAGATTCTAAGATTCTCGTAAATTTACCAAATCTCTCAATAACAAATACTTTTGATTGAGGTACAATTTTGATTGATAAAAAAACTACATAGATAATTAAAACAACTAAGACAACTAAGACGATATCACTGACTGCAAAGCCCATATTATTTCCTCCTCTAAAAATAATAACATCTGATTTTCAGTTTCCCAAATCAAATAAGTTTTATAAACACTAAAATAATTGTAGAACATTTATTATTACTAATTTAAAGTAATAATATGAAAATTTTATTTACATTTTTATTATCTATTTCGTTATTCAGTCAAAATTCATTTTCCCATGATTTAAAGAAAGTCATTGATAATGGAATTAGGGATGAAAAGAACATACAAAGAGATTCCTATAGAAATCCATATGAAACATTATCATTTTTTGGCATAAAACATGATATGAAAGTTGTAGAACTCTCACCTGGATCAGGATGGTATACAGAAATACTTGCACAGTATATACATGATCCTGGTCAACTGATTGCAGCACATTTTGATAAAGATTCTCAAATTTCTTATTTCAAAAGAGGAAGAGCAAATTTTGAAAAAAAGATGACTTCAAATAACATTTACAAAAATGTAAAAATTGTTGATCTAAGCTCAGAATTAGCAGCACCAAATTCAATAGATGCTGTTTTAACTTTCAGAAATCTACATAATTGGTTGGGTCCTCAGATAGATCAAATATTTTCAAATACCTACAACGCTTTAAAGCCTGGAGGTGTATTTGGAGTTGTTGAGCACAGAGCCGATCCAGGCACAACAATGAATGAAATGAAAAAAAGTGGATATGTAACTGAGAAACACGCAATAGAAATTGCTGAAAAACATGGATTCACGTTAGTTTCAAAATCTGAAATTAATGCTAATTCAAAGGATTCTAAAGATCATCCAAGAGGAGTATGGACATTACCTCCTTCTCTCAGGCTGAAAGAGCAAGACAAACAAAAATACTTGAATATAGGAGAAAGTGACAGGATGACACTTTTATTTAAGAAGATATGAATAACAAAATTCCACCTCCAATAGTCACACTCACATTTGTATTGCTTATTTATTTTACAAAATCATTATTTCCTGCATTTTCCAACGGACTATTGAGCATATTGAGTTTATTTTCGCTTCTAATTGGACTATCAATTTTGATTTCAGCAGTATCTTCTTTTAAAAAACAACAAACAACTGTAAATCCTATTGCAATTGAAAAAGCATCATCACTAGTTGTTACTGGCATTTTTAAGTATTCTAGAAATCCTATGTATTTAGGTATGGTATTTATTCTTATATCCGCCGCCCTTCAATTTAATCCTGTAGGAGGAATTATCTTTATTATTCTATTTGTCATATTTATTACAAAGTTTCAGATTATCCCTGAAGAAAACATTATGAATAAATTATTTGCAGATTCATTTATTGAATATAAAAAAAATACAAGGAGATGGTTTTAAAGGAATGACATACCAGGCCCATTTATTTATTGCACTGACGATTGGATTTATAGGCTCATTATTTTGTATATTTTTATATCAAAGCAATAAAGTAAAACAAGCACAGATATATCTTTTTTTAACTATTGCGATGATGGCTTTTTGGATGTATGTCGCTACTGGTTACTTATTATAGCTAACATATGAAAGAATTCACCGGAAGTTGCCATTGTGGAGGAGTCAAGTACAAATTCTTTTCTGAAGAATTGGTAGATATTTGGAACTGTAACTGCTCAATCTGCGACTTACTCAATTATCATCATCTTTTTGTCAAACATGAACTTTTTGAAATAATTTCAGGACATGAATTATTGTCAGAATATAATTTTGGTACAGGATCAGCAAAGCACTATTTCTGCAAAGTTTGTGGTGTTAAGTCTTTTTACCAACCTAGATCGCATCCTGAAATGTTTAGCATTAACTTTAAATGTGTAGATGATCCACCAAAGGTGAAGCAGGTAATTAACTTTGATGGAATAAATTTTGAAGAAAGCATAAGAAAAATATGAATGTGTATTTAATTTTGTTTGCTGCAATATTATTTGAAGTTTGTGGAACCATGTTGTTGCCAGTCTCACAAAACTTCACAAAGATTTTTCCAACCACGATTTTATTAATTTCATATGGGCTTTCTTTTTATATGTTAGCTATAGTTTCTCAAAAGCTACCTCTTTCTGTAGTTTATGCTTCATGGAGTGGTATCGGTATTTTTTCAATAGCTATTTTGAGTTATATTTTTTATAAACAATCTTTAAATTGGCAAACAATTCTTGGACTATTCATAATTGTTATTGGTGTAACACTTGTGAATATATATAAAACCTAAGTCTAAAATGTTATCGACTCTTGATCACATAATAATAGCTGTCGAGGATTTAAATCATGCTGAACAAAATTATAAAAAAATATTTGGCATTGAGCCTGCATGGAGAGGTACTCATAACGATTTAGGAACAGCAAATATAATTTTTAATTTTAAGAATACCTATTTCGAACTTTTGGCAGCAAATGGTTCAGGTTTGGGCGCGGAATTTGTAACTAATTCAATTAAAGAGAATGGAGAAGGTCTAATTGGAGTTGGTTTTGGTACTGATGATATTGAAAATTCATACTCCAAATTAAAAAAGCTTGGTTATTTTGTTTCTGATATAACTGATGGAGAGGGGATTGATAAAACAAATAAAAAAACAAGGAAATGGAAAAATCTTTTTTTACCTGACGAACTTACTCGTGGTCTATTTTCTTTTATCATTGAACATGCTGATGGAATATTGCCAAACCAAGAAAAATATCATCAGGCATCTATTAATAAACTAGATCATGTTGTTATCAATACAAATGATGCTGAGGGATTTATTAATATCTATAAGGAAGTTTTTAATATCCGGTTGGCTTTGGATAAAGTTATTGAGCACTGGAAAAGCAGAATGCTTTTTTTTAGATTGAATAAAACAACCATCGAAGTAATAGAAAGAAAAGATGAAAAAGATACTAAAGACAGTCTTTGGGGGTTGGCTTGGGAGGTAGAGTCAATAGAAGATGCACACAAACGTCTTTTAAATGAAGGAGTTGAAGTGTCCTCAATAAAAAAAGGTTTAAAAGAAAATACACTTGTTGCAACAATCAAATCTCATACCCATAACGTACCAACCTTATTAATTGAACACATCTGATGAATTTATTTATAGCTGGATTAATGGCACTTGTAGCAATGTTAATTGGATCTCCACTGTTAGCTTTGTTAATGGGCTCACTGCTGATAATAGTTTTTAAGTTTCCAAATAATCATATAAGCCCCAGTCTTGGAACTAATTTTTTACAATTAAGTATAATTTTGATTGGAGTTTCAATTTCTGCCTCTGATGCAATTGAATTAACTTCAAAATATTTTATTTTTATATCTATTTTTGTAATTTGTACTTTTTTAGTAGGAATCATTTTTGTAAATCTTTTCAAGATTGATAAAAATGTAGGGCTTTTGCTTGCTTCAGGTACTGCGATATGTGGTGCAACTGCAATGGCAGCAGTTTCTCCATTGATAAAGGCAAAGCCAAAAGATTTATTAATTTGCCTTGCAATCATTTTTATCTTCAATGCAATTTCAATGATATTTTTTCCATTTTTTGGCAAAAGTATTGGTATGAGCAATGAAATTTTTGGCGCATGGATTTCAATGGCTATTCATGACACAAGCTCTGTAATTGGTGCAGCTGTTGCTTTTGGTGGAAGTGCTGTAGAGCCGGCAGCGACATTAAAGTTAGGGAGAACATTATGGTTAATACCATTAATAATAGCTATAGGATTTTTTTACAAAAATGATTCACCAATAAAATTCCCAGTATTTATATTACTATTCATAATAGCCATAATTTCAGGAACTTTTATTGACTTTGGGCAGAGCTTATTATTTTTTTTAAACTACCTCAGTCAAATATTTCTACTTGCTGCTCTTTTCTGTGTTGGAACTCAGATAAATTATGAATCTACAAAGGCGATTAATATAAATACTTTTTTAACAGCATTTTGTATGTGGATATTTGCGCTATTGTTTTCATATCTGTTAATTAGTTTTTTTATTAAGTAGAGTATACAAAGATGAATAATGAAAATAATATATCATCTGGCCAGTGCCAGTGTGGAGACATTTCTTTAACTTTTGATAAAAGTAAAATTATTTCGATTCATCATTGTCATTGTAAAGACTGTCAAAGAGCAACAGGGTCAGGCAAGGCAACGATTTTATTTATTGCAAAAAAGTATGTAGATCTTAAAGGCAAATTAAAGTTCTTTGAAAGCAAAGGTTCTTCGGGTTCTCATGTAAGAAGGGGTTTTTGTCCTAATTGCGGTTCAGGCATATTGAGTTATGCAAAAGAATTTTCAAGAATATTTTATATTAAGGCAGGAGTTCTGGATGATTCTAGCTGGATAAAAGTAGACTCAAATTTCTTTACAAAATCTGCATGTGACTGGAGCAAACCTGACAAATCTATTAAATCTTTTGAAGGAAATCCAAGCTTATTGTCAGGGTTAAAAACAATAATTAAGTCTCTCAAATAAGAAAAATCCCAAGATCAACCATAAAATATATTCCAGCCAGAAATCCTATTGCCCAAGGGAGACTTCTTGGACTCGGATTTTTTTCTGTAGATATTTTGTAATATAAAATCATGTGCCCAACTCGTGCAATTGCATAAACCCATATAATGATTGCAAGTTTAAATGAACTGTATCCTGCAAACATTGCAAGAAATGTCATTCCTAAAATCGGTATAATATTTTCAAGTGAGTTTTGAAAGGTTCTATAAGACCTAAAAACTATTGAGGTTTGATTTAACTCTGGCTTTATTATTCCAGCCTTATAGCCACCCTTTTGTAGTCTATGGAATCCTATTGCTACCATGTTTTGTATTATTATGGTTGTTAAAATAACCCATACGCCAATGAAAGATGATTGATAAATTTCGAACATTGTTTCCCCAATATATTTGATTAGATCTATTAATTATAGACATAATACATTCCTAGGGACATACCATGAGAAATGTATTTAAAGTACTTACTAATGAAGATTGGAATAGATCTCAAAAATCAGGCTATATATCAACAGATTTAGATGAAAAAGATGGATTCATTCATCTTTCATTTGCCAATCAACTGCCTCTAACACTTCAATTATATTTTGATAATGAACAAGAAATAGTTCTGTTACAGGTAGACCAAAAAAATTTAACAAATGAGATAATAAATGAAAATCTAAATTCTAATAAAAGAATGGGTAAATTCCCGCATCTATATGGTAAATTAGCTATTGAAAATATTTTAAAAAATTGGAATATTCATAAAAATGCATTTAAGTTACCAGTTAGTGTGCTATTAGATGCAGAAAAAGATACATAAATATTATTTATTGAATCAATGACAAGTTTAACTGTTACAGAAGTATACGCAATTGGAGCTCCAATAGTTTTTGCTATCATCTTATTTGAAGTCATTTTTTCTGCCACAAACAACAAAAACCTATATAAAAAAGATGATACTTTATGCACTGCTGGCTTATTAACTGGAAATATAATAATGGTTTTTGCGTTGAAAGGAATTACCTTAGCATTCCACTTTTACTTATTTCAATTTAAATTATTTAATCTTTCAGAACTAGTGCCAACATGGGCATTATGGATGTTAACCTTTATTGTTATAGATCTTGTTTTCTACATTTATCATCGTATCTCCCACAGAGTAAATTTTTTATGGGCAATTCATATGAGCCACCACTCAAGCGAAGAAATGAATTTTGCGGTATCTTTCAGACAGGCTTGGTTCGGACCTGTGTCAAAATTACCATTTTTTATGATAATGCCTCTCATTGGATTTGATCCTACTATAATTGCGGTTGCTGGCGTTATAAGCACACTTTGGGGAATAGTAGGCCATACTCAAATTATTGGAAAACTTGGCCCATTAGAATTAATTTTTAATACTCCATCTCACCATAGAGTCCATCATGGTTCTAACTCACAGTATATTGATAAAAACTATGGGAATCTTTTGATTATCTGGGACCGAATGTTTGGTACTTTTGAGCCTGAAAAAGAACCTGTAAAATATGGATTAGTAAGAAACGTAAATACATTTAATCCTACAAAAATTACTTTTATGGGTTGGCATCAAATATATAAGAACATAAAAAATGCATCGAGCTTTAATCAAGCACTATATTTTTTATTTGGTCCACCAAAAACAAAAAACATACCATGAAGAAAACTCTATTAATCCTATTTTTGTCACCGTTAATTTTTTCTATTGAAGATAGAAGCAGTTGCAGTGAAATAGAACTATTTTTTATTGCTCCAAATGATGGGTTCAAATCAAATAGTCAAAAATTTACTGTTAAGTTTGGCTCAAACAATATTTTAATTAGTCCGGCTGGAGTTGTAGTTGATAACGTAGGTAATTGTGAGGTAAGTGGACACCATCACTTAATAATTAATAATGCTTATGAAGTATTAAATTTTGAAAATGAGCCAATACCCTACGCAGCAAATATTTTGCATTTTGGTGGTGGGCAGACAGAGGCAGAACTGTCTCTGCCTCCTGGAAACTATTCACTGCAACTTGTAATAGGTAACTATGAACATAAGCCAATAAATCAAATCAATTCTGATGAAGGTTACTCACCAATTGTTTCAAAAATAATTAACATTGAGATCCTTCCTTAATAGTTTATTAACCATTATCTTTGCACTGCTATTTTTTTATGGATGTGAGGTAGAAGAAAAAAAGAATATTTACCAAAGCCCTGCATTACAAAAATATTCTAAGCTCACATATACAGAAAATTTTTTACTAAAAGACAAAGCTTCAAAAATAAATAAAGACTTATCAGGTCTTTTAGGCATTAAAGCTGATTTTTTATCTGAAAACAAAGTCATTTTCAATGGTAAAGTTATTAAAGATTTGATTGATTGCGGAAAAATGAATGATGAAATATATGTCAATTATATTGATAGAATATTTGGATCATACCTTGAGGCGACAATCACCTTTGAAGTTACAGAAGAAAGTAATAATTTTAAAATAACAAATAAGCCTATCAAATATATCTTTTACTCTAAAGAAACTGGCACAAGATGGAAATTTAAATCTAATAAACCCAAGGAGTTACTTGTTGGAAATCCAGTTTATGATGATAATCCTTATAGAACATGTATATCAAAAAATATACTTGAGAAAAAAATAATTAATATATTTAATGAGATATAAAATAATGAAAACAAGCTTAAAAAGATTCTCATGTTTTTTTGTATTTTTATTTTTTAGTTTCTCTTTGTTATCTGAAAATAAGAAGTCTATGTCAATGATTGGATATTGGCTTACATCTCAATCAATAGTTCAAGTGAAAGAATGCGATCAAAGCCTATGTGCAATTATTGAAGTAATTTTTGTTGATGATGGAACTGCTCAAGAATCGATTCTTGACAACAACAATAAAGATAAATCTTTGCGGAAAAGAAGTCTTGTTGGTATTAATTTAATTAGCGATTTTGTCTATAAGGAGGGCTCTCTAAAATTATCTGGTGGAAAAATTTATGATCCTGGAAGAGGAAGAACATTCAAAGCTAATATGTATCTTTTACAAAATGGTAATTTAAAGGTTGAGGGTTGCCTTTTAAGAATGTGCGGTCATGAAGAATGGAAGCCCTTAAACGTAATGTTTAATGATGATGGAACAAAGACAGCAACCTTGAAGGAAATTATTTAATGAAGAAAATAAATTTTAAAGATAAACTAAAAAAATTTTCAGATCGATGGTCTCCTAAAGTAATTGCTGAATTAAATAACTATCAGTTTAAGTTAGTAAAAATTCAAAATGATTTTGTTTGGCACAAACATGATGATACTGATGAGGTATTTATTATTTTGAAGGGTAAAATTTTTATTGAATTTGAAAATGAAAGCGTTGAGCTAAATGAGGGAGAAATGATTGTTGTTCCAAAAGGGACTAAACATAGACCTTATGCAAAAAAAGAAGCAAGTATAATGTTAGTTGAGCCAAGGGGAGTTCTAAATACTGGTGATATTGTTGATGAAATGACTGCACCTAATGACCAGTGGATATAAATTAAAGAAAAATAATGACAAAACTTTTTATTGCAATACTAGCAATCTTTTTCATAGGCCTAATTTTATATAGTCCTAATATTTTCAGACTCTATAAGTTAGCAACTTTATATAATGAAAAATTAATTGCAAAAAACTTTATCAACATTGATAAGCTTTTTGAAACATCTATACCAATACCAGCATCCGAATCACCCTATATTTTTAATAAAAAAGATTTTGACTTACCTAATTCCTATGACTTTGAAGGTAAAACATTTAATTTGCAAGATGGATTAGCTCATTTTCATACAGACGGCTTAATTATTCTCCATGATGGAGAAATGTTATATGAAAATTATTGGAATGGAAATTCTAAAGACAGCAAACATATAGCTTTTTCTGTATCAAAATCTATTTTATCTGCACTTTTCGGAATTGCGGTCGAAGAAGGACTGATAGAGAGTGTAGACGATGAGGTATCAAAATATTTAGATGATTTTGCTGGCACAGGTTATGAAAATGTCAAAATCAAAAATTTACTTCAAATGTCATCTGGCATCGAATTTAATGAAGATTATGAAGATCAAAACTCAGATATAAATAAATTTGGTAGAGCAACAGCTATAGGAACACCATTTCGAAAGTTTGCAAAAAGCCTCAAAAATGGCAGAGAACAGGGAACTTATAACCACTATGTTAGTCTTGATACCCAAGTATTAGGAATGATAATTGAGTCAGTAACTAATATGCCGTTAAGGGACTATCTATACAAAAGAATTTGGAGCAAAATTGGAACTGAAAATGAAGCTTATTATATAGTCGATCGAACCGGGACTGATATGGCACTAGGTGGTTTAAATGCTTCTTTAAGAGACTTTGCCAAGTTTGGGCAGTTATATCTGAATGAAGGTAGCTGGGAGGGTGAGCAAATTATTCCAAAATCATGGGTTAATCAATCTCATACACCTGATGCGCCTCATTTAATGCCAAATGCAGGAGAATTATCTTCTAATGAATGGGGTTATGGATACCAGTGGTGGGTTCCAGGCAATCCATTAACTGACTATACAGCTCATGGGATATTTAACCAATTTATATATATCGATCCTATTTCTAAAGTTGTTATAGCAAAGACATCTTCAAATTATAGATTTAGGTCCGAAAAAGAATATTCAAAAGCTGTACATATCGCAATGTTCAGAAGTATTGCAAGCAATATCATTAGTAAAGACATAAATTGATTTGAACTAATCTTAATTCTTAAATAGAATTGATTAATATATTTTTTATAGAGAGGTAAAAATGAATTCCAAAATTATTATTTCTTCGCTGTTAATCTTTTCAGTTGCATTTTTAGTTGCTCATGATGATCACAGTGAAACAAAAACTAGTTCAGCTAAATGGCAAATTGATGCATATACTGGTGCTGCTCCTGACTTTATAGGAGATTTTGCAGCTGTAATGGGGTCTGATGGAACTATTATTCGTGAGGGAACAAATGGTTGGACTTGTTTAGCTTTTACAGCAAACATGATGGGAGACTCTATGGATCCAAGAATGGCTACACCTGCTTGTATGGATTCAAATGCTATGGCTTGGGCCGATGCTTATATGAATCAATCAGATCCAAAATTAGTTGCAGATGGCTGGGCTTGGATGATTCATGGTGATACAGGCGCAGATAATTTCAGAGCATACTCTGAGGGAGATAAGGAAGGCACTGATCCAGAAGATTGGATTGAATCAGGAGCACATCTAATGTTAATGCCAAAAGACCCAAAATCTTTAGAAAATACATCAACTGATTTTACTACGGGTTCTCCATACGTAATGTTTAAAGGAACTCCATACGTTCATCTTATGATTCCAGTTTCTGGATATTATGATGTTCAGCCTCAATCAGCACCAAAAAGTTAGATGAAAGAATATAAAAACTTTAAAGACTTTTATCCATATTATATTTCAGAGCATGATAATAAATATACAAAGCTAATGCACTTTTTGGGGACAAGCTTAAGCATTTATTTTTTAATTAAATTTTTTATAACATTTAATTTCTTTTTTATTTTGTATGCTCTTTTGTCTGGATATGGGTTTGCATGGATAGGACATTTTTTTATTGAAAAAAATAAACCCGCCACGTTTAAATATCCTTTTTATAGTTTTATAGGGGATTACAAAATGTTTATTGAAATCTTGCAGGGCAAACATAAGATTTTCTAATAACATTTAAATTCTTCGAAACTTATTATTAAAAGTGGAAAATAATTACTTTTGGGAAAACGCACCATGGGGCAATGGAGAAAAAAAGTATCGATTGGGGCTGAAGCCGATTGAATTTAATCAATGGTTGAATAGAAAAATAGATAAAGAGCTACTTGAATATAAAAGGAATTTATTAGAGTCAAACTACGATCAAGTAATTGCTGCCACTGAAGATTCACTTGATGCTCAGCAAAAGTTAGGTGATATTTTTGATATAAAATCTACAAGATATCCAGATCTAATAGCAGAGCTTGGGGTCAACATCCAAGACGATTTATGTTTAATGCAATCAAAAGGCGAACAAAAACTTCTTGCAGCAAGTATCTGCTCTCCAAGTTACTGGGATGTAAAAACAAAGATAGGTAAATCATTAAAAGATATTCATAGGCCAGTTACATCATTAGATGAAAAGATTGGAGATCGCATTTCAACTTTTATAAGACAAGCCCCGCTAAAGAAACCTTTTGCAAGACAAAATTGGCTAATTCATGGTGATACAAAAAGATTTCACTTAGAAGAGGAAGAAATGCTTAAAACAGATCCATCTTGCTGGTTTATCAGAACAGAAAAAGAAACACTTTGTAGATACCATGAAGACTACTCTCTTTTTACAATTAATGTTTTTTTTGAACCTTTGGATCAAATACATGATTTCCCTGAGGCAAAGAATGGATTACTAAAAAGCCTTGAATTATTTGATGATGAAGAAGCAGAATATTTTGGCGGTATTAAAAAAATCAATATTCTTTTGGAATACCTCAAAGATTAACTATAGTAAAATTAGTAATGGCTAGCTTTAACATACTTGGAACTTCGCACATTTTATTCACACTAACATGTATATCAGTCATAATATTTATTCCTAGATTTTTTATAAATAAAAGTGACATTTCAAAAAATATACTATTTGTTTTTATAAGCTTTCTTATGCTTATCAATCACGGAATGGATTTCTTTAGAGAAGGGTATGGTTTAAACAATTGGAGATTGGGCTTACCTTTGCACTTGTGTGACTTTTCCTCGGCTGCTGTTATTTTATATTTTATTACAAGAAGAAGAGAGCTTTTCTTATTCGCTTTTTTTGCAGGAATTTCTGGAGCAGGAATGGCAATACTGACACCTGACGTTCCTTATGCATTCCCAAACATTGATTATGTAAGGCATATGATTGGACATTCAATGATACTTTTAGGAGTAAGTTACGCAATGATTGTCGACAATCAAAGACCTTTCCTTAAAGATGTTCATAGAGTTTTAATTTTTTTATCAATACTGTTACTTTTTATGTATCCAATAAATTTATTAATAGGACCACCTGCAAATTATTGGTATGTTCTTGAGAAACCACCTGGATTGAATGTAACACAATTTATGAGAGAAGCTCCTTTTCATATGATTGACATATATATTCTTGCAGTTATTGTTTGTTATTCAATATATCTTCCATACTTTTTAAATGACAAATATCTGAAAAATTCATAAATTTATGAAAAGTGTTTCTAATAAACAAATACCTAAAGCTTTCAGAGCTTACAGACCAAAAGCACTTCAGTTTCTTGGTAAGTTAGTTCTCTCCATGTTTGGTTGGAAGGTAAAAGGTAATATTTCAGAGGATTTTAGCAATCAAAAGCTAGTAGTAATTGTTGCACCTCATACATCAAATTGGGACGGGATATTTGGGGTTGCAACTGTTGCTGGACTTGATGCAAAAATTACTTTTATAGGAAAACACACAGCATTTAAATATGGTTTGGGAGCATTTTTAAGATATATGGGAGGAATACCTGTCGATAGATCAAAACCAGGTGGAATTATTCAAGATGCAATTAATCAAATAAAAAAAATTGACGGCTCCTTAATAGCAATGTCGCCAGAGGGGACACGCTCAAAAGTTAAAGAATGGAAAACAGGTTTTTTGAGGATCGCAAAAGAATTAAATACAAAGATTATTCCAGCTTCTTTAGATTTTGCTAAAAAGGAAATTTTACTGGGCAAAGCTTTTACACCATCTGGAAATAATGATGAAGATATCAAAACATTAAAGAAATACTACAGTGTATTTAAAGCAAAACACCCAGAAAAATTCTAATTTAAAGAATCTTTAATCATTTTATCTACCATTTCTTCTACTATAAATAAAGGTGGATTTCCGTGATCTAGAACAGCCGAATGAAAGTCTTTTATATTAAATTTATCCCCAAGCATGTTTTTTGCTTTTTCTCTTAATTCAAGAATTTTAATCATTCCTACTTTGTAACTTAGAGCTTGTCCTGGCCAAACTATATATCTTTCAATTTCAACCTTGACCTCAGTATCAGACATACCAGTTACTGATTTCATATAGTCCATAGCTTTTTCTCTTGTCCATTTTTTGTAATGCATGCCCGTATCAACCACAAGCCTGTTTGCTCTGAAAAGTTCACTTTGTAAAATTCCTAACTCGTCATAGGGGTTTTCAGCAAGACCTACCTCTAACGCAAGTTGCTCTGAGTATAGAGCCCAGCCTTCTGAGAAGGCAGAAGTTCTGTAGCCAAACCTTCTATACATAGTTAGCTCTTCATTTTCTAAAGAATGTGCAATTTGATGATGATGGCCTGGTGTTGCCTCGTGGTATGCAAGTGTTCTCATGCTGTAAGTTGGAGTTTGTTTTATATCATATAAATTTGCATAAAAAACACCCGGCCTACTTCCATCAAGCGCAGGAGCTTGATAATATCCACCTGCAGCAGTTTGCTCAGAATATTCAGGGACAGCTTTAACAACAACACCTGCTTTTGGCATAGTATGAAAATAATCTGTCATAACCTCAATTGCTTCGTTTACCATTTCAGTATAATCATTAACTACAATTTGCTTACGATCTGGAGTATCGGCATATAAAAAATCTGGATCTTCATTAAGCTGATTCATCAACTCACCAACACTTTTCTTTTCGTCGTACCCAAGTGATGACAATATTTCTTTCATTCTAGTTGAGATCCTTTCAACCTCATCTAGTCCCATCTGATGAATCTCTTCTGGACTATAGTCAGTAGTTGTAAAAGTTCGTATTCTTAATTTATAGAATTCATCACCATTTGGTTGAGACCAGACACCATGATTTTTATTAGCATTTTTTTGTGTTTTAAGCATAAAAGCTCTTAAAATTTTAAAGCCCGGCGTTACGCTTTTATCGATCGAGTTTTTGATAGCATTTTTGAAAAACTCTTCCTCTTCTTCACTTAGATTTAGTAAAAGAACCTTTTTATTAAATTGATTATAAAGAGGATGCTCATCGTAACTGTAGTTAATAAATTCATTAAGTTGTTCTATAACACGAACATAAACAAATTCAGGTGGGAAAATACCTGCTTCTGATTGTTTTTCAAGTTCTTTTGCGATGCCTTCATAGACTTCTTTTATTAAATTTACTCTTTTTATAAAATCATTTGCTTCATTTTTATTCCTTACAGGATGCATGTCACTCATAAATTCAATCGTATTTAAGTGGATACCTCCTATCTGATTAAGCGGATAATCATGATAAGGAAAGTCCTGCAATTCTTTTAAGTTATTCTCATAGTCGAATATTGCTATTTTTTTTGTACTTTTTTGAGTATCTGAAAGATTAACATCTTCATATTTATACAAGTTCCTAATGATCCCCTTTGTTTTATTTATTTCATTTTCTAAATCACCGTCTTCAGGAATAGATAATTTAGAATTATGTTTAGTAATCCAATTAAATCGGTCAAAAATCCCTATATAGGTTAGTGCTTCAGGAGAGTCTACCAATTCCATAGCTAGTTCTTTTCCAAGAAAATGATCGATAGAAAATGGTTTCATGTAAAAAAGATTAATTAGATATACAGAAGTAATACCGATAACCAATATCATTAAATTTCTTATGATCTTAAGAATTTTATTAATCATGTTAGAATCCTATAAAAAATGTCAAACGTATTATGTCAGAAAAATTAGCAACACTTAAGAAAGATGGAGACATATCAACTATTATCTTAGATGATGGAAAAGCAAATGTATTTTCAACAAAGATGTCTGAGGACATTAATATGTGCTTGGATGAGGTGTCTTCAGAAAATGGTTGTTTAATAATCACGGGCAAGGAAGGGATGTTTTCTGCTGGATTTGATTTAAAAACAATACAAGGTGGAGATATTAAACTAATTCAAGAAATGACCCTTACAGGATTTAAACTTTTATCTAGAATTTTTTCTTTCCCCAGACCAGTAATTGCTGCATGCTCTGGACATGGAATTGCACTTGGGACTTTTCTTTTATGTTGCTGTGACTATAGAATTGGAATTAAAGGCGACTTTATGTGTGGCGCAAATGAAATGAGAACAAATATGGTAATCCCACCACCAATACTTGAATTAATTAAGTTTAGAGTTGCACAATCTCACAAATATAGAGCAGTGCTTGGCGCGGAAATGTATTCACTTTCTGATGGTAAAGATGCAGGCCTAATTGATGAAATTGTAGAGCCAGAAGATCTTTTAAGCGCTGCCATGGAAAAAGCTAGGGACTTAGCAACCATGGGTCATCCAAGTTATTCATTGACTAAAGAATTATTCATAGGTGAAGTTCATAAAAAAATTAATGACTCTATAAAAGAATTAGAAAAAATTAAATGACACTTGAGACTGACTTAATTGTCTCTCCATTCCCAGATAATCCCTCAAATGATTTTATAAAAAGCATATATAAATTAAATCAAAAGAACACACCAAAAGTAGGCAGTCTGAGCTCAGAGGAAGAATTAGAGTCTCTAATAAAAATGAGTTCGTGCTGTTTTTTTGTATCTTCTCAAACAGAAATAGTTGGCTTTATTATTTGTCTCAGAGAGGGATCAAAATATAACTCAAAAAATTATAATTTTTTTACTAATAAGTTTTCCAAGTTTTTATATATTGATCGAATTGCAATAGAAAGTTCTTACAGGCGAACTGGTATTGGAAAAAAAATATATTCAGAAATAGAATTAATTGCTAATTTGAATAAAGTTCCTATGTGTTGCGAGGTTAACACTCTTCCCCTCAACGAAGCTTCAATAAATTTTCATAAAAATTTTGGCTTTGATGAAATTGGTCAACGTAACTTTAATAATCATTCGGTTGCATACTTTATGAAATTATAAATAATTCTTATATATTTCAAATGATATGCACACTAAAGTCCGTGATAAAGTTTTAAGATGTTAATTGAAACTTCATTACTGTTTAAAACGCTCATTATTTTGTCTGGCCAACTTGGCATAATCATTGCTGTATGTTTTTACTGTCTCAAAAGAGCGAGGATAGCGTATCAAACTAATACCTCATTTATGGGTTTGTATTTTAGAGGTGCAGTTAATATGAAACGAAAGTTGGACCTTATACCTTATAAAAAACCTAAAGAAACATTTCCAAAAAAAATGACCTATCACTCTGGAAAAAAAGAAGACGAAATTAAAGTTGAAATTGCAAATAATCAAGACGAAGTAATTGAGTGGCTAAAAAAAGGATACAAGCATGAGTTTATAGGAACAGATTATTTGTGGCCAATAATGGTATTTTGGTTTATTTGTCTATTTGGAACATCGGCAGCAATTTCTTTTTTTGACTTAAGTATCTTAATAAAGGGTATTCTTTTTACCGCAACAAGTATCAGCTTTGGGCCTCTATTAGCATTTATTATGCTTGAGATGGATGAAAACGATGGCTTTACAGCTTTAAAGATTGTTTTAGCTGTGACTTTGATGACAGGCTTTATAGGATATGGAGATTTTTATTCTTTTTCTGAAAACTCTACATTTGGATATATTCTTTTAATTAGCCTTTTTGGATTAATAATATTTAATTTTGCACGTTTTTTTATGGAAATAAGCAGACCAAAAGTAAGAATATCTGCAATATTTGGCGCAGTATTATTTTCTTTATTTTTATTGTATGACTTTGATTATCTTGAAAAACAGTCAATGTCTGCTGTAAACAATAGCTGGTCAAATGCACTTGATATAGCATTTATTTTATATTTAGATATCATTAATTTATTATTGGAAATTTTAGAATACATGGGCGAATAACTATGAAAAACACATTGGCGATCTCTTTATTACTTTTATCCGCGAATGCCCAATCTGATCTTAAAGAACAATTGAATATTGAAATAGATACTATTATGGATAAAGTTGTTGAGTGGAGACATGATATTCACGAACACCCTGAACTAGGAAATAGAGAGTTCAGGACTGCAAAAAAAGTAACTGATCATTTAACTTCTTTAGGTATCAGTGTTGAGACTGGTATTGCTTACACAGGCGTTGTAGGACTTTTAACTGGCGATCTCCCAGGACCAACTATTGCAATAAGAGCAGACATGGATGCTTTACCAGTTGTTGAAAAAACTGGACTTCCTTATGCTTCAAAAGTTACGACAACATATATGGGTAATGAAGTTGGTGTTATGCATGCTTGTGGGCATGATGCGCATGTTGCAATCCTAATGGGAGTGGCAGAATTTTTTGCAAAGAATAAAGATCAAGTCAAAGGTAAAATTATGTTTATCTTTCAACCAGCTGAGGAAGGACCTCCTGAGGGAGAAAATGGAGGAGCGAAAATGATGCTTGAGGAGGGTATTTTCGATAGATATGATCCAGAAGTAATTTTTGGTCTTCATGTTTCAAACGCACCTCACGGATATGTTGGTTTTGCTCCAGGTCCAGCTATGGCTGCAGCTTCTGCATGGCGAGTCACTATAAAAGGAGTACAATCACATGGCTCGAGACCCTGGGAAGGAATCGATCCAATAATGGCATCAAGTCAGTTTATTAATCAAATCAACACCATTGTAAGCAGGCGTGTAAATATCGTTGGCAATCCTGCGGTTGTCTCAGTTGGCATGATTGAGGCTGGTACAAGAAATAATATTATTCCTGAAGAAGCAATGATGATGGGGACAATAAGAACATTCGATCCTGATCTTAGAAAAGAGATTTATAATGATATTTTAAAAATTGCTGAAGGTGTAGAAACTGCTACCGGTGCAAAAGTGGAAGTTGAATTTGATGTTGGCGGTTTCTATCCAGTAACCTACAATAACATCCCATTAGGTGAAAGAATGAAACAATCTTTGATAGAAGCAACTAATGGCAACTTTGCTGAGATTACTAGGAGAACTGGTGCTGAAGATTTCTCTTATTTTTCTCAAGAAATACCTGGGTTATATATATTTTTAGGTGTTAACGATCCAGGCGTACTAGAACAACCTGGAAATCATTCACCATATTTTACAGTTAATGATGATGCATTAGATGAAGGTTTAAAATCCCTTGTTTACATGACAATAGATTATTAATTAAGGAGATAGCATGGCCATACCAAATAATATGAAAGATAAGTTAACAATACCAGTTATTGGAGCGCCATTATTTTTAGTATCTGGACCTGATCTTGTAATTGCACAGTGTAAGGCTGGAATTGTTGGCTCATTCCCAGCGCTAAATGCAAGACCACAACATGTTCTTGATGAGTGGATTGTCAGAATTAAGAAAGAATTAGCAGAATATCAAGAGCAGAATCCTGATGCAAAGGTTGCACCTTTTGCAGTAAATCAAATATGTCATGCTTCAAATGATAGATTAATGCAAGATATGGAAACATGTGTAGAACACGAGGTTCCAATAATCATTACTTCTTTGAGACCACCATCGGAGGTTGTTGAAGCAGCTCACAGCTATGGAGGACTTGTTTTTCATGATGTTATTAATGTTAGACATGCACAAAAAGCTGCGGAGCAAGGTGTTGATGGCTTAATTTTAGTATGCGCTGGAGCAGGAGGTCATGCTGGGGCACTTTCACCATTTGCATTGGTAAGAGAAGTAAAAGAATGGTTTGATGGAACAGTAATTTTGTCAGGTTCAATCGGGGATGGACATTCAGTAGCTTCTGCAATTGCTTTAGGTGCGGACTTTGCATATTTAGGAACAAGATTTATTGCCACTGAAGAAGCAAATGCTGATCAAGAATACAAAAAAATGCTTGAAGAGAGTGCTGCTAGTGACATAGTTTACTCATCTTTGTTCACAGGCGTTCTGGGTAATTATTTAAAACCATCTATTAAAAATGCAGGTCTAGATCCAGATAATCTTCCTGAAGCTGATAAATCTGCAATGAACTTTGGTTCTGGTGGCAATACAGATTCTAAAGCATGGAAGGATATTTGGGGCTCAGGACAAGGTATTGGGGGCATAAAAGATTCACCTTCTGTAGCTGAGCTTGTTGGAAGAATAAAGGTTGAATATGAGCAAGCCTATGAAAACTTCAAGACAAAAATTACGAGTTAAATAAAAGTGATTGAGACCATTATACTAGTTCCTATTTTATGGATTGTGATGTCAGCTATCTATATGCTGCTATTAAAAAATTTTGAAGGCACAAAAGGAATTACTCCTGAATATAAATCCAAAGATGGAACAAAGAGGACTGCAAAAAAAGATAGAGAAGATTTTATAGTATGAGTAAGGCCATTGGCTTTGTTGGCCTAGGTGTAATGGGATACCCAATGGCAGGCCACTTATCGAAAAAATATAAAGTATCGGTATTCAATAGGTCATCAGAAAAGGCAGAAAAGTGGGCTTCAGAATTTTCAGGTAATTTCTGTAGTTCAATAAAAGAAGTCTCAGAAAAATCTGATATTCTCATTCTATGTGTTGGAAACGATCTTAATGTTCGAGAAATCATTTGTAAAAAAGATGGTGCTCTAGATAATCTTAAAGAGGGTTCGATAATAGTTGATCATACAACAACTTCAGCAGAGCTTTGCACAGAGCTTAACAAACTATTAAATCCTAAAAACATTAATTTTATAGATGCTCCTGTATCTGGTGGACAATCAGGTGCAGAATCTGGAAAATTATCAATAATGGTTGGAGGAGATAAAGGAAAGTTTAATGAAATTGAAGAGATTTTATTCACCTATAGCAAGTTTATAAAATATATGGGCTCAAGTGGATCTGGACAATTGACTAAGATGGTTAACCAAATATGTATTGCAGGTTTAATTCAAGGACTATCTGAGGGAATGAATTTCTCTGAAAAAGTTGGACTAGATGCTAGTAAAGTTGTTGAAGTAATTTCAAAAGGCGCAGCTCAATCATGGCAAATGGATAATAGATGGGAAACAATGACTAAAGATTTTTATGATCATGGTTTTGCAGTGGATTTGATGAGAAAAGATTTAGATATCGTTATTAACAAAGCCAACAAACTAAATATAAATTTGGAAGTTACAAGGTTAATAGATGGTTTTTACAAAGAAATTCAAAAAGTAGGCGGTGGAAAGTGGGATACATCAAGCCTTTACAAAAGACTTAAAGATTTAATCTAAATTACCTTTGAGAAATAAACAATAATACCGATCCCAATCACAATTATGGAAGTTGCAAACTCCAATGAATCTATATCTATGCTTGGATCTTCGGCCATAGAATAGTAATTATCCGGATTTGAAATTATCCATACAACACCTCCTACATGGAATAACATAATTAAACCAACGATCCAATTAGTTGGCTGAGATGTAAAAACTACCAGAGAAGTAAAAATTATGAACAAGAATTCGATCGATAACTGAGTATTAATGTTTTTTCTTTTCAAAAGATATCTTAAAAGGCTGTAGCCCTTAGTATATGTATAAAAAAGAATAAAACCATATATTAAATATAAACAAGATAAAATTGTTAGCATATGTATTAATTATCAATCAAGGAAAATTTAAAATTTCATTTTTTTTGTTAAATTTGTATATTTCTCCTTTATTATTATAGCTGTAGTGACATGGCGACATTACGGCCCTAATATATTTTCTTATGGATTTTCCAAGATAAAGTTTGCCTACCGAATGTGACTTAGCCAGTAGGCGACCAACAAATTCATATCTTCCTCTAATTTTATAATCTTTTATGTAATCTATGTTTCTTGGATCTGGGTTATTTCTTGTATGAAATGTTGTTCCGTCAGGAAACCATTTTGCAATTGAATATACTCTTTTTACAACTCCTTGATGAACTAAGAAGGCATAATCTGCTTGATCTTTCTTTTTGCCTAACCTCCATGCTGATCTTGTTCTGTCGTAGTGTATTCGTTCAGGTTGATCAGGATTCCATGGATTTCTAATTATGATTATAACTTTATGCTTAATAGTAACTTCCTTTGCATTGTAATGATCGATTAATTCTTGTGGACTTACATTGGTAAAATTGGATCCATTTCCTTTAACTTTATTGGCTAAATTATCTTTTCCCAACATTGCAATAGCAGCAGTTTCTGCAGCTTTTGCTTCTTGAGAGCTTAGACCATGGATAAGTATTTTGACAACAGGCTGCATATTTAAATTTCTTATATTTTTTATTATTTCTTCAACTTGATCATTATGAGATTCTTTTAGATGTGAAAAGACTCTATCTTTAATTCCTCTACCAACATAAAAGGGTAATTCTGAGTTATCAGTTGGATCATATAAAGCATATATATAATTGCCTAATGATTTGTGAATATTTGCAGGAAACCTCAATCTGTAATCCTGTCTAAAAGTGTGTTTGAGCCATCATTTTATTTTAATTTTTTTACTATGTCTTCAGTTTGCTTATCGAGATTATTTTGAATACTTTCGACAAGCAGCGATGCCACGAATGAAACTTCTGCAAGAGGCTCAATAGCATTAGAGCTATGATTTATCGCATCTGCTAAGTTGTCTAAGCCATCACATATGTAATCCAACTTCTTACTAACGTCTCTCTCTCTTTTTGCGTAATTAAATTTTCTTTTAGCATCGTTTGCTTTACTACTGGCTCTTCCGGACTCAGATATTGCTTTTTTTCTATAACTGTTAGCAGCAACTGCTCTTATAGCCCATCTCAACATAATATTTTCTCCCAGATTTCTTTTACTTAGCTATAAACCACCACACTAAAGCAGTTGATGGACCAACTGAAGAGGAGCCAATTTTCTTTGCAGCATCAGAAATTTTAATGAGCACTTTTCCGCCAGATGATTGACCGTCTCTTATGTTTTTACCATCTCTAATATTACATAAAATTTTTCCACCAGATGACTGGCCGTCTCTAATATTTTTTCCATCTTTTATATTTCCAATTACGGGACCACCGCTTGAGCTACCCTTTCTTAAGTTGTAACCATCTTTCGTATTAGCAACAACTGAATAGCCACTTTTTATAATTTTTCCATCATATTTAATACTCATATCTTCTCCCTAAACTATATTTTAAATATAATTTTTTTTTAAATGCTTTTCAAATAAACTTTTTATAGATCAATCTCCAAATTCTCTATTAATTCTTCTAATGGACTAAGATTTACTGTAATCAGAGATTCATCGCTATAATCGAGTGGATTATCCATGTCTTCTATGAGATAAAACATACCAAAAAATATATATGAGAGTATTAATGACGCAACGAGTCCAGTAATACCTGGAACAGCTCCAACAACAACAATTGTGAAAACTATTGTTACCTCTTTCAAGAACTTTTCATAAAATGGATTTACTTCACTTTGAGAGGTATTTGTAACAAATGCAACATCCCTAGAGAAATTTACAAGATTTGGATTTATCCCATTATGACCTATATTTTCATATAAAATATTTGTTTCTTTTCTCATGCTTGATACAACTTCATCACTTGGATTTTTTAAAAGTACATAAAAAGATTTTATCCATACTTGTAAATGTTCTCTTGAGTCTTTATTTGTATACCAAAATACTTTTATACCAGCTACTATTCTTGTGACAGCATCTTCAAGTTCATTTAGCCTACCATTTACTACGGAAAGCTTTGTACCTAACAACATTGCCAATGAAAAACTCACTAAGCCCAAAATTAGACTTATATTTTCAAACTTTGGTAACCATCCATAGGACTCAACTATTAAAATTAAGACTTTAGTCGAAATTATCCCCACACTTATGACTGCAACTACGCCTGTAAAGCCAGACAAAAATCCAGTACCCTTTGTTGCAGTAACTAATTTTCCGACTCTAAACAATCTTAGTACTCTCAGCCAAGCTGAATTGCCACCAAATCCAAATATTATTGCAATCCATTCTGGAATAACAGATAAGATATCAATCGCTCCATTGAAGCTTAATATATATTCAGATTTTTTTTCTGCAGAGAATACCCGAAGCAAAAGATCAACTGTAAAAAAAATAATTATGAATGAATCAAAAGCTATAAATAAATTTTTATAATTGTTGTAAAAATTAATAGATACAAGCTCAAGATATAAAAGAATTGGAGTCAAGAAAATCAGAACTACGCTTAATAAAAGATAAAGATATGAAAATTTTTGAGTAAAACCACTTAATGACAATGGAGAATTTAAAAAGTCTGAGACGATCTTTTTCACATTACAAGGAATACTTTATTATTTATAATTTTTAATTTCATAGTTTATTATTATAAGATTACAAAAAAATGTATGAGATTACAAAAAAATGTAAATATTTGATATGTCACTTAAAGATACAAGAAAAAAAGGAATAACAACTTTAATCTCAATTGCTGTAATCGCTATTGCAGTTTACATCGGATTTGAACCATTAATTGCCAATGTTCCTGATGGGGTTGCTAAATCAGTTATTAGCTCATCTTTTGGAGCGATTTTTGTTATTATTTTGACAATGTACTTACTTAACAAGCAGACGGAAATAGAGCAAGAATCAAAAAAAAGCGAAAGAGTTTTCGATGAAAAAGTTAAGTTGTATCAAACCATCCTTGATTTAACAAAAGAGATGATGATGGACGGAAAAATTACGAAAGAGGAAATGAACAGACTACCATTTCCTTTAATTAGATTAAGCATGCTTGGAAGAAATGAAACAATAAGCGCATTTAGAGACGTCAATAATATGCTCACAACAATTTATCAGAAAAGTGATGAAGATGAGGTCAACATTGATGATTCTGACAAGAAAGAAGTTTATAAGCTTTTGGCAACTTTTGCAGCCAAATGCAGAGATGATTTAGAGATTGGAAATGAAGAAATCAATAATGAACTTATAAATGATACTGTTGAAACAATTGAGTCAACGGTAAAAGCAAAAACTAAAGATTACTCAAAAATAAGCTTCAATGGTAAAGAACATCCTAAAAATAGATATATATGGGAAGTTTTAAATAATTTTGTGAACGAAAACCCTGATATTAAATCCGCAGACTTTGAGAAGACATTCCCAAGAGATGGAGGTAAGGAGTTTAGAAATGCCGGCATCAAAAAAAGTGGCACATACGAAACCTGGAAACTTTATGACGAAGCTCAAGAGCTATTTGACAGAACTGGACATAAGAGATTTTTTGTATGCGACAAAGGCAAAGATTATAAAAAGGATAAAGATATGGTTCTATGTTTAAAAGATGTTGAAATATGTATTAGTAGTCAATGGGCATCTGATCAAATGAAACCATTTGTGCAAAGGATGAAATCAAAAGGTATAAAAACAGAATAATTGATCATGACCAAAGATGAATATCTTCTGAGAAATTTTTCAAAAATTACGCATAAAAAATGGGAACTCTTTGTAATTACAAGAATATTGCATAACTTAAATGATCCAAATATAGAATATGTTTGCCAACAATACATTAATCCAAAGAATTCAAATAAGAGTTATTTAGCAGACATATGTTTCCCGGCATTAAAACTTTATTATGAAATTGATGAGGGTCAGCACGCATCAAAACATCACATCGATAAAGACAAAATTAGACAAAAAGAAATACTAGAAGCAACAGATTGGATTGAAAAAAGAATAAGAGTATTCGACAAAAATGATCCAACAAAAGGAAGAGATCTTAATGAAGTAATTGATGAAGTTGATAAATTTATTCTTTTTCTAAAAAAGAGAAAGATAAACCTTGAATTAAAAACTAATGAAAAGATAGTTTGGAATTTTGAGGATAAGTACAATCCAAATGTCCATATAAAGAGAGGCCTTATTGATGTAAATAATAACGTTGTTTTTTTGAACCATAGAGACTGTCTTAGACTTTTTGGTTATAAAGGCGGACATTATCAAAGGGCATGGTGGAAAACTAATAAAGATAATATGGCAGTTTGGTTTCCTAAACTCTATCCAAATAAGCAATGGAGAAACCTAATTTCAAACGATGGCTCAAAAATCACGCAAGAGTTAATTTTGAATGGAAAAAAAATGAAAAATACTACTCCAACTACGAATGATAAAAGAATCGTGTTTGCCCATTACAAAAACGTACTTGGACAAACTGTCTACAAATTTTATGGTATTTTTGAACCTGATTGGACTAAAACTGATGACTATATACAAGTTTTTAAAAGAGTTAATAAAAGAATAAACCTTAATTTTTAAATAATTGTCTAAAGATCACCTTCTTTTCTTACCTCACTTCTCCTGATTTCAAATTTTTCCCCATACCTTGCAGCAAGTTTTTCTTGATTTTCACTTACAACCTCATATGGATCTAAATTTAATGCAGCACAAGCTGTTACCCAATACCACATTATGTCTCCAAGCTCTCTTTTCATGTGAAATATATTATCGTCTGATGGCGGCTTGCCTTGCAGAAACATTTTTTTAACAATTTCAACAAATTCTCCAGTCTCACTTCCCAAACCTAAAGCTGCAGTAAGAAGTCTTGGTGTTTTAATAGCTGACTCTTTTTCTATTTCATTAAAACTTTCTTTTAAAGAGTCTAAATCTAGGCTTGGATCACTTGTTACTTTTGTGACAAATTCTGTATAGGTATTAAAAAATTTTTTTATCTCTTCACTCATATTTTCTCCATTTTAATTATCAACCTTTAAAGATCTTTGACTATCAGCAATATTATAGAGATGCTCTTGTGCTTCTGGCTTTAGCTGAGCAACACCCATTGTCAAAACGTCTATCACAGCAGTATAAGCAATTCTTGATGTTAAAGGCTTTGAAATTCTATTATTTACACCGATGTTTATAGTCAGTGGAAAATCACAGATATCAGCCAAAGGTGTATTGCCTGGAACTATTCCAATAACTTTCACACCATTTTTTCTTACAATTTTTACACTATCTATTAATGCTGCTGTCGTTCCAGACTGAGAAATAACCACAACTACATCATTTTTTTCAAGAGAATTGGCAGACATAAATTGAAGATGCGGATCTGATATATACGAAGAAGGAATTTTTAGTCTGAAAAATTTGTGTTGACCATCCATCGCAACTGGAGCTGAGCCTCCAAAAGCATAAAACTCTACTCTGTCGGCATTAACTAATACATCGATTGCATTTTCAAGAACATTTTGATCAATCTGTGACCTTACATTTAATATTTCACTTATCGTGGTATCAAAAACTTTTTCACATAATTCATGAATTGAGTCATCTTCGTCTATTTCATACATTACAAAATAATCATCTGCAGCAAGTTGCTGAGAGAGATTAATTTTTAACTCTTGAAAGCCAGAGAATCCTATTGCTTTACAAAATCTGATTAGCGTTGGTTCACTAATGCCCATTGCAGTTGATGCTTCTGCTGTCTTCATCATAATGATTGATTTAGGATCATTAAGAATATATTCACCAACAATTTTTTCAGACTTTCTTAGGTCAGGTAACGAATTTTTAATTTGCCTCAATAATTTTGTCGACATAAGGTTAGAATATCTAACTTAAACATAAAAATGAATCCCTAAATGGACGTATCTCATATTTTAGACAACTTAAATGAAGATCAGAGAAATGCTGTTACCTCTGAGAAACAACATTTGCTTGTCTTAGCTGGTGCAGGGTCTGGAAAAACAAGGGTTCTTGTTCACAAAGTTGCATGGGAGGTTGAGGCTCTAGGTAAAAATCCTTCCTCAATAATGGCAGTAACATTCACAAATAAAGCTGCAAATGAAATGAGATCGAGAATCGAAGAACTCCTTCAATCTACAATGCTTGATTCTTGGGTAGGAACATTTCATGGTTTATCCCATAAGCTGCTAAAAAGGTTTAACAAGGAAGCTGGCCTTTCAAGTGGATTTACTATTTTAGATTCTGATGACCAACTAAGAATAGTTAAAAGAATTTCAAAAGAGTTGAGTTTTGATGAGGCAACTTGGCCAGCAAGACAAAGCCAATGGCAGATAAATTCTTGGAAGGATGATGGCATTCGAAGTAAAGATGTTAATGAGAATGGTGATTTCTATGCAGAAACAGTGAATAAAATTTATAAAGAATATGAGGAAGTATGCAACAAAGATAACTTAGTAGATTTTGGAGAGTTATTACTAAAATCTTATGAGGTATTGGTTAATTCACCATCTGTAAAAAATTTTTTTCAATCAAGATTTCAATCCATATTAATAGATGAGTTTCAAGATACAAATACCATTCAATATAAATGGCTAAAAGAAATTGCTTCAAATAAGGCCAATGTTACTGCTGTTGGAGATGACGATCAGTCAATATACGGATGGAGGGGCGCAAAAGTAGAACATGTTAATTCTTTCACCGAAGACTATAAAAATACTGAAATAGTAAGACTTGAGCAAAATTATAGGTCAACAAATGTAATTTTAAATGCCGCAAATGCTCTCATTGATAATAATAAGGAAAGACTAGGTAAGAATTTATGGACAGATAAAAATGATGGAGAACAGATAATTTTATATCAAGCTTATAACGAACAGGATGAGGCAAGATTTGTGGCTGATATTCTAAAAGATTGGATGAATAAAGGAGGTACATACGAAGAAACTGCAGTTTTATATCGATCAAATGCGCAATCGAGAGCAATTGAAGAAGCACTATTAAGAATTAGTATTCCATATAGAATTTACGGTGGGCTTCGTTTTTATGAACGGCTTGAGATAAAAAATGCAATTGCTTACCTCAGGATAATTTTTAATAACAATGATAATCCATCTTTTGAAAGATCAATTTCAAACCCTACAAGAGGCGTGGGCGAAAAAACATTAGGGAAAATTCGAAATACTGCAAAAAAATATAACATTTCGTATATAAAAGCATCAGCAAAATTAATTGATGATGGTTCTATATCTGGGAGAGGCGGATCAGGATTAAGAGATTATCTTGAATTTGTTGCAGGGTGTAAAAATTTTATCGAAGAAAATAATCTATCCGAATTAATGGAGCTAATTATTAAAGAGTCTGGTCTTTATGCCTATCATGCAAAAGAAGCAGGAGAAAAAGGAAAAACAAGGACAGAAAATCTTGAGGAGCTTATAACAGCTACTAAAAACTTTGAGCAAAGTATCAAGGAGGAAAAAACCAACATTGAAATTGCCGAAAGATATCTTGATGTTATATCTCTCGATTCTGGAGATAGACAAGCAGCGGAGTATGAT
>CABZHV010000011.1:0-33028 GCA_902525635.1 uncultured SAR86 cluster bacterium
CGTATATCATATATTAGGGTTTGATCATAAAAATGATGAAATGGCGAAACTCATGGAAAGTAAAGAAATTAAAATATTAAAAAAATTAAACATCAATAATCCATATTAATTAATGAACGAAAAACAAAATCAAGAAGAAGCTCAGCCTCCGTCGGGAATTATCGACAAACTAAAAAAATACTTTAGAAATCCATTTTTCATAAAAACTCAAAGTGTTTCTGAGGTCACTGACTTTTTGAAGGACGCAGCTGAGCAAAAAATTATTGATAAAGAAGCAGAGTCAATTGCAACTAAAGCAATTAAATTGGGAGATACCACAGTCAAAGAGATTATGATTCCAAAAGTCGACATGGTTACTGTTCAAATAAAAGAGAATACAGATGATGTTATTAAAAAAATTATAGACTCTGGTCATTCTAGGTATCCTGTTCTGGGTGATGAAAGAAATGAGGTCGTCGGAATATTGTTAGCTAAGGATATATTACCGAAACTTTTCAAAGGAATGAAAGATTTTGATATAAATGAAATGTTAAGAGATCCAAATGTAGTCCCAGAGACAAAGAAAGCAGATTCTTTGCTAGAAGAATTTAAACAAGATAGATCACATTTGGCAGTTGTTATAGATGAATATGGAGAAATTTGTGGATTGATAACAATTGAGGATATTTTAGAGGAGCTTGTTGGCGAAATAGAGGATGAACATGACATTGATGAGGAAGAAATTATAGAAATAGCTAAAAAAATATATAGTGTTGATGCAAAAATAGAACTCGAGAAGTTTATAAAGTACTTTCAGATAAACATAGATCCTTTATCTATAGACGCAGAAACATTAGGAGGATTTTTTATCTCTAAATTTGGTGTTCTTCCTAAACTTGAAGACAAGATTCAAATAGATAATATTACTGTTCAAGTTTCTGATACTGATAATCGTAGAATAAAGAAATTCACTGTTTCTCTTAACTAATGAAAATAAAAGAATTTATCATGCCTTTTTTATTTGGTCTGATAGGAATTTTTGCATTTTCTCCCTTCTCTATTAAATTTTTAATATATTTGTCATACGCATATTTAATTCACTTAGTTTTATTTTCTAAGACATCAACATTGTCCAAAATATTCGCTTGGGGAATAGGTCATTGGGGATTCGGAATGTCATGGATAATAGTAAGTATTTACTATTACGGAGAAACACATATCTTAATGGCCTCATTAATTTTTGTGTTCTTAATAATTTTATTATCAATTGTATTTACTTGTCCTATATACCTTATAAGAAAACTATCGAAATTTGCCTTTTTCAATAAAATAATTACAAAAACTTTATATGTCTCATCTTTTATATTATTGATTGAGCTTACTAAATATCACTTTCTAAATGGTGTGCCATGGCTAATACCTGGTAACATTTTTCTAGATACTTATTTTCAAAATATTTATGACTATTTTGGTGTATCTTTTGCCTCTTTTACAATATATTTATTATGTGCTCTTTTAGTTTTTAATATTGGTAATAAGAGAATATATCCGATAGCACTCTTAATAATTGTTAGTGTTATTCCAGAATCAAAAGTAGTTGATGATGAAGTTAACTATCCTGTTTCAATCATACAACCATCATCAGATCCTTTTTTAAAATATGATAAGAATTATTCAAATAAAATAGAAGAAAATCTCATTGATTTGATTAATAAGACTTCGACTGAAAGCAAATTAATAGTTTTGCCAGAAGCTGAACTTCCTTACGCTCTTCAAGATACAAGATTTAAAAATTTTCTTGATTCAGCACCTCAATCTAAACAAATTGTCATGGGCGCATGGAGTTTTGATAATTCTAAACTTTACAATACAGTTTATAGTTCTAAATACGGTGACATGTATAAAAAAAGACATTTAGTACCATTTGGCGAATATATACCTTTTTTTTCATTTCTACGTGGTCTTGTTGATTTTTTTGACTTGCCAATGTCAAACGTTGAAAAAGGTCCTAAAAGTCAGTTAAACATTGATTCTGTTCGAAATAATGATGGGAATCCATCAAAATTTGAAGGTATTGCAACACCAATATGTTTTGATATAGCATTTGGAAATACAGTCAGAAAAATGAACAAAAGTTCACTATTTATGATAAATGTATCTAATGATACATGGTTTGGAAGATCAATAGGCCCCCATCATCATTTGAGTATTGCAAGAATAAGAGCTATAGAAAATAATAGATGGATAATAAGAGCAGCCAACGATGGTTACTCAGCAATTATTGCAAATAATGGAACAATAGTTGAGTATTTAGATAAAGGAAGTAGAGGTATAATTAATAGTAAAATTAATAATGCTTTTAAAGAAAGAACATTTTTTAACAAATATGGCTTTGCTCTTCCTTATTTTATAGTTTTTTTACTTATGTTATGGCAATCTTATGGTCTATATGTATATTTTAATAAAAAATACTCTTAAAAAAACTTTTTTTATATTTATATCATTAAATTGTTTTGCATTAGATATAAATAATACTGAATTAATTATCGACATATCACAGCAGCGCTTATATCTCAAAGAAAATAACAAAATTACAGAAAGTTTTCCTATTTCTAGCTCTAAATATGGCGAGGGTAGCATTGTTAACAGCCTTAAAACACCCTTAGGAATGCATGAAATTAAAGAAAAAATAGGAGATAGTGTTATTAAAAATACTATATTTATATCAAGGATCAATACTCAAAGGCTTGCTGAAATTATATATGATGATAATGACTCACCAAATGATTATGTAACATCAAGAATACTTTGGCTTTCAGGCTTAGAAGATGGAGAGAACAGAGGCCCAGGAATAGATTCTTACAGTAGATACATATATATTCATGGAACTCAAGAGGAGGGTCTCATTGGACAGAAAGCATCTGATGGATGCATAAGAATGTTCAATGATGACGTTATATATTTATACAAAAAGGTATCAAAAGGGACAAAAGTTTATATTAAAGCTTGATTTAGAAATTATTTGCAACTGAGGACATAGAAAAATCTAATTTCTCTTTCCTTTCTGCTTTAATTGGAGCTTCACCAAGTTTACCACCCTCTTTGGCTAGTTTTAATAGCAAATCGCTTGGTTTGTAGACATCATTTCCTGTGATCTCCCTATATTTTTCAAGTTTTTCGATCACTTTATCCAGTCCCATAGCATTTGCATGGTGCATTGGACCGCCTCGCCATATCGGGAATCCATAACCATTTATGTATACCACATCTATATCTGCAGCTCTTTGAGCTACTCCTTCAGATAAAATATCAGCACCTTCGTTAATTAGAGCTAAAATACATCTATCTACTATCTCTTCGTCTAATATTTCTCTTCTTGTAAAACCATTCTCAGAAGATATTTTTTCATACGTTTTTTCATTTTCAGGAGCTGGATTAGGAGCTCTCGAACCTTCTGAATAATTATAATATCCTGCTTTACTTTTTTGACCATATCTATTTTGTTCGCAGAGCTCGTCACCTATTTTCGCATGAAGTGGAGATTCTTTACCGCTAAGTTTTCTTGCTCTCCAACCTAAGTCTAAACCAACAAGATCCATCATTCTGAATGGACCCATGTTTAATCCAAAAGACTCAAGAGCCTGATCAACTTGATGAGGTAGGGCACCTTCAAGTAGTAACATATTTGCCTGAGCTGTATACCCAAATAACATTCTATTTCCAATAAATCCAGGGGCATTCAAAGATACCACAGCAGCTTTCCTAAGTTTTTTACCAATGGCCATAACAGTCGCTAGAGTTTCATCTGATGTTTGCTTTCCTCGAACAACTTCAAGTAGCCTCATTATATTTGCTGGACTAAAAAAGTGAGTACCCACTACAAGCTCAGGCCTATTTGTTACCGATGCAATAGAATCTATATCTAAACCAGAAGTATTACTTGCTAATATTGCTCCTTCCTTAACTATTCCATCTAATGATTTGAAAATTTCGTGTTTTAATTCTAAATTTTCATAAACAGCCTCTATGACAATATCGCAATCAGATAAATCTTTATAATCTAAACCTGTAGATATTGATCCTAAAATTGACTCTTTTTGTTCAGATGTAAGGCGACCTCTGTTAACCATAAAGTCATAATTTTTCTCTATAACTGAAATACCCCTATCTAGATTTTCCTGATCTTGATCAATAATATGAACAGGTATTCCTGCATTCGCAAAACACATAGCAATTCCACCACCCATTGTTCCTGAACCAATAATTCCAGCTTTCTTTATGTCCATGATTTTTGTATCTTTTGACACATCTGAAATTTTTGAGGCTGCTCTTTCTCCAAAAAAGATATGAATCATTGCTTCTCTCTGAGGATGAACTAGACACTCAAGAAAATAATCTCCTTCTTTCTTAAGTCCTTCATCAAAATCATCAATATTTATAGCTGCTTCTACGCATTTAATTATTTGTCCTGGAGCAAATTGGCCTTTTCTTCCTTTAGCAGCCATTGCTTGCGCTTCGAGTAAGACTTTATCGTTTCCTCGAGCTTCAACCATTTTTTCGTTAAAATCCCTAACTTTTGGGTGACTTTCAGTACTTTTTGCTTTTTCTTTTATAAATTCTATTGATTCAGTGACAACATCCTCAGCAATATTATCAATTATGCCTAAATCTAAGGCTTGTTTTGCTGAAACATGTGATCCAGTTAACATCATTTTTAGTGCTTCAGCTGGTCCTGCTAGTCTTGGTAGTCTTTGTGTACCACCGCCACCTGGCAGAAGTCCTAAATTAACCTCTGGAAGACCCACAAATGCAGTTTTACTAGCAATTCTGTAATTACAACATAATGCAGTTTCTAGACCACCTCCCAAAGCAATCCCATTTATAGCTGCGACTATTGGTTTTTTGCAGAATTCTAACTTTTTAAAGACATCATTTAAGCTTATTCCCTCAACATTTCCACCAAACTCTGATATATCTGCACCTGCAATAAAAGCTCTACCATTACCTGTCAATACAACAGCGTCAATAGAATCATCATCCTCAACTTTAGTTATACATTCATATAAACCAGTTCTTACACCATCACTTAGTGGATTAACAGGGGGGTTATCTACAGTTAAAATAGCAACGTTTTCCTGTACTTCATATAAAACAGTACCTTTCAAAGCATTTCTCCATTAAAAATTAAAAAACTATTATACCTAAAAATAATATAAATTATTTTATAAATAATGTTGATAATTAATTATAACTATATATAATAATACATGTCAGCACTCCTCTCCCCTATTATATTTTGCTGACACTCTGGAATAGATGGAGGGCTTTGTCCCTCCATATCTTAAATTAAGGTGTATGTTAATGGATAAATACAAAGATAATATTGAAATTATATTCCTTATATGCATTTTTATTTCCACATTATCCGCTATTACTCCTATATCATAGGTTAAAATAAAGTTTCAATGAAATTCTTCAACTTTTTGCCTATTTTTTTTCTTTCAGCATATTCATACTCATGCTCAGATCTATTAGACACTGAGATAAGAGTTTTAGATTCTAGCGAAACTATTAATTTATGCGAATATACCAATCATGTTGTTCTTGTTGTAAATGTTGCGAGCAGATGTGGCTACACTTATCAATATTCTTCACTTCAAAAATTATATGAGAGTTATAAAGAAAATGACTTTGTAGTTCTTGGAGTTCCTTCACGTGACTTTATGCAAGAATATTCTGACGAAGGTGATGTTGCTGAATTTTGTTCAACAGAATATGGTGTTGATTTTCCAATGTTTGCCACGTCAAAAGTAAGAGGACAAAAAGCAAGTCCTCTTTATAAAAAGCTAATTGCAAAATCTGGAGTTTCTCCAAAGTGGAATTTTAATAAGTATCTAATTTCAAGAGAGGGCGAAGTAGTATCAACATATGGATCAAGCGTTAAACCAGATTCAATTGAATTAATATCTAAAATAGAAGAACTTTTATAATTATTTCAATCTGCAACTAGAACGACTTGTGGCTTATTGAAAGCAAAAATCCCGTTATCAACAACCCCAGGTATGTTATTCAAAAGAGCTTCAATTGCCTCAGGTTCTATTATGTTTAAGTTCATAATATCTATTATTTGATTCCCTTGATCAGTTATAAAACCTTCTCGATACTGAGGTACTCCACCAAGCGCAATGATTCTTCTAGCAACTAAACTTCTACTTTCAGGAATAACCTCGACTGGCAAAGGAAAGGAGCCAAGCTTGTCAACCAATTTACTTTTATCAATAATACAAATGAACTCCTTTGAGGCGGCTGCAACAATTTTTTCTCTAGTATGAGCTCCACCACCTCCTTTAATAAGAAAATTTTCAGAAGTAACTTCATCTGCTCCATCTATATAAAAATCTATTTGGTTAACATCATTAAGGCTAAATACATCAATGTTTATTGCTTTTAGTAGCTTTGATGATGCTTCAGAACTTGATACTGCCCCATGAAATTGATTTTTTAGAGCTTCTAACTCTTGAATAAAAAAATTTACTGTAGAACCAGTTCCTATACCAAGTATTGTCTCTTGAGAAATTTTTTTTTCAATATGCCTTATAGCTTTTTTAGCAACACTTATCTTTGCAGCGCTCATACAGTTATAATACAAGAAAATTATTGTGTGTGATTTAAATTGAGATTAAAAATAAAAAAAACAGGTACATATAAATATTCCAGAAAGTATCTTAAGTTAATTGAAGAGGCTTCTGTTTATGATGTGGCTATTGATTCACCTACAACTTATGCACCAAATTTATCTGTTAAGGAAAAAAATAATATTTATTTGAAAAGAGAAGATTTACAACCAATTTTTTCTTTTAAAAATAGAGGAGCATATAACAAAATCTTTAATCTTTCAGAGGAGAAAAAATCTTTGGGGATAATAGCAGCTTCTGCGGGTAATCACGCGCAAGGAGTTGCTCTTGCATGTAAACATTTAGGCTTGAACTGTAATATCGTTATGCCTGTAACAGCACCAGAAAATAAACTAAGTGCTGTAAAACGGCTTGGCGCAAAAGTTACCCTGTTTGGTGAAAATTTAGCGCATGCACTCATCAAAGCAAAAGAAGTATCAGAAAAATACAAATATACTTTCGTTCACCCTTTTGATGATAAATATACCATTGCTGGACAAGGCACTGTAGGAAAAGAAATATTAACAGATGGAATAAATTATGATTTTATATTTGTGCCTGTCGGTGGGGGAGGACTTCTAGCAGGAGTATCAGCATGGGTAAAACAAAATAGCAAAAAAATTAAAATTATTGGAGTAGAAGTTAATGACTCTGCTTGTTTGACTGAGGCACTTAAATCAAATAAACGAGTTACTCTTGAAAGAGTTGGATTGTTTGCAGACGGAGTTGCTGTTTCACAAGTTGGAAAAAATAATCTTGACGTTATTAAAGAGTGTGTTGATGAAGTTGTAACAGTAAATATTGATGAAGTTTGTGCAGCAGTCAAAGATATTTTTGAAGATACTCGAATTCTCTCTGAACCATCTGGTGCGGTTGCACTTGCAGGACTAAAAATATTTTCTAAAAAAGTAAAAAATAAAAATCTTTTGGCAATTAGTTCAGGGGCTAATGTTAATTTTCAAAAATTAGGTTACATAGTTGAAAGGTCAGAGCTTGGTGAAAATCGTGAAAAAATTCTAAGTATAAAGATACCAGAAGCACCTGGAAGTTTTTTAAAACTTGCTAAGATTTTTGGTAAATTATCTATTTCAGAATTTAATTATCGGAAATCAAGTGATAAGGATGCTTTTGTATTAGTTGGCATTAGAACGACTTCAGAGGATAATTTTCGAAAGTTAAAAAATAAACTTAAGAAGTCTAAATATAAATTCAGTGACTATACTGAAAATAAAATTTCAAATGACCATCTAAGACATATGGTAGGTGGAAGAAGTAATACTTCAAATAACACAGTAAGTGTTGAAAGAATTTTTAATGGAGAATTTCCTGAGAAGCCTGGCGCACTTTTAGACTTCTTAGTTAACTTTGGTGAAAAGTGGAATATATCCTTATTTCATTACAGAAACATCGGATCTGCGTATGGAAATATTTTAATTGGCATCGAGGATCAGAACAAAAACAAAAATATTTTAATAAATCACTTGAAAAAATGTGGAACTCTTTTTAAGGAAGAAACAAACAATAGAGCATATCTAGATTTTCTTAAATAAATATTAAAATTTTAATCTAAACTTTAAAGAAAAAATTTCGTTGTCAGGATTTTCCCAAGGATCTCTGAAGATTTTTGAGGTATTTTTTTCATTTTCATCGTCGAAAATTCTTCCACCCTTTGTATATACAATGTAAATATAAGAGAGAGGAACAATTTCATATTTATACCTAATTTGAAAGGAAGTTATCCCTTCAGTAAAGGGAGAAATGTTATTTATATAATCTTGCAGGTAACCACCTTTGTTTGTAACTAAGCTTTTAGGATTTTTTGCATCTAGAGCAACAAACTGACTTTTAAGTCTTATTTCATGCTTTCTGCCTCTAAACCAATTCATATCAAAAGATATAATTTTTTGAGTTAAATCGTATACAGCAAGCTGATTACCTTCAATCCAATTTAACCATTCATCTTCTTCTCTAACCCTAGCAGAAAAACTTACATTAAAATCATTAGTTGGATACAAAGAACCAGCAACTTTTAAGTAACGCCTCTCATAACCTTCAGAGCTCCATGATTTATATTTGTCTGCAGTTTCGTATCCTATTCTCCAGTCATACTCCCAAATTCCATAACTTGGGGATTCATAATCTAAGTTATAACTAAAACTCGCTTTATTTTTTACATATGGGAAGTCAACATTTTTTCTTGTAATAGTAGTGTCTTTACCTGACGACTTTAGATCCCAAGAGGCTTGAAAGGATGAAGTATTTTTATATAAAAAATTGTATTCTTGTCTGATCTGAATTGGATTGGAATTCCCAGATGTATCAGAATCATAATTAAAATCTGTACCAATTTTACTTTCTTTAATTCGGCTAGAATTATTATAGTTAATTTTTGTTACATCTGAACCAATACCAACATGAAACCAATCATTTCTTTTCAAATATCCAAAATCATTTAATTGAAAAGAATCCTCAAAAAATAAAATACTTCCTGACCTTCTACTGAGAGAAGTTGGCTTATATATAAATTGTGATCTGAAACCAAAACCATTAATACCTTCTTTATTTGTTGAGAGTAAATCAGTGTATAAAGTTAATTTTTCAGATTTCACATTAGTAAAGTCAACAACATTTACTGTAGCATTACTATTTAAGAAATTATCTTCAACATGAGTCAAAAAATAACCAATTGATCTAGTTCCAAAATTGTTTCTTGATCGAAGTGCAACAAAGTCCTTACCTTTAGTAAATGACTCATCTGACTCTTGTGCGACAAAAATACCAAAATCACCATTTTGATTTTTTTGAGTATATCTAAGAGCAAAGTTAATATCTGTATAAGTTTTTTTTGTGCTGTCACATAATTCTTCATTGGTTGAATCAGAGCATATATATGAACTTTGCGCACCAATTCGCCTAGTATTAATTACTCTATATCTGTCATAGTGTGAGAGATCAAACAACGATTGATTTTCATTAAAAAATGCTCTTTTTTCAGAATAAAATGTTTCTTGAGCAGTAAAATTTATAATTACTTCATCACTTTCTGCTTGCCCAAAATCAGGATTGACTGTTAAGTTTATTTGTTTACCAGTTCCAGTATTAAAAAATATTTCTGTCCCAACTCTATCTTCATTGAAGCCAGTGACTGAGTTATATGTTTTTGAAATATATGGAAAATAATTTAGCTTGCCTTTAGAAAAATTATTAACTTGAATAGATCCTAAGTTTGAAAGAAAATTTACCCTGAATCCACTTGTTTTGTCATTATTTAACCAAGATTGATCTACTGCAAGATACCTAAAGGTAGTAATATTTATTGTCCTTTTTTTTTCATCAGAATTTTTCATAAGTACAACGTTCCAAGGGATTAAAAATTCTGAGATCCAATAGCCATTATATTTTTTTGTTTTTACCTCCCAATCGCCATCCCAATCAAACTCTGGCCTGCCTCCGAGTCTTCTAATACCATCGCCTTGAATATTAGCTAGCGTTACAAAAAACATATAAGCTTTTAGTCGATCGCCATCAAAATCAATAGCAACTCCATTTTGATCAACATTATTTGGAATTTCATCTCTCATAGATTTATTTGAAAGCATGGATGAATTTTCCTGAAAGTTTTTAAAACCTATATAGATTCCACTCTCGTTAGAAAAAATTTTTGTTATGGTCTTTACTCTTGCAGGCTCCAATGTAAATGGAACTGTTTCAAAATACTCATTTATTTCACTAGCATTTCCCCATGCAGCCTCATCAAGACTACCATCCACTTTAATTAATTCTGCATTAACTGATGATATAAAAAATATAATTAGGTATTTTTGAAACGGGTGCATTTGACTAAATTTGATAGCTATTTTATAGCTCAGTTAAAAGAAAGTATACGCATTTCAGACATAACAAAATCATATTTAATATCATGAGATTCGCCAAAATCGATATTTAAAATTTGATAGTCAAATCCAAGCCCAATAAAAAAAGGCTTTTTTTTCTTATTCATAATTTTTCCTAATGTTCTGTCGAAATATCCTCCACCATAACCAAGTCTATAACCAAGTCTGTCGACACCAACAAATGGTATGAACATAATGTCAAACTTTTCAGGATCTAAAAAATTAGAATTTTTTACTTCTTCAATGCCATATTTATTTTTTTTTAAAACCTCATTCTCTTTAAAAAGATTAAATTTTAAATCGTTACAAGCAGTTATCTTTGGCATGTAGATATTACTACCATACTTTTCTAATTCATCAATAATTAAGCTAAGAGATATCTCATTTTTAAATGGAAAATACAGTAAAGCATTTTTACAAGACCGTAAATCAATATTTTTTATGACAGTCTGTTGAATTTTTGTATTTGAATCTAAGACAAAGCTTTCGCTTAAAAGCTGCCCCTGCTCAAGAAGTGATTTTCTAATATTATTTTTCACCATAATTTTTGCAGAGGCTAACAAACCAGATCACCGCTATGTGTTATACCTGAACCGAAAGTTCAGGTGGTGAACATCTTGTCAGATCAGGCTTCCCTTAATGGTATTGCTCAACAATGACAGTGGAAAATCACCTATTTTTTAGTATCGGTTCAAATTTATTAACACATTAGCTAATGAACCAGAATGTTCTAAGAGTATAGATTAGATGAGATTTAAGTTAAAGATTATTTTTGAAGTACTTTTTCAATTTTTTTTATAAGTTTGGAGTAATCAGTGCTCTGTTTATTATTTGAACCTTGATCATTAGTTAGAAGCTTATTAGATAGGGTCAATCCGGCAATTATTAATGCGTTATTTTTATCGCTTATATTATCAAGTTCTTCGTTTAAAAGAGCAGCAGCTTTTATTAAGTTATTTTTTTCTTTTGGGGGACAGGAGATTGTAAGATCTCTTCCAAATATTCGCAAAGAAACAGTCTCAACTTTACTCATTTGTGGCTTTTCTCAAATCTCTTTCTAATTGAGATATTTCTTTTCTATGAAGAGCTTTATCTCTCTTCCAATCTCTTTCTCTTTTGACATAAGAATCAATAATTCCTTTTTGTTCCTCAAATCTTTGTATCAAAAGGTCAATCTTCTTCTCTAAATCTTCTGAACTTAAATCACTGTTTTTAGACATTTTTATAGTTTAATTCTACTTTAATGAATTGGAAAGTTACTTTAAATGAGTAAAATACACACATGGATAACACTATATATAAAAAAAGAAGAATTAATTTATCAGAACAGTTACCAAAAAACTCTGCTTTATTAATTCCTGGGGCTGATATTCAATATAGAAATGCTGATTCAGCTTATGCATTTAGACAAGATAGTAACTTTTATTATTTATCAGGATTTTGTGAACAAGAATCCTTAATAGTAATTTTAAAAGGTGATGATTCTTGCTCTTCGATAGTATTTGTTCCACCAAAAGATAAATTAAAAGAAATCTGGGATGGTTATAGGGCAGGTCCAGTTGGCGCTGTCGAACAATATCTGTTTGATAAATCGTATGATAATAGTGAAATAGAGAAGCTTATGCCAGAAATACTAAAAGGATGTGAACAAGTTTTATATCCAATTGGCAAAAAAAATGGATTTGATCAATTGGTAATAGATTGGACCACTGATGCAAGATCAAAGGATAGGCACAGTAAAACAATAAATATATTAGATGCTTCATCTCTAATTGGAAATGCTCGACTTATAAAAGATGATCATGAGATATCATTGATAAAAATTGCTTGTGATATCTCAGCCATGGCACATATCGAAGCAATGAAGAATGTTAAAGATGCTAATTCTGAACAAGATATTGAAAGCCTGTATATTCACGAGTTTTCAAAAAATGGAGGTAGATTTCCAGCATATACACCAATTGTTGCAAGTGGAGAAAATGCGTGTGTTCTTCATTACATAGAAAATAATAAAAAGTTTAATAAGAAAGATTTATTGCTTGTTGATGCTGGTTGTGAATATGAAATGTACGCTTCTGACATAACAAGAACTTATCCAATAAGTGGAAAATTCTCAAAAGAGCAGCTTCAAATATATGAAATAGTTTTAGAAGCTATGAACGCAGCTATTGATAAAGTAAAAGTGGGAAATAATATAATGGAACCTCAGGAAATCTCTGAAAAAGTAATAACGAAGGGTTTAGTAAAGCTTGGTTTGCTGGAAGGAGATCCAGAGAAACTTCACAAAGAAGGAGCTTTTAAAGACTTTTACATGCATAAAATAGGTCATTGGCTTGGACTTGATGTACATGATGCTGGTGATTACATGGATGGAGATGAATTTATGAAGTATAAGCCTGGCATGATTACAACCATTGAACCAGGTATATATATTAGCAGCTCAATGGATGTAGATGATAAGTGGAAAGGAATTGGAGTAAGAATAGAAGATGATATTTTGGTGACAAAAGAAGGCAATGAAAATCTTACAAAGAAAGTTCCTTCAAACCCTGATGAGATTGAATCATTAATGTCTTAATATCGTGAATCCAGTAGTTACAATATCTGGTGGTGGAATAATTGGAAATTATATTTCATTAAGATTAGATAAAAGCAATATTAAATCAGTAATTATTGAAAAATCAAAAGGAAAAAATAGTCAAAAAGAAAACATAAGAACATTAACACTTAATAGTTTTTCGAAAAAACTTTTAGATGACATTGGTATTAAGGTTCCTTTCGCAGCCATTAAAAATATTTATGTTTTTGATGGCGATGGCTCTGGGAAAATTGATTTCTCATCAACAGAAATTGATGAAGATGATCTATCTTATGTTGTTTTCTTCAATGATCTCTATGACCAACTTCAGAATCAAGAACGTCACCAGATATTTTTTGACAATGAAATAGAAAAAATTGAAATAGATAACGAGACAAATACCTCTGAGATTACTCTTTCAAGCAAAGATAAAATTAATACGAAATTTATTGCGGGTTGTGATGGAAGAAATTCTAATGTTGCGAAGATTGCTTCTTTGAATGAAAAAAAGTCAAGTTATGACCAAACAGCTATAACGTTTACCGCTAAGTGTGAATTAGATAATGTTGAGGATGCACATCAAATATTTTCTGAAAAAGGTATATTTGCAATTATGCCAGTTCCAAAAAATGAAGCTAACTCTTCTCATACCATTGTTTGGTCTGTCGATAACAAAAATATTACAGATAATAATATTGAAAACTATGTCTATAGTAATATTTCTTACTTTGAAAAAAAGCTTGCCACAAAGATCGTAGTAAATTCAGAAATTTTGAACTTTAAACTTTTTAATCATCATTTTGAAAACTATATTTCTGATCATATTGTACTAGTTGGAGATGCTGCTCATTCTATTCATCCTTTAGCTGGACAAGGAGTAAATTTAGGATTTGCAGATGCAGACGCTTTGTGTGAGGAGATTGCTGATTCTTATGAGAGATCTATATATATTGATCAAGCTACTACATTAAAAAGATATGAAATTAGAAGAAAAAATATGAATCTACTTATGCTCAAATCAATGGATTTTTTTGTAAATCTCTTTGGTTCAAACAATTTATATATAAAGCTACTAAGAAATTTTGGATTATCTAGAGTAAATAAAACACAGTTCTTAAAAAAGTTTTTTATTAATCATGCTGCTGGAAAGAATAAGCTATAATTTAATAAGCACACCTAAAAGTAACTCTAATCAAATGAGGTAGAAAATGAAGAAAATTTCAATATTACTTTCTGTGCTTTTACTTGTTTCATGCGCAAATGAAAATGAAATAGAAGAACTCACAATATACACATCTAGACAACCACAACTATTAGAACCAATCATTGAGGATTTCTATGATGATACAGGCATCAAAGTAAATCTGTTATCAGGAAATGCTCAAGAGCTCATGGAAAGAATTGATATTGAAGGAAATGACTCAATGGCAGACATTTTTATGACTGTGGATGCAGGAGTCTTATGGCAAGCGGCTGAAAGAGATATTTTCTCAAAAGTTGACTCAGAAATATTAGAAGGTAATGTGCCTTCGTATCTAAAAGATCCTGAAAATAAATGGTTTGGGCTTTCAAAAAGAGCAAGAACAATAGTATTTTCAATTGACCAATTTACTCCAGATGACTTTTCTAGCTATGAAGATTTAGCTGATCCTAAGTGGAAGGGAGAACTATGTTTAAGAACATCAAAGAAGGTATACAACAGGTCTTTAATAGCAAGCATGATTGATGAATATGGTTTCGATCAAGCAAAAGAAGTTGTATCTGGTTGGATTTCCAATTTAGCAACAGAAGTTTTTTCAAATGATACAAATGCTTTGAAAGCTGTGTCAAGTGGACAATGTGGGATGACTATTGTGAATACATATTATTTAGCAAGACTTTTAGATGATCCTCAATACGATAATTTGAGCTTATTTTGGGCAAATCAGGATGATAGAGGAGTGCATATAAATATATCTGGAGCTGGGATTGTTAAAACTTCAAAAAATAAGAAAAATGCTATTTCTCTCTTAGAGTATCTTTCATCTGATAAAGCTCAAAATTTTTATGCCTCAGCAAATAAAGAATACCCAGTGTTGATTGGTGCAAAGGTGCATGAGTCTATTCAGGCATGGGGAGACTTTAATGAAGATAATATTAATGTCAGTAAATTAGGTTCTTTGCAGAAACAAGCTGTTTTGTTAGCTCAAGAAGTTGGATATAAATAAGATCTAATTAGACTTTTTCGCCGCGGGCTCTTATTTCTTTAAGAACTTGGCTTATACCTTTTTTATCAATGATTCGCATACCTTTGGCAGATACTTTTAGGTTTACAAATCTATTTTCAGATTCAACCCAAAATTTGTGCGTATGTAGGTTAGGAAAGAACTTTCTTTTTGTTCTATTATTAGCGTGAGAAACGTTGTTTCCTGTCTGAGGAATTTTTCCTGTTACTTGGCATTTTTTACTCATAGAAACGCGATTTTATAGAACAGAAGCCGACATATCAATACTATAATGAATTTAATATGAAAGAAATATATGTTCTAAGACATGCTAAATCTTCATGGGATAATTCAAACCTTAGCGATTTTGAGAGACCTCTTGCAGATAGAGGCATTAGTGATGCAAAGAAGATGTCTAAATTTTTAAAAGATATGGATTTAAAGATAGATAAAGTTTTATGCTCAAATGCTGTAAGAGCAAAAGAGACATTTGACTTAACTGCTGATGGCTTTAATTTTGAAATTGATAAAGCAAACTACACAGACAAATTATACTTTGGTGATGCAACTAATATTATTAAGGGCTTGAGAGAGTTAGATGAAAGCTTAAAAAATATTTTAATAGTTGGACATAATCCTACGCTTCATTATTTAGTAGAATTATTAACTAATAAACCAATTGACAGGTTTACAACATGTAATTTAGCAATAATTTCTCATGATGTTGAATGGATTTCATTAAACTCAGTTCAATGTAGATTAAAATCATTAATTAAACCAAAGGAATTAAGAAATTGAAAAAGGTTAAAGTCAAAATATTAAATAAACTTATTGGCAATGAAATATCTATACCCAAATACGAGACTAAAGGTTCTGCAGGCTTAGATCTTAGAGCATGCATAAAAGATAAATTGATACTGAAACCGGGAAGAACTGAAATGATTCCAATGGGATTTGCAATGCATCTTGATGATGAGAAATTAGCAGCTCTGGTTGTCCCAAGATCAGGACTTGGTTCAAAACATGGGATAGTGCTTGGTAATTTAGTTGGATTGATAGATTCTGATTATCAAGGTGAATTAATGGTTCCTGCATGGAATAGATCAGAGAGGGAGTTTGTAATTAATTCTGGCGATAGAATTGCTCAAATGATAATAGTGCCAATAGTTCAAGCAAATTTTGAAATAGTTGAAGATTTCGAAAAATCAGAGAGGGGTACTAAAGGTTTTGGCAGTTCAGGTATAGACTAAATTTATTTCTTCTTACCAAATCTTTCTTCGAACTTTTGAACTCTTCCACCGGTATCAATAATCTTTTGTTTACCAGTATAAAAAGGATGTGAGGCAGAAGAAACTTCAACGGTGTAGTATGGGTACTCTTTTCCTTCCCATTCCTTTGTTTTATCTGTTTTCAGAGTAGAGCGAAGTAAAAAATATTCATCCACACTGATATCATGGAATAGAACTTCGCGGTATTCAGGATGTATATCTTTTTTCATAATAAAATATATTTAGGATGAGAACTATATCAAAAATTAAATCCATTACAATTAAAAAATGAATATTTTTTACTATGATATTGCTGTTGGATTGCCTTTAAGACAATGTTTTACCTATAAATCAAAAGAAGTAATCAAAAAAGGTAAAAGGGTAATAGTTCCTTTTGGAAACAAGTCAATTGTTGGAATAATTGTAAAGAAAATAGCTAAACCCAAGTCACTAAAAGGCTTAAAAGAAATAATCTCAATAGCCGATGAACATTCTTGTTTTAATGGATCAATATTTGAAGCAATTACATGGGCCTCAGATTACTATCATCATCCAATTGGCGAGGTATTCTTTTCTTTCATGCCAACCCTATTAAGAAAACAAAACGATAAAATTATTATCGACCTTGATGATAATACTGAATATAAGTTAAATGAAGAAGACAAGAAATTAAAATTAACTAAAGAACAAAACATTAATCTATCTGAACTTAATAAAGTTGAAAAATTTAGTCCTTCATTAATATACGGGGTTACAGGCTCTGGTAAAACAGAGATATATCTTCAATTAGCTGAAAAATTTATTCTTCAAAATAAATCGATTTTGATTCTAGTACCAGAAATTAATCTAATACCACAATTAGAAAAAAGATTTAAGGATCGTTTTATTGGTGATATTGGCGTATATCATTCCAGACAAACTCCAAACCAAAGGTTGAAGGTTTGGCTGCGATCTAAATTTGGCGGAATAAGAATCGTTATTGGAACAAGATCATCAGTTTTGATGCCGTTAAAAAATTTAGGAGCAATTATTATTGATGAGGAGCACGATCAGTCATATAAGCAAGCTGAAGGTTTTAAATTTTCAGGAAGAGATTTGGCCATAAAAAGAGCCCAGATAGAAAATATACCAGTTTTTTTAGGTTCTGCTACACCATCCCTGCAAACTCTAAAGCTTGTAAAAGAGAAAAAGTTCAAAAAGTTTGATTTATTGAGAAGAGTAGATGGCAAAAAGCCACCAAAATTAATTCCTTTGGATATTAGTGACTCTCCTCTACTTGGAGGAATTGCTATTCAAACCATGAGCATCATTGAAGCAGCAATCAACAAAGGAGAGCAAGTATTGATTTTCCTCAATAGAAGAGGTTTTGCTCCATTGTATGAATGTGATAATTGTGGCTGGGTTGCAAAATGTTCATTATGCGAATCAAATTTAGTCTTTCATAAATCAAAAAACAGACTAATTTGTCATAAATGTGAATCCGTTTATGGGGTAAATAAAACATGTCCAGATTGCCATTCAAATGAAATAAATACTCTTGGGACTGGCACTGAAAGAGTTGAAGAGGTGCTTAGAAGTAAATTTAAAAAAGTACCTGTTATTAGAATGGATTATGATTCAACAAGACTGAAGGGATCAATTGAAGCAATTTATGAGAGGGCCAATAAAAGCAAAGAGGCAATATTGGTGGGAACACAAATGCTATCTAAAGGTCATGACTTTCCTAAAGTAACGCTATGTGTAATTCTTAATGCTGATGGAGGTTTATTAAGCCCAGAAATAAATGCAATTGAAAAAATCTCACAACAATTAATTCAGGTTTCTGGTAGAGCAGGTAGAAACAATAATCTTGCAAAAGTAATTATTCAGACTAGATATCCTAATGATGTAAATCTTAAACAAATTAAAACTGGAGACTATAGGCTGGTTTCTGAGCAATGTCTTAAAACTAACAAAGCTTTGAATATGCCTCCATACTCAACAGTTGCAATATTAAGAGTGACCTCACCCAGTCCAGAAAGTTGCTACAAATTTTTAGATAAGGCGAACAATCTCTTAAACGATAAGAAAAATGTTTATGTTATCGGACCACTTCCATCGATACCCTTAAAGGTTAAAGGGAATACAAGAAATCATCTGATTATTAAGTCCGAAACAAGAACTTATCTAAACAGAGTGCTTAAATATCTTACTAATGAAATTCAAAATTGGTCTGAATCAAAGAAAGTTAAATGGACTTATGACATAGATCCATATGACATGTCTTAGGTGTCTATATTTCTATTCTAATTATTTGACCAGGAAATATAGATTTATTTTCTAGATTATTAGTTTTGTTAATAGAGTCTACCGTCACGCCAAATCTGATAGCAATCTCGGATAACACATCACCTTTTTGAATTTCGTAATTAAGATAGTTTTGATAATTTTCTAGAAGGGTACCTGAAACTGGTGCTTCTTTGAAATAATTGTGAATGCCAAGAAAAATTGACCTAGCAATCATTCTTCTTCCTGCCTTAGTTTTAAGTCTTCTTGCGTCTTCTGGATTGGTTATAAATCCAGACTCAACTAAGACAGATGGTATATCAACCGATTTAAGTACTCTAAAATCAGCATATTCAACATTTTGTTTATGAATCTTAGTGAATGGATCTCTTTTTAGCTGATCTAAGATCTTTGTACCTAATTCTTTGCTTTGATCAACTTTTTTTTTATAGGTATTTGGATAAAGATCTCTTGCAGCATCTTCATTGAAATCGTAAGACTTAATATTTTTTATTTGAGCTTGAATTCTCTTTCGTTCTTTTTCTGAAAGATTTCTAGCAACACTGCTTGAAGATTCATCAGACCATATGAAAACTGATGCACCTTTAACAGATGCTAGTCTAAAACCGTCTGCATGGATTGAAATGAAAGCATCTGCACCAAACTTTCTTGCATTTTGATATCTATCATTAAGATTAACCGTACTATCATCATTTCTTATTAGCACTGCTTCATAACCTTCTGTATCTCTAAGAGTTCTTTGTAACTCTTTTGCTATCAACAAAGTAATATCTTTTTCTAAAATATTATTACTACTTACAGCTCCAGGATCTTTTCCACCATGGCCAGCATCAATAGCTACAACAATATCTCTAATGTTATTTTTAAGCTCCTTATTTTTCTTGACATTAATTTTTAATAAAATTCCTTCATCTGTTTTCTCTTGAGTTGGTTTACTCCAATTAACATATTCATATAAATCAATAACTATTCTTGTTAACCCCTCTTTTGACGAAGCCCTTACTAACTTGATAGGGTAGTTATATCTTTCCTCAACGTCTGACTTTAAATCACTTTGGTATACATCTATAACAATTCTTGAGGGATCTACAAGTGAATAAGATTTTATAAAAGACACCTTATCTAAAAGAAAGGATATTTCAGAAGATTGATCATCAGAATCTTTTATTTCATAAAATGAAATTTCATTCGAGTACACAAGTGAAGAAAGAACTAATAAAAAAGATAAAATTTTATTCATAATGTCTTATCAAACCTGAAAATAATTCATCATCATCATTAATCAATACTTTTCTACCATCCTCAAAATGTTCAAAAGATATTTTTAAGTCAAAATTTCTTTTTATAGCAAGCTTCTCTGGCCACTCAATAATTATAATTTTTTTTAAGTGAGTTTTTCTATCTAAATCAAAAATATGAATATCCTCAGGCTCATTGGTTCTATACAAGTCAATGTGAAAGAAAATTACATCTCCAAGGTCATATTCCTCACATAAGGTATAAGTTGGACTTTTTACCAAGCCCTTCCACCCTGAATTAGATATTATCGACCTGGTTAAAAATGTTTTTCCAGCACCAAGATCACCCTCAAGATGGATCTCAATTGTAGATTTTTTAATTTCTTTCAGTTTCTCTGATATATGTGCACCAAGTTTATTGGTTGACTCGTCATTTTCTAGATAAATTTTATTCATTTATTAAGTAAATCTCTTATGGTTGGTATCAATGATGATGCATTTAAGCCGATTTCACCTGTTTTATTTCTAAATTCTTCTCCTGCTCTAGCATGAACAGCAACAGAAATTTTGCAAGCATCAATAATATCAACTTTTTGGGCTATAAGGGCTGATAGAACTCCAGCAAGAACGTCACCTGTGCCTCCGGAAGATAACTCTGGCCCACCTTCAGTACATATAAATAATTCCTCGTTACCATGAGAACAAATAATCGTCTCTTTACCTTTAAGAATTACAGAAGCTGAAAACTTATTTGATATTGATTTCGCAGCACTAACTCTATCCTCTTGAACTTCATTATTTGAAATACCTAAAAGCTTTGCAGCTTCGCCTGGATGAGGAGTAAGAACTTTATCTTTGCTTGTCTCTAAATTATTCTCACCTATAAAATGAAGTGCACCTGCATCCAATATTACTACCCCAAAATTATTTACTGAAATAACTTCATTAAAGATATTTTTAGACCATCCGTCATTTTTTAATCCTGGACCGCATAGCAAAACATCAATGTTCTCAGGCATAGAAAAACTTTTATCAATGCCATATACCATTACTTCTGGATTTCTTTTTAGGCTCGCCTCTACATTTATTGGATGTGTACTGAGATGAACTAGTCCAGCACCAGAAAATAAACTTGCTTCAGATGATAATATTGCGGCACCTCCCATCCCCACCGAACCCCCAACAACCATCACTTTTCCAAAATCACCTTTATGAGAGTTACTAGATCTTTCTGGAATACTTTTTTCAAGTGAATCGAAGTCGAATTCTTTTATCATTTAGTTAATTTCTATTATCCCTAATCTGTCAGAATGGAATGATCCTAAAAAAACTTCATCCTCTATTGGAACAGCAATGGTGGGAAGACCAAAAACAGTTTTGGAAAATGAATATTTATTTTTTATTTCTAAATTATTTCTATCTAATTTATAAATAGAAAATGGTAGGGAACAACTTTTTTTAAACTCACAATCTCCAACATCATTTGGTTGAAAATCTAATGAGGTAATCCAAATGTCATTACCATCTATATAAGGATTATCTGGTGCCTCAATAAACTTTTTATCTAATTTTTTATTAAGGGAAAGATCAAATTTTGTTATCGAATCGCCTTGGTTATAGCTTATATAAATAATATTCGAGTTTTCATCCAAAGCAATACCATTAGGACCGCTGCCATCGGAGTCATCTATTTTTTTGAATTTATTTTCTATCCACTCAACAAGAAACCCTGTATCAGTTTTTATTATTGAAACGAAAAGCCATTCGTTAAGAGTTATTTCCCTATCGTACATATGAGAAGCATAGAAGCCTCCATTTTTTCTTAAACTAATGTCATTAAAATAAAACTCATGTGGCACATTTATACATCCCCTCCAGACCATATCCCATGAATTTTCCTTTTTTACCATCTCAAACATTTCTATAGTTTCATCTGGATAATGGTTAATGACTCCAAGTTGATAACGCCCGTCATTTCTTTTTATTAAGTCAATTCCATGAGGACCATACTTTTTATTAATTGTTCTTGTGCATTCAGGATCGCCCCAAATATTTTCTTCAATTGTTATATTTGGAATGATTTTAGTTTTTGTTTGTAAATCTAGTAAAGCAAAGTAGCCTGACTTTTGTTCTTCATAAGGACCAATGCCTCCAAATTCTGACATAAATAGAAATTTTTTATCAGGCGTTATAACAATATCCTCAGGATTTTTAAAATTACAGATTACCTCTAATTTGTTATCAGAACTACAATTACTTATATCTTTTTGAGGCCCAACATAGTCAGAGGAAACAGTATAAAATGCCAATGCAAAAAACATTATTGAAATAGCGCTCATAAATTTAAAATAATTGTGGAAGACAAAAGGTAGAGCTTTTTTTATTTGATTAAAAAAAAACAAGACAGCTAAGCCTCTTATGATAATCAATATTCCCAGAGAAAAAGTTACAATTTTCCATACTCTTTCATACCAATATTGATCAGTTAATGGAAAGTAAACACATATCAAACCAATTATTATTGTTATACCTGCAATAATATTAATGTTATTACTTGAAGTAATTTTATCTTTCAGAAATTCAGTAAATGGTTTAATCAAGACAACAATACCTAAAAAAATAAAAAAAAAGAAATAAAAATAGTTCATATTTAAAACAAACGTTTTTTAACTATATCAATAATTTCCAATGGCTTATCCAATGGAACATGATGAGCCGCACCAGGAATTTCATCAAACTCCATAATGTCTGAATACATTTTTTTAATATTGCCAAGAATATTTCCTGACATCAATAAACTATTTGCACCATGAATAAATAGAGCAGGGCATCCAAATGAAAATTGATAACCAAACAATCTTTCCAAGCTATTAAACATAGAATCATCAAACTTCCATCGCCATCCTTCATCTGTTTTTCGAACAGAATGATCTGCTATATATCTTACAAACCAATCATTATGGCATTCCTGCTCAGGTAAAAGCCTAAATCTTTTTAAAATAGTAGCCTTATCTGGATAATATTTGATCATTCTTAAAGGACCACCTTCGTGTTGCGAAGGATCCCAGTCAGGTGGCCTTATAAAGGTATCGATCATTATTAAGCTAGAAACAAGTTCTTTTTTTTCAGAGGCGACATATGCTGCAACTTGACCACCTAGAGAATGTCCAACAATGAAGACATTATCAATGAGCTTAGCTGATTTTTCTTTTTCAATAATTGAAATAATACATTGACCAAAATCTTTGATGCTGTATTCGTCTCTAAAACCCGAATCACCCATGCCTGGAAGATCAACTGCGATCACATTAGTATTTTCTGTAAAATGTGGAGCTATTGGATACCACCATTTTTTATGTGCTCCCGTACCATGGATAAATATAAGCAAGTTTTTACTTTCTGAATCACAATCCCATTTTGAATAAGAGAGATTTCCTTTTGGATTTTCAATTTCGCATTCTGTTGGCTCTATTTTAATGGCTTCAAAAAACCATTCAGGAGCATTTGCTATATCTTTAATTAGATTGTCAGTGATTCTCATAAGCAGTATTCTAAGCCATATCAATTGAACATATGAATAAAAATTTAACTCCTGCTGCAACTGTTCTTGTTTTAAGGGATTCTAAAGAGGGAATTGAGGTCTTAATGGTAAAAAGATCTAAAAAGTCACCTTTTGGAAACTTATATGTTTTTCCTGGTGGAAAGATTGATGAAGATGACCTTCAAAAAGAATGGGAATCACACTGTGATGGATATAGTGACTCTATAGCTTCAGAAATTCTTGGTATAAATGAGAGCGGTTTGAGCTATTGGATAGCTTGTATAAGAGAGAGCTTTGAAGAGGTCGGAATATTATTAGCAAAAAGAAGGTCTGGAGAAAAACTAGACTTAGAAGGTAATGATAAAAATAAGTTTGACAAATATAGAAACGATCTAATCAATCATGAGATATCTTTTTTAGAAATTTGTAAGAGAGAAGAGCTAATTCTAACTGCTAAAAATATTGCACCATTATCTCATTGGATTACGCCTGATTTTGAAATAAAACGTTTTGACACAAGATTTTTTATTGCATATTTGCCTGAAAATCAAATTGTTCAGCATGATGGTATGGAATTAACTCATAGCTTATGGATAAATCCAAATAACGCAATAAAAAAAGCAATGAAAGGTGACATGCAGATGATTTTGCCTACAACAGAAAATCTAAAACTATGTTCAAATTTTACTACTGCAAGAGAAATGCTTGAAAACCAAAAAAATTTAACGAAAAATGATATAAAACCCATATTACCAAAGTTTTTTAAAGATAATGGAACATGGAATGTTTTGTTTCCAGAAGATGAAGGTTACGAGAATTACTAATGCATGAACTAATAAAAAAAATTACTGCTAATAATGGGGGTGTCTTTACTGGAAGTGGTACTAATACCTATTTAATAGGATCTGAGGATATTACTTTGATTGATCCTGGCCCAAATTTACCTGATCATGTTGAAAAAATCCTCTTAGAAGGAGGAGATAAAATTAAAAGAATTGTAGTTACTCATACTCATAAAGACCATTCGCCTGCTGCATCACCAATTGCAAAAAAACTTAATATTCCATTATTTGGTAGATTAGTTGATAGAGAGTCTCAATGGGAGGATGAAACTTTTGTTCCAGATACAGTATTAAGTCACGGAGATAAAATTACAACTAATGAATACTCGATTGAAGCTATACACACGCCAGGACATGCATCCAATCATTTATGTTTTTATCTTGAAGAACAAAAGTGTTTGCTAACAGGTGATCATATTATGGATGGTTCAACTGTTGTAATTGCGCCTCCAGATGGTGACATGACCGAATATATTGACTCTTTGAAACTCCTTGAGAATTATGAAATTGATTATTTTGCACCTGGACATGGAAATTATATGGAGGAACCATCAAAAACTATTCAATCTATTATTCGACATAGGGTATCAAGAGAAACAAAGGTTATTAGATGTATTGAAAAAAATAAAAATTTCAATATCGATGAATTGTTATTGCTAGTTTATGACGATGTTCCTGAGATGCTTCATCCTATTGCAAAAATGAGCTTATTAGCTCACCTTATTAAATTGGAAGTGGATGGAAAGATAAAAAATATTGAGAATACCTATTCATTGTTCTCTTGATCTTTTTTATTATCTTGATCTTTTAAACTAATATCTAGTTTAAATTTTTTCTTTTCTTTTCTTTCATTATTGATTTTTTTTGTGTCATTTTCTGCTATTTTGTTATCAAAGCATTCGTTAGAATCGTACATTTGTTTATTAGCAACTTTGTGAGATACATTAATTGGAGTTGGTGGTTGAGGGACTGGAACCTGCATACAAGATACTAAAATTTTAGAATTGACTTTGCTTAAAGTCATAGGATCAGCATCTGGAAGTAAGGATTTATCATAATTTTGATTAGTGACACATCCAAATAGAATCAATATAGGAATTATTTTATTCATAGTTTTTTACTGTGTTCAAGAAGAGATTTCACAACGGCTGGCTCTGCAAGGGTAGTTGTATCACCAAGATTTTCATAGTCACCTTCAGCAATTTTTCTCAAAATTCGTCTCATAATTTTACCTGATCTAGTTTTTGGTAGGCCAGGGGCATTTTGTATGAGATCTGGTTTAGCAATAGGACCTATTTCTTTAGAAACAAATCTTATAAGGTCTTTTTCTAAGTCAATGTTAAATTCTATTCCTTTCATCAGGGTTACAAATGCATAAATACCTTGACCCTTAATTGGATGATGAAATCCAACTACTGCAGCTTCTGCAACAGAGTCATGGAGAACCAAAGCACTTTCAACTTCAGCAGTTCCCAGCCTATGTCCAGATACATTGAGCACATCATCAACTCTTCCAGTTATCCAGTAATAACCATCTTTATCTCTTTTTGCACCATCACCGGTGAAATATATATTTTCATAAGTCTTGAAATAAGTAGATATCATTCTTTCATGATCGCCATATACACTTCTAATTTGACTAGGCCATGAGGACTCAATGACCAAATTACCTGAAGCTGCTCCATCTAAAGGATTGCCTTGTTCGTCATATAAAGCTGGTTTTACACCAAAAAAAGGTAATGTTGCAGACCCGGGTTTTACTGGAGTGATGCCTGCAATAGGAGATATTAAAACAGACCCAGTTTCTGTTTGCCACCAAGTATCAATGACATCACATGTCCCCTTACCAACTACTTTATGATACCAATCCCATGCTTCTGGATTAATAGGTTCACCAACTGTTCCTAAAACTCTTAGACTTTCTCTTTTTGTTTTAAGAACCGGATCATTGCCTTGTGACATTAAAGCTCTTATTGCTGTTGGAGCAGTATAAAATATATTTACATTGTATTTATCACATATTTCCCAACATCTTGAAAAATCTGGATAGGTTGGAACTCCTTCAAACATAATAGAAGTTACTCCATTTGAAAGAGGGCCATACAAGATATATGAATGTCCAGTTATCCAACCAACATCTGCTGTACACCAGTATATGTCAGTTTCATTTGCACCAAAAAGATATTTGAAACTTACATGAGCACCAAGTAAGTATCCAGCAGTTGTATGTAATACACCTTTTGGTTTTCCTGTTGAACCGGAGGTGTAAAGAATGAAAAGTGGATCTTCTGAACTCATTGGCTCAGGATCACATGAAGTTGATACACCTTTTATAAGATCTTCATACCATAGATCTTTATTACAATTCCAGTTTATTTTATTGCCTGTTCTTTTAATAACGATTATGTTTCTAACTTTTGGACACTTTTCTAATGCTTCATCAACATTTGATTTTAAAGGAACTATTTTTCCTCCTCGAACACCTTCATCTGCTGTAATAACAATTTCACAATTAGCATCTAAAATTCTATCTTTTAAAGATTCAGGAGAGAATCCTCCAAAAACAACAGAATGAATTGCTCCAATTCTCGTACAAGCCAGCATTGCAAATGCAGCCTCAGGAATCATTGGCATATAAATACAAACTCTTGAACCTTTAGACACTTTTAGGTTTTTTAGTACATTTGAGAATCTACATACCTCTTCATGTAATTTTTTAAAAGTGAATGATTTTGAGTTTCCGGGTTCATCTCCTTTCCATATCAAAGCTACCTTGTCAGATCTATCTTTGAGATGCCTATCAATACAATTTTTACTTACATTTATTTTCCCGTCAGCAAACCACTTTGCATTCGCAAATCTATTGTTATGAACTTCAGTAAAATCATTTATCCAAGAAAGGTTCTCACTTGCGATTTTTTTAAAAAATTCTTTAGGATTTTCAATTGATTGATCATAAAGCTTTTTATATTCATCAAAGTTTTTTAGATGTGGATTAGATGCTTGGGCCGCAATTAAGTTTCCTGCCATAAGTTATATTATAGAAGGCTGAGGGTTAATGAAATTTTTTCCTTTAGGATTTGACATTATCATTGAAACTAAGGACTCATAATCTGCTTCGTTTGATTCAAGATTTATATCGGCTGCATTTATAATCATTAAAGGAGCTTCTTTATAGTCTAGAAAAAAACGCGAATAAGCATCATTAAGCCTCTCAAGATATTCTAATGTTAAGTATTGCTCATTAATATTACCTCTTTTAGTAATCCTTTCTTTTAAAATTTCTATTGGAGCTTGTAAATAAATTACAAGGTCAGGAGAGGGAGCATCGATTGTAATATGTTCATAAACTTTATCATACAAATGCATTTCTTCCGGTGAAAGAGTAACTTCTGCAAATAACCTATCTTTTTCTATTATAAAATCTGCAACACGAACATTTTCAAAAAGGCTTCTTTGCTTAAGATCTTGAATCTGTTGCATTCTTTGAAAGAGGAAAAAAAGTTGTGTTGCCAATGCTGATTGGCTCGGGTTTTTATAAAAATTGTTTAAAAATGGATTTTCAGCAGGTTGCTCAAGGAAGGCATCGTAGTTAAATGTCATAGCAATTTTATTTGCAAGAGTGGTTTTTCCAACACCAATCGGACCTTCAATAGCAATATATTTTGGTAAGGGTATATCGTTTAAAGCAGGCTTCATTTAAATAATTAATATCAATCTTATAGATTATATTAACTCTTTAGAGAAACCAAATGTTTTAAATGATTCTTGCATATCTTTTTCTTTAAGTGAACTTATAAGCGACTTTTTTAATTTGTCGTCATTTTTTTGAAAATCAGTCCACCATTTACCAAGATTTTTTGTTTCACAAGAACTTTTTTCTCTTATTAGCATTAGGTCATATGCAGCTCTAAATCTGGGATGCTTTAGAGTTTTGTATGGCTGTTTTCCAATTCGACTATGAAGTTTTAATTGCAGAATCCATATGTCTTTTATGTATGAATGGAATTTTCTTGGGATTGCTGTAATTTTTTGTTGATTCCTTAATACAGGATCCATAGACCTGAAAAACTTTCTTAGATTAATTTCTCCTTTAGTTAAAGATCTATTTATTAGATTTGGCCACAAAAGGGCTGATATAAGAAAGCCTGGCGTTACAGATTGATTATTTTTCAACCTTCTATCCGTATTTCTTAAAGCCTCAAAAATAACATTATGTGAAAATTTGTTTACTTTTGGCTCGGTAGTTACTAAAAACTTATTTAAACCAAAAGAATTTAGTTTATTAAAATTTTTCTCAGCCATGCCACTAAGAAAGATTTTACAAAACTCATCAAATATTCTTGCGTTGGAAATATTTGATAAAAGATGTCCTTTTTTGTAAATTGCGTCTTTGATTTTTTTATCAATCTTAAAATTAAGTTTATTACTAAACCTTATTGCCCTTAGGCTTCTAACAGGGTCTTCTGAAAACCTATGTTGTGGATCTCCAATTGAAACAATTTTCTTTTGGTTGATATCTTTGATGCCATCCTTATGACCAATTATTTTCTTTGAAATTGGACAATAGTATAGTGCATTAACAGTAAAGTCTCTTCTATATATGTCTTGATCTAAATTGCCCCAAATATTATCTCTAATGATTTTTCCAGATTGATCTTTTATTAACTCTCCTTGATTGTTTTTTTCTTCACCAGCTCTAAAGGTTGCTACTTCAATAAGCTCTGATCTGTTGAAAATGTGAACTAATTTGAATCTTTTACCAATTATTCTGGATGCTTTAAAAACCTCTCTCACTTGCTCTGGTGTGGCATTAGTAGCAATATCAAAATCTTTTGGCTCTATTCCACATAATAGATCCCTCACACATCCTCCAACAAGATAGCCTTGATATTTATTTCGTTTGAGTTTCTCAATAATTGAAATTGCGAAGTTACTTATTTTTTTGTTGTTTATCAAAATAAATTTTTGATAAAAAATTGAAAGCTATCCACTAAGTTGTTTTTCTTTAATCTCATCAAGAGTTTTGCAGTGAATGCAATGAGTAGCCGTTGGTCTTGCCTCAAGTCTTTTTATACCAATTTCATCTCCGCATGAGTCACACCAGCCATAGTCATCTTGTTTAATTTTTTCTATTGAAATTGCAATCTTATGTGTGAGTTTTCTTTCTCTGTCTCTAGTTCTTAGTTCAAAAGCAAATTCTTCTTCTTGAGATGCTCGGTCAACAGGATCAGCATATGTTTCACCTTTAGTTTTTAAGTGATCAAAAGTTTTTTTCATCTCCTCTTTTAGATGTTCTTTCCAAAGAAGAAGGACAGCAATAAAGTGTTTCTTCATAGCTGCACTCATATATTTTTCATTTTTCTTAGGCTTATACGGAGCAATCTTTGATTTATTGTTTGCAATCCCTGAAGAGGGACTTTTTTTTATTTTAGAAACTCTTTTAGTAGCTTTTTTTACTGGTTTCTTTTTAGTTTTTGCTATTGCCATTAGTTGATAAAAAAAATTAAGGTGAGAAAAATATCAGATACTCATCAAATTTACTAGTTTTTTTTTAATTTTTTTAAAACTTCTTTATATCCTTCTGGTGTCAATCTTGGTCCAAAGGTTTGTACAATCTTAGATGAAGCATAGTTTGCAAATTCTGCACATTTTGACAACTCAAGCCCACTTAAATATGCATGCATAAATGATCCAGCATACATATCACCAGCACCATTTGTATCAATTGGATCAATTGACACAGCTGGAGAAAATATTTCTTGCCCGTTATTAATTACAATACTTCCTTCAGACCCTTTTGTAATAATAGTCATATATGTTTTGTTTTTATAAAAGTTAACTGCATCACTAAAATTTTCCGTTTCAGCAAAAGCAATTGCCTCATCATCATTACAAAATATCATATCAATTCCATAGGATTCTATTTCATTGAATTTATCTTTGAATCCTTGGACTATTCCAGCATCGGACAATGATAAAGCTTTAATAGTTTCTTTATTTTTGATATTACTTAAAACTGACTTTACTGCACCAAAATTCTCATCACTTGTTACCATGTAACCCTCTATATAAAAAATTTTAGAGTTTTCAACTGCATCATAATTTATATCTTTTGAACCTAAGAAGGCACTGATACCTAACATGCTGCTCATTGTTCTCTTTGCATCTGGAGTTACAAATATAAGACATTTTCCAGTTGGCATATCTGATTTCTCTTTACTAAAGCCTATATGTTTTACACCAGCTTTTTTAAGACTATCCAAATATTTTTTTCCATCTATATCATCTGCAACTCTACATACATGATGACACTCTGATCCATAATAAGAAGCAGCAACTAGAGAGTTTGTTGCAGATCCTCCACAATCTGATACTGAATCAACTCCCATTGATTTTAGTTTTTGTATTATTGGAGAATGTTCATCTGCTGTTGCTAATGTCATTGTGTCAGGTTCTAGACCAATTTCAGTCAAAAACTCATGACCAACCATATATTGTGTATCTACTAGAGCATTTCCAAGAGCACTAATATCGTATTTCATTTTATATTCCTTCATCTAAGATTTTTTTTACAACTCCTATTGTATGATTTATTTCTTTGTTAGTATGTTTTGTAGAAATAAAACCTGCCTCAAATTTTGAGGGCGCAAAATAAATACCATTAGTCATACATTTATTAAGAAATTTTTTAAACTGGTTATCATTTGAGTTTTCAACATCTCTGAGATTATTCGGTAACTTTTGTGAAAAAAAGAAACCAAACATTCCTCCAATTTGATTAGTAGAAAAAGGTATATCTTTATTATGGAATAGGTCTTTGATCTGATCCAAGAGATTCGAAGCTTTAAGTTCTAGATTTTTATATGGATTTGATTGAATTAGTAATTTTATTAATGTCGAACCTGCTGCCATTGCTAGAGGATTCCCTGATAAAGTACCTGCCTGATAAACAGGACCATTAGGAGCAAGATAATCCATAATCTTACCTTTTCCTCCAAATGCACCAACTGGTAGACCTCCACCAATTACTTTTCCTAATGTTGTAATGTCCGGTTTAATTCCATATATTTCTTGAGCTCCACCAAGAGACACTCTAAACCCAGTCATGACCTCATCAAAAATTAGTAATGATTTATTTTCATTAGTTTTCTTTCTCAATAATTTTAAAAATGACTTATCACCAGGAACAAAACCCATATTCCCAGCAATTGGTTCAATTATTACTGCAGCAAGGTCTTTTTTTACTTTATTAAAAATTTTTAGGAAGTCTTCTTTGTTATTAAATTCACAACTTAAGGTTTTTTTTGCAAGCTCATTTGGAATTCCAGGTGAATCTGGAAGACCGAATGTGCTAACTCCTGACCCAGCTTTTATAAGCAGAGAATCAACATGACCATGATAACAACCATCAAATTTTATAATTTTATCCCTTCCTGTATATCCTCTTGCTAATCTAATAGCACTCATAGTTGCTTCAGTTCCTGAATTTACCATTCTAATTTTTTGTATTGAAGGAAAACATTTTTTTATAAGTTTTGCTGTATCTGATTCAATGCTTGTTGGCGCTCCATAACTTGTTCCTAAGCTGAGTTGTTTAGTTACAGCTTTTACTATTTTAGGATGAGTATGCCCCATTATCATTGGGCCCCACGAACCTATGTAGTCAATATATTTATTGTTATCAGCATCATATACATAAGGACCTGAAGCTTTTTTAAAAAATATTGGATTTCCACCTATGTTTTTAAATGCTCTTACAGGAGAATTCACACCTCCAGGCATATGACGATTAGCCTCTTTATATAACTCTAATGATTTTTTAATTTTTTTCATAAATTTAAGCTTTTGGCAAAGTTTTCAACTTTTTTCCAATCTGTGAATTCAAATGTACCAGAGGTATCAGTTGGGCCATTTGTGACCCACATGATAAATTTTATTGCATATTTATCGAAAAATTTATATTTAGGATAATCTATTTTTCCTGCAAATACTTCCAAATTTTTTGGCACCCATGAAATCTTTTCTAAAAATTTTCTCATATAAGGATTTGTTTCTGGTGTGTTTTTTTCTACTTTTCGAGCAACTGCATTAACTGAAAAAAACGCATTCTCTTTTGATTCTAAAGAGTCTATATTACTTTTAATAAAGTTGAAAAGTTCTTTTCTATACTTGCCGTATCTAATGCTTGCGCCAATTACTATAAAATCGTATTGATTTAAATTTTCAATTTTATTTATGGGAAGAACATCAATATTTTCATTATTTGCAAAATTCGCTATTTTTTGACAAATATCTTTTGTCTGACCATCAACTGTCGAATAAGTTATTAGGGATTTTTTCATCAATTAATTTATATTGAAAACCTTGAAAAAAAAGCATTTAAGCATAGTTTTATTTTATACTGTGATTTAAATTATAATTAAAAGTTATGGAAAAAGCTGAAAATAAATCTATTTCTTTAACAGAGAGCGCTCTCGCAAGAATTAGTAATGTTATGGATTTAAACAAAGATTTGGGTAATA
>CABZHV010000012.1:0-26730 GCA_902525635.1 uncultured SAR86 cluster bacterium
AATTTATGAACCTATCCCTGTCGTACCAACATGTCACTATATGATGGGAGGAACTCCTACAAATGTTTCAGGACAGGCTTTTAATAGAGTTGATAATCAAGATTATTTAATACCTGGATTATTCTCTGCAGGTGAAGCAGCATGTGTTTCTGTTCATGGAGCAAATAGACTTGGCGGAAACTCTTTGCTAGATTTGGTTGTCTTTGGAAGAGCAACTGGTAAACACATACAAGGAGAATTAAAGTCTGGAGGAGGAGTTGAATCAGCATCTAAAAGTGACATTGATAGCTCGCTCGAAAGATTAAACAAATTAAACGAGTCCTCCGAAGGATTTGATCCAGCTGAAGTCAAAAAAGAACTTCAAGAATGTATGCAGAATTACTTTGGTGTATTCAGACGAGGCGAATTTATGAAAAAAGGTCTCGATAAACTAAATGAGCTGAGAGAAAAAGTTGATAATTTACATCTCAAAGATAAGAGTGATGCTTTTAATACTAATAGGGTTGAAGCTATTGAACTTCAAAACTTATTCGAAGTTGCTGAATCAACTGCAATTTCTGCATATAGAAGAACTGAAAGTAGAGGTGCCCACGCTAGAGATGATTACCCAGATAGAGATGACGATAATTGGTTATGCCATTCTATTTATGATCCAATATCAAAAGAAGTGTCCAAAAGAGAAGTTAATTTTGAACCACAGAAGGTTGAAGCTTTCCCACCTAAGATAAGGACCTATTAATGTTTGATAAAAAATTACAAGTCAGCCTATATAGATACAATCCGGAAGAAGATAAGTTCCCTTATATGAAAAATTACACTATTAATAAACCTGAAAAAGATATCATGGTTTTAGATCTTCTTCACTTATTAAAAGAGGAGGATCAATCAATATCCTACAGAAGATCATGTCGAGAAGGTGTTTGTGGTTCTGATGGAATGAATATAAATGGCAAAAATGGTCTTGCTTGCATCACACCAATCTCCTCAGTTGTAAAAAGAAATAAAATTGAATTAAGACCTTTGCCTGGTCTTCCAGTAATTCGTGATTTAGTAGTAGATATGACTGAATTCTATGCACAGTATGAAAAAATTAAACCTTTTCTACAAAATGAAACAACAGCACCAGAACAAGAAAGACTTCAATCTCCCGAAGAAAGAGATAAATTAGATGGATTATATGAATGTATACTATGCGCTTGTTGTTCAACAAGTTGTCCATCTTTTTGGTGGAATCCGGACAAATTTGTTGGTCCTGCTGCACTTCTTCAAGCATACAGATTTCTTGCAGATTCAAGAGATCTAAAAACTAAAGAAAGGCTTGAAGCGCTGTCTGATCCGTTCAGTGTATACAGATGTCATGGAATTATGAATTGTGTAAGTGTATGTCCAAAAGGCCTCAATCCAAATAAGGCAATTGGAGAAATAAAATCAATGTTACATAAAAATAAAAAGGATATAATTGTCTCGGATGGGGTATAAAAAAGATTAAGTATACATAAAATGACAATATCAATGACAGAGCTATGGGGGAGCTCACATGTCTCGGCAGGACATGCAGCATATCTCGAAACCCTCTACGAAACTTTCTTAAAAAATCCAGAAAATTTATCTGAGGACTGGCTAGATTTTTTTACCAATCTTCCAAAACAGCCCAATACTAATGGTGAGATATCACATCTTGAGATTATCAAAGAGTTCAAAAATTTTTCAAGAAGTAAAGCTACTACAAAAAATAAGACTACGCTTGATGATAAACAGGGTAAAGTCATTAGATTGATCCAGTCATACAGAAATAGAGGTCATCTCAAGGCAAAGCTTGATCCTCTGGGTATGATGGAAAGACGGGAGATAGAAGATTTAAATATTGAGTTTCATGGCCTATCTCATAGTGATTTAGATCGAGATTTTTTTACAGATACTTTTACTGAAAGCAATAAATTATCATTAAGAAATATTATTAAAACCCTCGAAGAGGTATATTGTGGAAAAATTGGCATAGAGTGTAATCATATTCTTGATTCAGAAGAGAGAAGATGGTTTCAAAAAAAATTTGAATCAAAGCTTACTGAATATGTTTTTGATGATGATGAAAAAGTAAACATATTCGAACGACTAAATTCTGCGGATGGATTAGCTAAATATCTATCTGCAAAGTATCCAGGAATGAAGCGTTTTGGAATTGACGGAGCTGAAGCATTAGTACCTCTAGTAGAAAGTGTTATTCAAAATTGTGGTTCAATTGGTGCATCACAAATTTGTCTAGGTATGGCACATAGAGGAAGATTAAATCTACTGGTAAATGTTTTAGGTAAACTTCCAAGTGAGCTATTTTCTGCCTTTGATGAGGATTTTGAATTAGAGGGAGCTAGCACTGGTGATGTTAAGTATCATTTAGGATTTTCTTCTAATTTTGAGACTCCTGGTGGAGAAGTGCACGTATCTTTGTTCAATAATCCATCGCATCTTGAAATTGTAGATCCAGTTGTTCTTGGTTCTGTTAGAGCAAGACAAGATCGAATAGGTGACACAGACAGAACTGAGGTAGTACCAATTCTTCTTCATGGAGACGCATCTTTTTCAGGCCAAGGGGTTGTAATGGAATCATTGCAGATGTCACAAACAAGAGGCTTTAATGTAGGCGGAACTATTCATATAATTGTAAATAATCAAATCGGTTTCACAACAAGCAATATTAATGACTCTAGATCAACTGATTATTCCTCTGATGTTGCAAAAATTATCCAAGCTCCTGTAATCCATGTTAATGGTGATGACCCAGAAATGGTTCTTAACGCTGCAAAAATAGCATGTAAATATAGAAAAAGATTTAAAAAAGATATTGTTATTGACTTATTTTGCTATAGAAGAAGAGGACATAATGAGGCAGATGACCCTTCTGCAACCCAACCATTGATGTATCAAAAAATTTCAAAACATCCCTCAGTATTGAGTCAATATGAAGATTATTTAATTAATACTGGAGTTTTAACACCTGATATAGCAAATAAAATTAAGAGTGATTATAGAAAATCTCTTGAGATTGGAGAGTCTGTTGCAAAAAACTTGTCAAAGAATCCTAATAATGAACTTTGGTTTGATTGGAAGCCATATCTTAATGTAAAGTGGTGGCCAAAAGTTGATACTAAGTTTAGTGCAGAAAAGCTAAACCAGCTTGGAAAAGAAATTTGTGAAATACCTGATTCATTTGTTTTAGGAAATCAAGCTAAGAAAATTTTTGAAGAAAGAATAAAAATGAATGATGGTGATATCCCAGTTAATTGGGGATATGCTGAGAGCATGGCATATGCATCTTTACTCGAAGAAGGTTATCCAATTCGAATTACAGGACAAGATGTGAGGCGTGGTACTTTTTCTCACAGACATGCATGTGTTTTTGATTCAAATTCTGGAATGGGCTTTATACCTCTTCACGAAATAGCAGAAAAAAATAATACAAAATTTGATATTTATGATTCATTACTATCTGAAGAAGCTGTTCTTGCATTTGAGTATGGTTATTCTGCTACATGGCCAAGCGGCTTAACAATTTGGGAAGCTCAATTTGGTGATTTCGCAAACGGTGCACAAGTTGTAATTGATCAGTTTATTGTTTCTGCTCAACATAAATGGGAAAGATTATCCGGCTTGGTTATGTTATTACCTCATGGATACGAGGGTCAAGGACCTGAACATAGCAGTGCAAGAATTGAAAGATTTTTACAACTATGTGCTACTGAAAATATTCAAGTTTGTGTACCAAGTTCTCCAAAACAGATATTTCATTTGCTTAGAAGACAGGTTATTAGAAAAATGCGAACCCCGTTAATAGTTATTTCACCAAAAAGTCTTTTAAGAAACCCAAAGGCCGTTTCAAGTATAAAAGAATTAACAAATGGGACTTTTGAGTGTGTCATTAACGATGAAATTAAGAAAAATGAGAATGTCAAAAAAGTAATAATGTGTTCAGGGAAGGTTTATTACGATTTATTAAATAAACGAGATAAAGAAAAGCATGACGATATAGCAATTATCAGGATAGAACAATTGTATCCTTTTCCATATGATGACCTTGAAGAAATCTTAACAAAGTATCAAAATGTAGAAGAATATATATGGTGTCAAGAAGAACCAAGCAATCAAGGAGCATGGTTCAGTCACAGGCATAGAATTCAGAGAGTTTTAGATAGACTTGGAGATAGTAAAGAAGCCAAGTTAATTAGCAGGCCACCTGCGGCAGCACCGGCAGTTGGTTTAATGAAGCTGCATCTTCAACAACAAAAAGATCTAATAAATGAGGCAATTTGTAAATGAGTATTGAAATAAAAGCACCAACTTTCCCAGAGTCAGTGGCTGATGGAACTATTGCTAATTGGATTAAGAAAGAGGGAGAAAGTGTAAACCAAGACGAAGTAATTGCAGAAATTGAGACAGACAAAGTTGTGCTAGAGGTGCTTGCACAATCTAATGGAGTAGTATCAAAAATTCTTAAAACAGAAGGTGAAACGGTATTAAGTTCTGAGGTAATTGGTGAATTCAGTGAATTTGAGGGCAAACCAGAAACTCTAAAGAAAAATAATGAAACAAAAGTCGATTTAAAAGAAGACAAAAATGAAGAAACTGAAGTAGAAAGGGATAACAAAAAAATAAGTCCAGCTGCAAAAAAAATAGTAATTGAAAATAATATAGAGACAGAGGATGTAAAATCTTCTGGTAAAAATAATAGAATTACTAAAGCTGATGTTATAAATCATATTAGTTCAGATATTGAAGAAAGTTCTAAGTTATCTGAATTCTCTGAAGATGAAAGGCCTCAAAAACGAGTACCTATGTCTAGGCTAAGATCAACCATTGCCAAAAGGCTTGTTTCTGTCAAGCAAGATACTGCAATGTTAACTACTTTTAACGAAGTGGATATGTTGCCCATTAAAGATTTGAGATCAAAGTATGGTGAAGAGTTTGAAAAAGAGCATGGAGTAAAATTAGGATTTATGGGTTTCTTTGTTGTAGCAGCAGTTCAGGCTCTTAAAAAGTTCCCAATGGTAAATGCATCTATTGATAAAAATGACATTGTATATCATGGTTTCCAAGATATTGGTGTTGCAGTATCAACAGAGCGAGGTTTAGTCGTGCCTATAATAAAAGATGCTGATACCAAATCTCTTTCTGAAATAGAAAAATCAATTCTTGAATACTCTAAAAAGGCAAAAGAGGGGAAATTATCCATTGATGAAATGCAAGGTGGAACATTTACAATATCAAATGGTGGTGTTTTTGGCTCGTTACTTTCAACACCAATATTGAATGCGCCGCAAACTGCAATACTTGGAATGCATGCTATTCAGGAAAGACCAATTGCCATTGATGGCGAGATAGTTATAAGACCTATGATGTATCTAGCTATGAGTTATGATCATAGACTACTTGATGGCAAAGAAGCTGTAACTTTTCTTGTATCTATTAAAGAGCAGCTTGAATCACCAGAAAGGTTACTATTAAATTTATAATATTTAAAATATGTTTGACGTAGTTGTAATAGGAAGTGGTCCAGCTGGTTATGTTGCTGCTATTAGGGCATCACAACTAGGCCTTAAGACTTTATGTATCGAAGAAGCTCTCGACAAGAAAGGTAAACCAACCTTTGGTGGAACTTGTTTAAATGTTGGCTGTATTCCATCGAAAGCACTTTTAGATTCATCACATAGATATTATGAAGCTAAAAAAAATCTTGGTTCACATGGTGTCAAAATTGAAGGTATTAAATTAGATCTTCAATCAATGATGAAAAGAAAAAATGATATCGTTTCAAAATTGACCATTGGAATTGATGGTCTTTTTGCATCAAACAAAGTCGAGGCTATTTCTGGAAAAGGAATGATAGTTTCATCTAATAAAATTAGAGTTGAAAAAATGGATGGATCGCATGAGGAAATTGATACTAAGAATATTATTATTGCCACTGGCTCAACTCCAATAGAAATACCATCAGCATGTTTTAGTGAAAATATTGTAAATAGTACTGGGGCACTTTCATTTGAAACTGTGCCTAAGACACTAGGAATTGTTGGCGCTGGAATAATTGGGTTAGAGCTGGGAAGCGTTTGGTCACGACTTGGTTCAGAAGTAACAGTTTTAGAAGCAATGAATGATTTTTTACCAATGACGGATCCAGATATCTCAAAAGATGCTTTTAAGGAGTTCAACAATCAAGGCCTCAATATTCAATTAGGAGCAAAGGTTACAGGCACGAAGGATCTAAAGAATTCTGTTAAAGTTAAATACGATCTTAAAGATAAAGAAGTTGAAGAAGATTTTGAAAAATTAATTGTTGCAGTTGGAAGAAAACCAAATTCATCAGAAGTATTTTTAAATGATTTAGATATAAAAATAAATAATGGATTTATTGAAGTAAATGAATTTTGTCAGACATCAATTGATAATATTTGGGCGGTTGGAGATGTTGTTAGAGGACCAATGCTTGCTCATAAAGGGAGCGAGGAGGGTATTATGGTTGCAGAACGAATAGCTAATAAATTTATGCAGGTAAATTATGACTTAGTACCGTCTGTTATCTACTCACATCCAGAAATAGCTTGGGTTGGTAAAAATGAAAATGAACTTAAATCTGAAGGTGTAAATTATAAAGTTGGTAAATTTCCATTTGCTGCAAGTGGAAGAGCTTTGGCTGTAGATCAATCTGTTGGATTTGTAAAAGTTTTATCTGAAGAGAGAACAGACACTATTCTTGGTGTTCATGTTTTTGGACCTGCTGCCGCCGAAATAGTACAACAGGCTTTAATATCTATGGAATTTGGATCTAGTGCTGAAGATATTGCTCTTACAATGTTTAGTCATCCAACAGTATCGGAAGCATTTCATGAAGCTGCTCTTGCTGCAAATAACCAGGCAATTCATATCGGAAATAAAAGAAGATGAATCTTCACGAATATCAGGGCAAAGCTTTATTTGCTGAATATAATTTACCTGTTTCAAAAGGTAAGGTTGTCTTCAATGCTGATGCTATTATCGATGCATGTAACGAAATAGGTGGTTCAAAGTGGGTAGTGAAAGTTCAAGTTCATGCTGGAGGACGAGGAAAAGCAGGGGGTGTAGAGTTGATTGATAACCCTCAAGACGGAGTAGAATTTGCAAAAAAATGGCTTGGTAAAAATTTAATCACTTATCAAACTGACAAAAAAGGACAACCAGTCAATTCTATTTTAGTTGAAGAATGCACAACCATCGCTAAAGAACTTTATTTAAGTGCCGTAATTGATAGAGAATCCCAAAAAATAGTATTTATAGGATCAAGCGAGGGTGGTGTAAATATTGAAGATGTTGCTAAAAAATATCCTGAAAAAATAATTTATGAAGGTGTAGTTTATGGAGATAAAGCCCTTTCAGAAAATGCAGAAAATATAGCTAAGGTACTTAAATTAAACAAAGATCAAACAAATCAATTTATACCTATGATTGAGAATCTATTGAGATTATTTGTAGAAAAAGATTTAAGCCTTTTAGAAATAAACCCCTTAGTAATAACTGAAAATGGAGATTTGCATTGTTTAGATGCAAAAATAAATATTGACTCAAATGCTTTATACAGACAACCTGATTTAGCTGAAATGTATGATCAATCTCAAGAAGATCCTCAAGAAGCTGAGGCTGCAAAAAATGATCTGAGTTATGTTTCATTGGATGGAAATATTGGCTGTATGGTAAATGGTGCTGGCTTGGCAATGGGCACGATGGATACCATTAAATTTTATGGAGGAAATCCTGCAAATTTTCTTGATGTTGGAGGAACTGCAACTCAACAAAGAGTGGCTACGGCTTTTAAAATTATTCTTGATGATTCTGATGTTAAAGTTGTTCTTGTTAATATATTTGGTGGCATTGTAAGATGCGACTTAATTGCTGAAGGAATTATTTCAGCAATTAAAGAGGTTGATGTCAAAATACCTGTTGTCGTAAGATTGGAGGGAAATAATGCCAAAAAAGGAGCACAAATTTTATCTAAGGCAAGTATTAAAATTAATAGCATAAATAATTTAGCTGATGCAGCAAAAAAAGCAGTTGAGTTTGCAAGATGAGTATCTTAGTTAACAAAGATACCAAACTTATAGTTCAAGGATTTACAGGTTCTCAAGGAACTCTTCATTCAGAGCAATCCATTGAGTATGGAACAAATATTGTAGGCGGTGTCACTCCTGGGAAAGGAGGTATTAAACATCTTGGAAAACCTGTTTTTAACTCAGTTCATGATGCAGTAAAAGAGTTAAATCCAAATGCCTCTATAATTTTTGTGCCAGCAAAATTCTGTAAAGACTCAATAATGGAAGCAGCAGATGCAGGTATTAAGTTAATTATTTGTATCACAGAAGGTATTCCGACAATTGATATGCTTGATGTAAAGAGGCATATAGATGATCTTGGAATTAGATTAATTGGACCTAATTGTCCAGGCATCATTACTCCTGGAGAGGCTAAGCTTGGAATAATGCCTGGAGATATTCATATACCTGGCTCTATTGGAATTATTTCTAGATCTGGAACACTTACATATGAAGCAGTAAAACAAACCACAGACCTGGGTTTTGGTCAAAGCAGTTGTGTTGGAATTGGTGGCGATCCTATTCCTGGCTCATCATTTATAGATATGCTGAAATTATTCGAGGATGATGATAAGACTGAAGCAATCGTGATGGTTGGTGAAATTGGAGGATCAGCTGAAGAAGCTGCTGCAGAATATATTAAAAATAACATAACAAAACCTGTAATATCATATATTGCTGGACAAACTGCACCAGCTGGGAAAAGGATGGGTCACGCTGGAGCTATTATTGCTGGAGGAAAGGGAACCGCAAAAGATAAAATTGAAAAGCTAAAAAAATGTGGTGTTCATATTGCAGATAACTTAGTCTCAATTGGCAGTAAAGTGGCTGAAGTTATTGGTTGAGGTTTTTTTAATTTGATTTTTTACAACCCATTTCAACCTAAAAATTGAAAGAAAAGAAAAAATTGTTAGACCAATAATCATTCCAAACCACATTCCTTTGGCGCCTAAAGGAGTGCCAAATCCAAAATTAGTAAGATAGTATCCAATTGGCATTGCAAAAATCCAGTAAGATATCATTAAAAGTATCATTGGGATAAAAGTGTCTTTATATCCCCTTAGACTTCCAAGAGCTCCCATTTGAATACCATCAGGTAATTGAAATATTGCTGCGAACAATATCAAACTTATAGCAAGCTCAAGAACAGGAACTTCTGTAGTATATAAACCAACAATAAATGAGCCAAATGAAATTATTATTATACTGTTTATAAGCGCACCAGAAATACAAAGTAAAATTGTTGAAGTTGCAGCTATTTTTGCTTGATATGGATTTTTTTCACCAATCAAGTTACCAACTCTTGTTGATGAAGCTAAACCAATTGCCAGCGGCACCATAAAAAATAAACTTGCAATACTAATAGCAACAGAATGACTTGCTACAACAATTTCTCCAAGAACACTCAATATTATTGCAGCACCAGAGAACATACTTAATTCGATAAAAATTCCAAGACCAATAGGGAGGCCCAATTTAAATACTTCTTTTGTAGTCTTTAACGAAGGAAGTGAAAATATAGAAAATGGCTCTGTCTTTTTATAATTTTTTGAGTAATTTATATAAACAAATATTGATATCATCATGATAAAAGAAACAATAGATGTTGCAATTCCACAACCAATACCTCCAAGTTTTGGTGCGCCAAACCATCCATATACAAATATCAAATCAAGAGGAATATTTAAAAGCATTCCTGAAAAAGCAATATAAAATACTGGTTTGGTAAATGTCATACCTTCGCTATAACATCTAAGACAGGTAAAAATTGTTACAAAAAACCAACCAATTGAAACAGCTTTTAAGTAACCAATTGTCACCGATGTAATTGAATTTTTAATTGGAAGAAGCTCAATAATGATATCCATATTATAAAAAATAAATGCCATCAACAATCCAAGTCCTGCAGCAACCCAAATAATTTCTCTAAGTTTTTGCCCAATTTCTATAAATTTCTTTGCTCCATATAGTTGAGCAACGATTGGAGTAACTGCAAAAATAATTCCTGTGAAAAAAAACCAAATCGTATTTGAAAAGGCTGTACCGACTGCTAACCCTGCAAGATCATTAGCACTTGCTCTGCCAGCTATTATGGTGTCAGTAGCTCCCATAAGTGTATAAGATAATTGAGAACCAAATATTGGAACGCCAATCTTTATAAGTTGTTTAAATTCAAATAAATACTTAGCCATACAAAAATAAAGTTGTTATTAATTAAATTTTGAGTACTTTATCATATTAAAATATCAATTTTCGGAGAAAATTATTAGAAAAGATAACCGACCATACTGGCTTAAAAAATATATAACCAAATTAAATAATTTGTATGTAAGACATTTTTTAAAGCCACAATTTAAATTTTTAGGAAAAGGAGGTGCATTCTTTAAACCGAGATACATAAAGGTATTTGGTTTTAATGTAAGTATTGATGACTATCCTACAATTATTGGTGCAAGTGATGCCAATGTCCAACTTACAGCATGGAATATTGGTGATCATAAAGGGGAGATAATTATTGGAAAATATTCTCTAATTACACCTGGAGTAAGAATAATTTCTGCAGAAAAAATTGAAATTGGTAAGGCATGTATGATTGCTCATGGAGCATATATTTCTGACGCTGACTGGCATGGCATATACGATAGAGCTGAGCCAGTAGGTAAAACCAAACCAATTAAATTTAAAGATAATGTCTGGATAGGAGATAGCGCTATAATTTGCAAAGGCGTTACCATTGGTAAGAATAGTATTATTGGCGCAGGATCTGTTGTTACCAAAGATGTGCCTGATAATTGTGTTTTTGCAGGTAACCCAGCTAAACTAGTTAAAAAACTTGATGCTGAAGATTTCATTACAAGAGAGGATTTCTTGAAAGATCCAAAAAAACTCGCTGAAGATTTTGATAAACTTGATAAATATTCTTTAAAAAATAATACTTTTTTAAACTGGATAAAAAGTATTACTTTGCCAGATAAAAATCATTAGTAAACTTTGTATATACAAATAATAAATATATAAAAAATATATACTCGATATAGCAGTTTTGGCATATTAATTGCATTTAAAAAATTGTATGATTATTTTTTTTCCTATCAAATATTTTACAAAAAGAGGTTTTTTTGAGCTTACTTAAAAAAGATAATTTCATTTCTAACGCAAAGGTTGTAATCAAGACCATTTTGAAAAATGTGGATAATCCATCAAAACCAGAATCACTTAATTTTTTTCAAGCAGATGCATACAGATTTTATTTTTTAATGAGTTTTATGCATGAACACATTGAAGGTAATGAGATGTCACAAGAGTACGCTATTTCACTTGTACCAAAAAAATATGCTTCAAGGATTAAACGTCTTCAGGTATTAAAACAAGCTGTAGCTCTTGGTTACATAAGTGAAAAGTCATCTTCAATTGACAAACGAAGGAGAATTTATGAACCTACAGAAATGTTAGTCGAAGATTTTTTAAAATACTCAGAGTCGATAATTCGCGACACTAGATCCTCTGCGTAAAATCTATTTCCTACCTAAATACCATCTTTTTAATTACAATTAGGTATGACAAAGAATACCAAAACAGATAATGACTGGAAAAATCTTTTGGATGCAGAATCATATCGTGTAACTAGACAATCTGGAACTGAGAGACCCTTTACTGGGAAATATTGGAATTTTTCTAAGGAAGGTGTCTATAAATGTATCTGTTGTGGCGAAAGCCTCTTTGAGTCTGAAACAAAATTTGACGCTGGGTGTGGTTGGCCCAGCTTTTTTATTCCATTTAACGAAAGTTGTATAAATGAGTTTGTAGATAATTCTCTTGGAATGAGAAGAGTTGAGGTAAAATGCTCAAATTGTGATGCCCATCTTGGACATGTCTTTAATGATGGTCCTCAGCCAACTGGCCTAAGATATTGTATAAATTCTGCCTCTTTAGATTTTGAAGACAATTAGTAAAAATCATAATGATATTTCTAATGGATTATTTACTAATCTAAAGAAGGTTGTATCTGGAACTGGTTTATCAAGAATTTTTGGTCTCATAAGAGACATATCTACTACAAATCTTTTTGGCGCATCACTATTTCATGACATCTTTGTGATATGTTTAAAAATACCAAATCTTTTTAGAAGATTTTTTGCAGAGGGAGCATTTAATCAAGCATTTATTCCTATATATAGTGATTATGAGCGTGTAAATAATATTGATGAAACAAACAAATTTCTTAGCTCACTCTTAGGCGTACTCATAACTTCTTTATTTATATTTACAACACTAGTTTTAATTTTTGCTCCTATATTTATTTTTATCTTTGCGCCTGGATTTTATTTTGATCCTATCAAAAAAGACTTATCTGTAGATATTCTCAGAATTATGTTTCCTTATCTTGCTCTTATATCTTTGGTAGCTTTTGCTGGAGGAATACAAAATACGCATAAAAAATTTTCTATTCCTGCATATACACCAGTACTCTTTAATCTTAGTCTTATTATTGCTGCAATTTTTATTGCTCCAATATATGAGATGCCAATATATGTTCTTGCATGGGGAGTATTATTGGCAGGAATACTCCAACTTTTAATTCAAATATTACCCCTTAAAAGAATTAATAGGCTTCCAGTGCCTAAGTTTAATTTAAAAAATCCTGGCTTAAATAAATTTTTTAAATTAATTATTCCTGCAATTCTTGCAGGTGGAATAATTCAAATTAATCTATTAGTTGACACAATCTTTGCTTCTTTTCTTGAAACTGGAAGTCCAACATGGCTATATGTTTCTGACAGATTGATTCAATTTCCAATGGGTATTTTTGCTATAGCAATTGGCACTGTACTTCTACCAACATTATCAAAGTTTGATTTAAACCATGAGAAAGATAAATTTGTTAACGGTATAAGAAAAGGACAGAAGTTTGTTTTGTACATTGGAATACCTTCAATGATAGGCTTATTTTTTTGTGCTGAAGATTTAATAAGTACAATTTTTTATAGAGGAGCTTTTTCTGGAATAGATGTTATTAATTCTTCATATAGCTTAATGGCTTTTTCATTTGGATTACCATTTTTTATGTTAATGAAAGTATTGACTCCTGCTTTTTTTGCTAGAAAAGATACTAAAACTCCAATGTATGTTGCAGGCATGTCATTATTTATAAATGCTTTCTTAAATTTTTACTTAGCATTTATTTTAGATCTGGGACACATAGGTATTGCATTAGGAAGTTCAATAGCAGCAATAATAAGTGTTTGTATTCTTGAGACAGCCTTGTACAAAAACGGTTTTATTCAGCTTAGAAGCATTTTTAATAAATTTAATTTTATTATTTTTATTTCGAGTGTATTTTTAATCACATTCTTATATTTTTACACATCAGAAATAAATTTTTTAAAATTAACTCAATATGAAAGAGTTTTTTATTTATTAATTGAAATTATAGTCTCTATATTAGTATATTTTTCTATTTCTAGATTGGTATTACAGAAACCTTTAAAATTTTTATTCAATTAGTATGTATTTAATTAGAGGCCAACATAATCTTAGTTTATTTAAATCAAGATATCCTGATATTTCTTTGTCAGGAACCATTGGAAACTTCGATGGATTACACATTGGACATCAAGCAATTTTAAATAAGATACAAAGTAATGCTAAAAAATTTCGAGCAAAGACTATAGTATTTTTTACTGAACCTCATGCAGCAGAGTATTTCTCCAAGGTACAAAATTCAAATAAAAATCCTCCCCCAAGAATATGTCCCTGGAGGGAGAAGGTAAAACTTTTAGAAAAAAGTGGTATAGATTTCGCGTGTTTCTTAAAATTCAATAATACTTTTAGAACAATGTCTCCAGAGAATTTCATATCTGAAATTTTAGATTCAATTAATTTAGTGAGTTTCACAGTGGGTGATGATTTTCGATTTGGTGCTGATAGAAAAGGCGATACCGATTTATTAAAAAATTGGGGACAAAAAAATGGAATTTTGGTTGAAAATACTGAAACAGTTATTTTAGATGGACAAAGAGTTAGCAGTACAAGAATAAGAGAGGAACTCCTAAATAATAATTTTAATTATGCTGAAAAATTACTTGGAAGGCCGTATACCTTTTCTGGAAAAGTTGTTCATGGTCAACACTTAGGAAGAACAATTAATATTCCAACGGCAAATATATGGCTTCCCAATCAAAGACTACCAATTACAGGAGTTTATGCTGTTAAATGTAAATTAAATAATTTAACTCTCAAAGGAATAGCTAACATGGGAGTTAGACCAACTGTTGGAGGTGAAAAACCTGTGTTAGAAGTTCACTTATTTGAATTTAATGAAAATATTTATTCTCAACGACTTCAAGTTAAATTTATAGAAAAAATAAGAGATGAAAGGAAATTTGAAAATTTAGACATGTTAAAATCTCAAATTCAAAAGGACATATCAATAGCAAAAAATATTTTAAGTACTTCAAATGACAGTTAATTACAGAGATACATTAAATCTTCCAGACACTGATTTTTCTATGAAAGCTGGTTTGCCAAGAAAAGAGCCAGAAATATTGGATAAATGGTTTAGTACAGATTTATACGGAAAGATAAGAAAAAAATATGAGGGTAAAGAATTATTTCTTTTGCATGATGGGCCTCCTTATGCAAATGGTGACATACATCTTGGACACTCAGTAAATAAAATACTGAAGGATATAACTATTAAATATAAAACTCTTCAAGGTTTTGATGCTCCTTATGTGCCTGGTTGGGATTGCCACGGTCTTCCAATCGAGCTAAATGTTGAAAAGAAACATGGAAAAAATAGCGAGCTTGTAAAAAACAAAGAGAGTTTTCAAAAAGCTTGTAAAGAATATGCTGAAAGTCAAATAAATAAACAGTTATATGACTTTAAAAGACTTGGCGTACTTGGTGATTGGGAAAATTCATACAAATCATTAGATCCTAAATTTGAAGCAGATATTGTCAGGGCTTTAGCCATTATCTATAAAGAAGGTCACCTTGAAAAAGGTGAAAAACCTGTTCATTGGTGTCAAGAAAGTGGATCATCCTTGGCAGAGGCAGAAGTTGAATATATTGACAAAACTTCAAAAGCTATTGATGTTGCATTCAAGGTTCATCATTCATCTTTAAAAAAGTTGAAAGATGTGTTTAACGCTGAAGATTTAGATGAAGTGTCATTTGTAATATGGACTACAACACCATGGACGATTCCATCAAACGTAGCTGTATGTATAAATCCTAAATACAAATACTCACTAATTAAAATGAATAAAAAATTTTATGTCATTGCATTTGAGATGATTGAACAATGCTCTAATAGGTGGAAGCAAAAATTTGATGTTATATCGACAACGCAAGGTAAAAAATTAAGTGAAATTGATCTTGTTCATCCCTTTTTAGATAGAAAATCAATTCTTCTTCATGCAGATCACGTTACAACCGAAGCAGGAACAGGTTGTGTACATACTGCTCCTGCTCATGGTATGGATGATTATTTAATATGTAAGAAAAACCATATTGATACAATCCATTCTCTAAATAATAAGGCTTTTTTCAAAGATGAATTGGATTTTATTGCAGGACTTCCTGCAATGAAGGCAGATCCATTAATTGTTGAAAAATTAAAAGAATATAATGCCCTAATTAGTATAGAGGACTATCATCATTCTTATCCTCATTGTTGGAGACGAAAAACACCTCTGATTTTTACATCCACTCCCCAGTGGTTTATTTCAATGAATAAAAATAATCTAAACAAAGATGCTCTAAAACATATAAAAAGCGTTAATTGGGAACCCTCATGGGGCCTTCAAAGAATTGAATCTATGCTCACTGATAGACCAGATTGGTGTATCTCTAGACAAAGAAATTGGGGTGTTCCTATAACTTTAGTTGTTCATAAAGACACGGGAGAAATTCATCCTGATCAGGAAGATTTATTTGAAAAATTTGCACAAATTATTGAGAAAGATGGAATTTCAGCTTGGGATAATCTGGATTTAAAAGATTATATTGATGATTATGAAGAATATATTAAAACCTCTGATTCACTTGATGTTTGGTTTGATTCTGGAGTAACTCACTATGCAGTTTCTGCGAAAAAATATGGTAATAATGTTGTTGCAGATCTTTACTTAGAGGGTTCAGACCAGCACAGGGGATGGTTCCAATCATCATTATTAACAAGCATAGCTATGAATAACCATGCTCCATATAAAACAGTTCTGACTCATGGATTTGTTGTTGATGAACAAGGAAGAAAACAATCAAAATCACTTGGAAATGTTGTTTCTCCTCAGAAAGTTTGGGATAGCTTAGGAGCTGACATTTTAAGATTGTGGGTAGCTTCAACAGATTTCAGAAGTGAAATGGTTGCATCCGATGAAATATTAAAGAGAACCTCAGATCAATATAGACGTATTAGGAATACTTTTAGATTTATTTTAGGCAACTTAAGCGATTTTAGTGACAAATATAAAATTGCTCTTGAAGAACAAGTTGAATTAGATAAGTGGATTGTTAATGAAACAAAAATTCTTCAAATAGAAGTTTTAAAATTATATAAATCATATTCTTATCATAAGGCAATTCAAAAAATACATAATTTTTGTGTTAATGAATTAGGTGGGATATACCTAGATATTGTCAAGGATAGGCTTTATACGTGCAAAAATGATTCTTCAGCAAGAAGATCATGCCAAACAAGTCTTGATTTTATTTTAAATGTTTTGGTAAGACTTATTGCTCCTATTCTTTCATATACATCAGAAGAAATTTGGCAAACAAGCAATAGATTGAATGGCCAAGAGGAATCTGTTTTTCTATCAAATTTTGATACTTCTGATAAAGATTTTAAATCTAATATCAATCAGTCTGAATGGAAAAGAGTTTTTGAAATTAAGGATGCTGTTAATCAATCAATAGAAAAAATGAGAAATGAAAATAAAATTAAAGGATCACTTGATTCAGTAGTAGATATTCAAGCAAATTCAAGTGACATAGATATTCTTAAGAAGCTTGGCAAAGAACTTCATTTTTTATTCATTTCTTCAGAAGCAAATATAAGTGAAGGAAAAAGTTTTAAAATTAAGGTCAGTCCCTCAAAAAATACAAAATGTGTAAGATGCTGGCACAGATGTTCATCAGTAGGTTCTAGCAAAGAACATCCTGAGTTATGTAACAGGTGTATTGATAATATAGAAAATGATGGTGAGCAAAGAAAATCTGTATAACTATAGATTTATAATAATTATTCTTGTCTTGGTAGCTTTTGATATATTTTCTAAAGTTATTGCAAATAACAATTTGTCATTTGGCCAATCATCTGAAACCTTTATACCTTTTATTAAATTATTGCTAATTTACAATTCAGGAATTGCTTTCGGAATTTTTGATGATAGAGGAGACTTAGCTTCAAATTTATTGTTAATACTGACAATATTAATAACCCTGTATCTTCTATGGATGATAATTAATGAGACAAGATATAGATATAAAATTGCTCTGTCATTTATAGTCAGTGGCGCAATTGGTAATGTTCTTGACAGAATTAATGATGGAAGCGTAACTGACTTTCTTCATTTGAAAATATATAATTACTCGCTTTTTGTATTTAATTTAGCTGATGCATTTATAACGATAGGCGCATTATTAATTATATACTTTGAATTTAAAGTTTATTTGAAATGACAAAAGAAATAAAATTAGCTAATCCACGAGGCTTTTGTGCTGGTGTTGATAGAGCAATAGACATTGTTAATAAAGCTCTTGATATATATGGAGCTCCTGTTTACGTAAAACATGAGGTTGTTCATAATAAAGTAGTTGTTGAGGATTTAAGAAATCGGGGTGCAGTATTCATTGAGGAAATTAATGAAATTCCTGATGATTCTTTAGTAATTTTTAGTGCTCATGGAGTATCCAGTGAGGTCGAGGAAACTACCAAAGCTAGAAATCTTAATTTCTTTGATGCCACATGTCCATTAGTTACTAAAGTGCACATGGAAGTAAGAAAGCACGCTAAGGCAAACAGAGATATTATTTTAATTGGTCATGAGGGTCATCCTGAAGTAGAAGGCACAATGGGTCGCCATATAAATTCTAAAAATAGCACAATCTATCTTGTTCAAGACGAAAATGATGCATTAAGTGTAAGGATAAAAAATAGTAAAAGTCTTGCTCTTGTTACACAAACAACACTTAGTGTTGATGAAACGTTATCAATAATAGATATTCTTAGAAAAAGATTTCCAAATATCGAGGTTCCAAAAAAAGATGATATTTGTTATGCAACACAAAATAGACAGGATGCTGTAAAACAACTAGCACTTGAATCAGATTTTATTATTGTAGTTGGCTCAAAAAATAGCTCTAACTCAAACAGGCTGAAAGAGCTTGCTGAAAAATGTGGCTGCAAATCAATTTTAATTGATGAATTTTCCGATTTAAATCTTGAGGATCTTAAAAAATGTAAAAGTATTGCTATAACTGCTGGAGCATCTGCTCCAGAATCTAGAGTTATAGAAATTGCAAAATCTTTAGGCGACTATTTTGGTGCAAAGCTCGTCGAAGATGGTGAAGATACTGAGAATGTTTATTTCAAGATGCCTCCTGGATTGAGATAAATGGAAATTGAAAATCATATTTTTAAAAATATAAAGTTCCTCAATTCTCCAAATTTTAACAACAGACCAGAAAACTCAAGTATTAGTTTGATAGTTATTCATTCAATTAGTCTACCTCCAAATAAGTATGACAATGATTATGTAGAAGATTTTTTTATGAATAAACTTAATATATTAGATCACGATTATTTTAATGAGATTAAAGATCTAAAAGTTTCATCACACCTATATATCAAGAGAAGTGGCAAGATGATTCAATTTGTCCCTCTAAATATGAGAGCTTGGCATGCTGGAGAGTCTTCATACAAAGGTATCATGGATTGTAATGACTATTCCATAGGTATAGAACTTGAAGGATCGGATGATGACTACTTTACAGATAAGCAATATGAAACGCTAATTCAAACAACAAAATCTATCATTAAAAACTATACTCAAATAAATAAAGAAAAAATAGTAGGGCATTCTGATATTTCTCCTGGTCGAAAGACTGATCCAGGAAATAAGTTCGAGTGGAATAGATATTTTGAGGCACTATGATTAATCAAGACTTTCTTAAAATAGTCTCATTTACTGGCTATGGATTTGCTTCTGGCCTTCCTTATGTACTAATTTTTATTACTCTTACAGCATGGCTAAGAGATGCTGGTATTGATTTAAGTTTAATTGGATTTATCAGTTGGATAATGCTGACATATTCACTAAAATTTTTATGGGCACCACTAGTTGATAAATCGCCAACTAAACTATTTAAAAAATTTGGTCACAGAAGAAGTTGGATTATTACAATGCAACTTCAAATAATTGTATCTCTAATAGTCCTATCATTTATTAATCCAGTAACTGATTTAATAGTCTTTGCCTTGTTTGCTTTCATTATTGCGTTGGCTGGGTCTATTCAAGATATTGCAATCGATGCCTTCAGAATAGAAAGTGCCAAATTATCAGATCAAGGAAACTTAGCTGCAGGTTATCAATTTGGTTATAGGTTAGCTATTTTAGTTGGATCATCATTTGCATTAATTTATGCTGAAAATTATTCTTGGTCTTCCACTTATCAATTGATGGCAATTATTTTGGGTATAAATATATTTCTATCGATATATATTTCTGTAGAAAAACCAAATCCTGACCTTGTTAAATTAAAATATCAAGATTCTTTAATGGAGCCTGTAAAAGATTTCTTTAACAGATTTGGTATAAAAATTGCCTCTATGTTGTTATTGATAATTGCTACATATAGGCTTACTGATATTGTAATGGGCCCAATGGCAAACCCTTTTTACATAGATATGGGTTATTCATTATCTGAAATAGGCTATGTTGTGAAAGTTGTTGCATTAATAGCAACTATTATAGGTGTATTCGTTGGAGGCATTTTTATAAAAAGGTTTGGCTTATATCAATCGCTTTTAATAGGAGCTTTTCTGGTAATGATTACAAACTTATTGTTCTCATATGCCTCTATAAATGAAAAAAATCTTGCTTTACTTGCATGTATTGTTGCTTCAGATAGTTTCGCAGCTGGAATTGTAGGCACTGTAAACATTACTTTTCTAACTAGCTTGGTTTCTGCAAAATATACTGGATTTCAGTATGCTTTGTTGACATCACTTATGGCATTCTTAGGAAAATTTTTTGGAGGTTTTTCTGGTGTTTTTGTAGAAAACTTTCAAATTTTATTTGGTTTCAACTATGGATGGATGAGTTTTTATATCTTTTCTTCAATGTTAGCAACTCCAGCAATTGTAATAATTTTGTTCAATAAGAAATTCTTTTTGTTACAAAAATAATAATGTTTATTAGAGGTGTATTTTTTGTATCTATCTTTACTGTATTTATTTTAAGTGTTATTTATGCTGGAAGCATATCAACTTTTAAAAATTTTTCATTTGATGCTGATAAGATTGTTCACGTGATAGTTTATTTTAATCTTACCATCTTGGGCCTTCTGAGTAGATTTAATATATCGAAATTAACTTTAGCCTTATTGATATTCTTTTTTGGACTTTTTATTGAAATAATTCACTTTTTTGTTCCATATAGATCTTTTGAATATTTTGACTTACTTGCAAACCTAATTGGAGTTACAATTGCGCAGCTTGTTTATAAATTAAAAAGTTAAATATTACTATTGATTTATATTTTTTAGCCCTTAACTATTGATTTAGATAGATTTTAGTTATTTATATGGAGAGATAAATGAAGTTAAAACCATTACATGACAATGTTCTTGTAAAGAGAACTGAAGAAGAAGAAACTTCTTCTGGCGGTATAATACTTTCTGGTTCTGCAAAAGAAAAACCATCTCAAGGTAAAGTGGTTGCAGTTGGGCCTGGTAAGGTTTCAAATACAGGTGAATCTGTATCAATGAATGTGTCTGTTGGCGATACAGTTATTTTTGGCCAATATGGCGGTAATGAAATAAAGCTTGACGGTGAAGAGTATCTTATTCTTAGTGAAAAAGATATTTTCGGCGTTGTTGAATAAATTTTTTTAATAGGGAGATAAAATATGTCAGCTAAAGATGTGAAATTTGGAGATAATGCAAGATCTCAAATGCTTGATGGTGTTAATACATTAGCTAACGCTGTTAAAGTAACACTTGGTCCAAAAGGTAGAAATGTAGTATTAGATAAATCATTTGGAGCTCCAACTGTTACAAAAGATGGAGTTTCAGTTGCCAAAGAAATTGAATTAGAAAACAAGTTTGAAAACATGGGTGCTCAGATGTTAAAACAAGTTGCGTCTCAGACATCAGACGAAGCAGGCGATGGAACTACAACAGCAACTGTTCTAGCTCAATCAATCGTAAACGAAGGCAATAAAGCTGTTGCTGCAGGAATGAATCCAATGGATTTAAAAAGAGGTATTGATAAGGCAGTATTGAGCGCAGTTGAGTTCGTAAAAGGCCTTAGTGTTCCGTGTACCGATGATAATGCAATTTCTCAAGTTGGTACTATCTCTGCAAATGGCGATACTGCCGTTGGAGAAATAATTGCAGAGGCGATGGAAAAAGTTGGTAAAGAAGGCGTTATAACTGTCGAAGAGGGTAGTGGCATAGAAAACGAGCTTGATGTTGTAGAAGGTATGCAATTCGATAGAGGTTATTTATCTCCGTACTTCATCACTAACCAAGATAACATGACGGTTGAACTTGATTCACCATATATTCTTCTTTTTGATAAGAAGATTTCAAATATAAGAGATCTATTACCATTATTAGAATCGGTTGCAAAAGCAGGAAAGCCATTGTTAATTATTGCTGAAGATATTGAAGGAGAAGCACTAGCTACTCTTGTAGTTAATAACTTAAGAGGTATTGTAAAAGCTGCAGCCTGTAAGGCACCAGGTTTTGGTGACAGAAGAAAAGCAATGCTCGAAGATATCGCAATACTTACTGGTGGAACTGTAATATCAGAAGAAGTTGGCCTTTCATTGGAAGGTGCTTCCATTGATGATCTGGGAACTTCAAAAAGAGTTGTTCTAAATAAGGACAATACAACTATTATTGATGGAGCTGGAGACGAAAACTCAATCTCAACCAGAGTAAATCAAATAAGAGCTCAAGTTGAAGAAACAAGTTCTGATTATGACAAAGAAAAACTCCAAGAAAGAGTTGCCAAACTCGCTGGTGGAGTTGCGGTTATAAAAGTTGGAGCTGGTTCCGAAGTTGAAATGAAAGAGAAGAAAGCAAGAGTTGAGGATGCGCTCCATTCAACAAGAGCTGCTGTAGAAGAAGGAGTAGTTCCTGGAGGTGGTTCCGCATTAATTAGATGTTTAGAGGCTGTTGCTAAGCTTAAAGGTGATAATGATGATCAAAATGTTGGCATCAACATAGCTAAAAAAGCTTTTGAAGCACCTTTAAGACAAATTGTTTCTAATGCTGGTGAAGAACCATCTGTGATAGTTAATAAAGTAATTGATGGCAAAGATTCTTTCGGATTTAATGCTGCAACAGGTGACTTTGGAGACATGATTGAGATGGGAATTCTTGATCCTGCCAAAGTAACAAGAACTGCTTTGCAAGCAGCGGGTTCAGTTGCAGGTATGATGATTACTACAGAAGCTATGGTTACTGATGTGCCTAAAGATGAAACTCCAATGCCACCAATGCCAGATATGGGCGGCATGGGCGGCATGGGCGGCATGATGTAACTTCATAATTTAATTAAAAATTTGGGGCATATAGCCCCATTTTTTTTGTATAATTACCTTGACACATTAAATTTTTTTGGAGTTATGGAAATGAAACTTTTCTACTTTTTACCATTTGTATCAGTACATTTATTCGCTCATGAAAATAGTACTTTTCATTATCATATCATTGGTACAATAGCTGAGTTAATTATCTATTTTTCATATATATTTATTTGTTTAATAGTGGTTTTTATAATTAGAACTTTGTATAGGAGATTTGCATGAAAATTAAAGATTTAAAAGCCCATTGTGATATTCCATGTGCTGTTTATGATCCTTACATTGCTCAATTCGCTTCTTTAAGCTTGATCAGAATTGTTGACCTCATTAACGAATTGCCAGATGAATTAACAAAAAAAGATGATTTAGCAAAGCTATCCCGCTTAGTGCAACAAAAAGAGGAACATGCTGCAGAAGTTAAAGATGCGGTAAGAGTTATATGGGGAGATTATTTTAAAGGCCCACAAATGGAAAAGTTTCCTGAAATTCACGAATTGACTCACTCAATAATGCTAGATGCTTCGAAGTGTAAACAGAATATAGATAGAGATGCTGCAGAGGATCTATTTAACAAGGTAAATAGATTTGCTGAAATTTTTTGGTCAACAAAAGATATTGCAACTGAATTGAAAATATCACCAAATCCTCCAATGCTAAAGCTTGTTATGCCAGCATTGAGTGATTAAGATATTTAGAGTAAAAGGCGTAAGCATGTCGCCTGAGATTCAAAATAACTCTTATGTTGTCACAAGGAAATTAAAGACCTATAACACTGATGATATTGTAGCTATTAAAGATCATAAAGTTGGGATGGTAATTAAAAGAGTTAAAGAGATAGATGATAATTATTTCACTGTTGAGAGCATCAATAAACAATATAGTTCAATCACAAGTGAAATGAAGTTTCTGTATGATGATATTTTGGGAAAAGTCATTTTAAAATTATTTAATTAGTATGAAGTCTAAAGAATTTAAAGTTTTAAATATATCATTTGTAAAATTCTCTATTTTATATGGTTTATTTCTTTTCTCTTGGGGAATACTTATTTCAATAATCTCAAATAGTAGTTCAATAACCTCTTATATACCTTCTTTTATTTCAATACCTATTATTTTATTTTCATTTTTATCACTTGTTTTGCCTCAAAAAAAGAAACTATTCATGCATATAACCGCAACATTTGGGTTAATTTGTGCATTAGCAGGCTTGGATCTTTTGAGAGCTTTACCAAACATATTTGATAACTTTTGGGCTGATATATCAAAAATAATAATGTTTTTGTCAGGGTCAATTTTTACATATTTATGTATACAGTCTTTTATTTTTGCCCGAATAAAAGCTAATGATCAATCTTAAATTATTAGTTTTTAGTTTATTTTTTTCATAACTTTTCATATTATTGGTCAAAATTATACTTTTGGTTTAAGTCACATCGGTGATCCAAATGTAAAAATTCAAAAAGGTGGTTCAACCGAAGGCCGCTCAGTAGTGTTTGATAATTAAGAATCATCTCTAGATTTAATTTATTGAGATTAATTAGATTTTTTAATTTTAATTTTAGATATTAAATTTTCGTCAAGTTCTAAAATCTCAAATCTATATGAATCGATTTCTAAACATAAGTTTGCTTGAGGAATTTGATCCAAATATTCAGTTATCAGTCCGTTAATAGTTTTAGAATTATCTTCAGGAATAGCCCAGTTTAAATAGTTATTTAGGTCTCTTATTTTTGAATTTCCGTCAGTCAAAATAGATCCATCTTTTAATTTGGTGAATTCTTTTTCTAATTCCTTTTTGTCACCACCAAATTTACCAGTGATCTCTTTAAAAATGTCCTCAACAGATATTAAACCTTCTATTTCGCCATATTCGTCAACAACTAACGCAATGCTTTGATTACTTGCAAGGAACTCTCTCAACTGTTTCATTAGTAGTGTTGACTGGGAAACAAAATAAGTTTTTTGAAGAATCTCTTTAATATTTTTGATTTCTTTTTGATTTAATTTATCTAAAAATGAATATGAGTCTTTGAGGTGTAAAATTCCTATCATATTATCAATTGTGTCTTCAAAGACTGGAAGTCTGGTATATTCAGTAGACTCGATTATCTTTGCAGCCTCAATATAATCTTGATTAATGTTTATACCAATTATTTCTGATGTTGGAATCATAATATCTTCAACTATAAGCTCTTCCATTCCAAGAACTGACGAAAGCATTTTTCTGTATTGCTTTGGTATTAGGTCTCCAGACTCTTCTAGGAGTGTCCTAAGCTCTTCGGTATTGAGGTTTTCATTCAATGTTGCGTCTTTTGCATCTAACTTGAATATTTTAAGGACCTGCCTGCTTAAAAAATTTGTAAGAAATATTAGAGGCTTAAAAACATAAACAATCAACTTTAATATAAAAGATGATCTTGTTGCAAAACTCTCTGGTTTTATTGCAGCCATTGTTTTTGGAGTAATTTCTGAGAAAATCAAAATAACAATAGTAAGTATTATTGAGCCAAGCACAACATTTCCACCAAAATAATTGAGCATCATTATAGTTACTATTGCCGAAGCTAAAATGTTAGCAAAATTATTTCCTACTAGTATTGCAGAAAGTAACTGATCAGGTCTTTTTAGCAGATCCAAAGCTCTTTTAGCACTTGTTTTAGATTTTTTTGATAAGTTTCTTAGCTTAATTTTATTTGCAGCCATCATCCCAGTTTCTGAACCAGAAAAAAATCCACTCAGTATTAATAAAAATATAAGTGTTGAAAAAAGAACTAGTAGTGAGGGATCTTCTTGCATTATGTTCCAACTAAATATGAATTCATATAATATGCACCAAGTACAGCACACATAGAAACAAAAAGACTCCTAGTTGCATATTTTATTGGAAAATTGAAGTACTTAACGCCAATAACTGTTATGACAAAAATGAGCCACGCAATAAATGTAAAAAGCGCTTTAAAAATTATATTTGCTGAAAAAACTGTTTGTAAGCTAAAACCAGACACTAAAGAGAAAGATAAAAATAATAATCCAATACCAAGTAATTTGAACACAATTTTATAATTTTTCTCAACAGAAAAAGGCTCAATATTTATGAGTTCACCTTTTTTTAAATTCCTTATTTTTCTCTCAAGAATACTAATTTCAGAATAGGCGATGAAAATAATAAGTAAGCTTAGTCCTGTGACCATAAAATGAATTGTTGGCATTAAAGATATTACTTCGTAGGCTGTTAAATAAATTAAAATATAGGAAATAACTGCTATAGATCCTGCTATGTAAAGCGATTTTTCCTGTTTGTAGAAAAATCTTATAATAAAGTATATGACTATACTTATAGTCACTTGGCTTATAAAACTCATTAAAAATAAAGATTAATTAAAACTTTGCATAATAATACTATCAATATTAGCAAGGTTAACCTAAAATACACATCTTTTTAAACAAAATTAAATATTTTTGGTATGGTAATTATAAGATTAGCTAGAAGTGGGGCAAAAAAAAATCCATATTATTTTATCACTGTCGCAGATGAAAGACGTCCAAGAGATGGTGCATTTATTGAAAGATTAGGCTTTTTTAATCCATCAGCAAGTGGAAATGAAGAAAGGTTAAGAATAGATCTTGAAAAAATTGAAGAATGGATATCAAAAGGTGCTCAAGTAAGTGATAGAGTCAATTCACTCGTTAAAGAAGCAAAATTAACTCCAGAAGAACTTGCAGCGAAGATTGAGGCAAAGAAGGTAAAAGCAGAAGCTAAAAAGGCAGCATTAGCAGAAAAATTAGCCAAAGAAGCC
>CABZHV010000013.1:0-22508 GCA_902525635.1 uncultured SAR86 cluster bacterium
ATGAAAAAAGTATCAAGCCAAATTTAAAAACTGATGCAATCTTGGCATTTGCTCATGGATTTAATATTCATTTCAAAAAGATTATTCCTGATTTATCAAATAGCGTTATTATGATTGCGCCAAAAGGCCCTGGTCATACTGTCAGAAGCACATATTTGAAAGGTGGTGGAGTTCCATCATTAATTGCTGTTTATCAAGATTCAAATATAGAGAATAATATATCTGCAAAAGAAATTGCTCTGTCTTATGCAAAAGCTAATGGTGGAACAAAAGCGGGTGTTCTAGAAACAACATTTAAGGAAGAGACTGAGACTGATTTATTTGGTGAACAGGCTGTATTATGTGGTGGTATTACTGCGCTTATAAAAGCTGGTTATGAAACATTGGTCGAGGCAGGTTACAGTCCAGAAATGGCTTATTTTGAGTGTCTACATGAAACCAAACTAATTACTGATTTAATACAAGAAGGTGGTATAGCTAACATGCATTATTCAATATCTAATACTGCAGAATATGGGGATTACTTAAGCGGACCAAAAATAATTACTAAAAAAACTAAAGATACAATGAAAGAAATTCTCAAAAATATTCAATCAGGTAATTTTGCAAATGAATTTCTTGATGATTGCAGACAAAGTAATGATGGTACAGGTGGACCTTTTATGAAATCTAATAGGGAGTCTACTGCAAATCATCCAATAGAAAAGGTTGGAAATGAGCTCAGATCAAGGATGAAATTCTTAAATTCTGAGAAACTTGTAGACAAAGAAAAAAATTAATAAAAAAAGGCTTTCTTCTTATATATAACTCCGTTAGAATACGTTTCCCGACCATTGAGTCGGATAGTTCTTTAAAATATTTGGTTACTCGTGTGGGTGTTCAAAATACGAGATAAAATTTAGATTTTTATTTAAAAATCAACAAACATGATATTAATTGAAGAGTTTGATCATGGCTCAGATTGAACGCTGGCGGTAGGCTTAACACATGCAAGTCGTGCGAGAAAGTATCTTCGGATATGAGTAGAGCGGCGGACGGGTGAGTAACGCGTAGGAATCTACCTAGTAGAAGGGGATAGCCCGGGGAAACTCGGATTAATACCGTATACCTCCTTTGGGAGAAAGAGGGCCTCTCTTGATGCTCTCGCTACTAGATGAGCCTGCGTAAGATTAGCTTGTTGGTAAGGTAATGGCTTACCAAGGCGACGATCTTTAGCTGGTCTGAGAGGACGATCAGCCACATTGGGACTGAGACACGGCCCAGACTCCTACGGGAGGCAGCAGTGGGGAATATTGGACAATGGGCGCAAGCCTGATCCAGCCATACCGCGTGTGTGAAGAAGGCCTTCGGGTTGTAAAGCACTTTAAGCAGGGAGAAAAAGCTATAAGTTAATACCTTTTAGCCGTGATGTTACCTGCAGAATAAGCACCGGCTAATTCCGTGCCAGCAGCCGCGGTAATACGGAAGGTGCAAGCGTTAATCGGAATTACTGGGCGTAAAGCGCGCGTAGGTGGTTTGTTAAGTTGGATGTGAAAGCCCTGGGCTCAACCTAGGAACTGCATCCAAAACTAACTCACTAGAGTACGATAGAGGGAGGTAGAATTCATAGTGTAGCGGTGGAATGCGTAGATATTATGAAGAATACCAGTGGCGAAGGCGGCCTCCTGGATCTGTACTGACACTGAGGTGCGAAAGCGTGGGTAGCGAACAGGATTAGATACCCTGGTAGTCCACGCCGTAAACGATGACAACTAGCTGTTGGGAGACAATGTCTTTCAGTGGCGCAGCTAACGTTTTAAGTTGTCCGCCTGGGGAGTACGGCCGCAAGGCTAAAACTCAAATGAATTGACGGGGACCCGCACAAGCGGTGGAGCATGTGGTTTAATTCGATGCAACGCGAAAAACCTTACCTACTCTTGACATACTTGGAAGCTCTTGTAATGAGAGTGTGCCTTTTGGAACCAAGATACAGGTGCTGCATGGCTGTCGTCAGCTCGTGTCGTGAGATGTTCCGTTAAGTCGGATAACGAGCGCAACCCTTACCCTTATTTGCCAGCGATTCGGTCGGGAACTATAAGGGGACTGCCGGTGATAAACCGGAGGAAGGTGAGGACGACGTCAAGTCATCATGGCCCTTACGAGTAGGGCTACACACGTGCTACAATGGGGAATACAGACGGACGCTAAGCCGCGAGGTGGTGCTAATCCTATAAAGTTCTTCGTAGTCCGGATTGGAGTCTGCAACTCGACTCCATGAAGTCGGAATCGCTAGTAATCGCGAATCAGCATGTCGCGGTGAATACGTTCTCGGGTCTTGTACACACCGCCCGTCACACCATGGAAGTGGATTGCACCAGAAGTAGATAGTCTAACCTTCGGGAGGGCGTTTACCACGGTGTGCTTCATGACTGGGGTGAAGTCGTAACAAGGTAGCCGTAGGGGAACCTGTGGCTGGATCACCTCCTTAACGAAAAATGTGTTTTTAACGCCCACACGAGTAATCAAATATTTAGAATTTAGTTCTGTAAAATAAATGGTATGTAATTTTCTATGTATATTTATATACATAAGATCACTGCAAATTAAAAAGTAGTTAATATTTTTATTAAGTACTCTCAATAATTAAATAACCTTTTTAAGGTTATATGATCAAGTAAAGGAAGAGCACAAGGCGGATGCCTTGGCAGCATAAGGCGATGAAGGACGTGGTAACCTGCGATAAGCCTCGGGGAGTTGGTAAACAAGTTTTTATCCGAGGATTTCCGAATGGGAAAACCCAATATACATAAGTATATTATCTTATACTGAATACATAGGTATAAGAAGCAAACCTAGGGAACTGAAACATCTAAGTACCTAGAGGAAAAGAAATCAATTGAGATTCCGGTAGTAGCGGCGAGCGAAACTGGAACAGCCCTTAAGCTTATTTTAGTCCAGCAAAATATTCTGGAAAGTTTAGCCATAGTAGGTGATAGCCCTGTATGTGAAAGACTAATTTAAGTGAAATCGAGTAGGTCGGGACACGTGAAATCTTGACTGAATATGGGGGGACCATCCTCCAAGGCTAAATACTCTATGCTGACCGATAGTGAACCAGTACCGTGAGGGAAAGGCGAAAAGAACCCCGGCGAGGGGAGTGAAATAGAACCTGAAATCTTGTGCTTACAAGCAGTCGGAGCAGACTTGTTCTGTGACGGCGTACCTTTTGTATAATGGGTCAACGACTTAATTTTAGTAGCAAGCTTAACCATTTAGGGTAGGCGTAGGGAAACCGAGTCTTAATAGGGCGTTTAGTTGCTAGGATTAGACCCGAAACCGGGTGATCTATCCATGGCCAGTGTGAAGGTCGAGTAACATCGACTGGAGGCGCGAACCCACTTATGTTGAAAAATGAGGGGATGAGCTGTGGATAGGAGTGAAAGGCTAATCAAACCCGGAGATAGCTGGTTCTCTTCGAAAACTATTTAGGTAGTGCCTCGTGTATTACCATAGGGGGTAGAGCACTGTTTCGGCTAGGGGGTCATCCCGACTTACCAAACCGATGCAAACTCCGAATACCTATGAGTATGAGCACGGGAGACAGACTGCGGGTGCTAACGTCCGTAGTCGAGAGGGAAACAACCCAGACTGTCAGCTAAGGTCCCTAATTATGATTAAGTGGGAAACAATGTGGGAAGGCACAAACAGCTAGGAGGTTGGCTTAGAAGCAGCCACCCTTTAAAGAAAGCGTAATAGCTCACTAGTCGAGTCGGCCTGCGTGGAAGATATAACGGGGCTAAATCATAAACCGAAGCTACAGATCTTGTTTCAAGATGGTAGAAGAGCGTTCTGTAAGCCGCTGAAGGTAAGCTGTGAGGCGAACTGGAGGTATCAGAAGTGCGAATGTTGACATGAGTAACGATCAAAGAGGTGAAAAACCTCTTCGCCGAAAAACCAAGGGTTCCTGTCCAACGCTAATCGAGGCAGGTTGAGTCGGCCCCTAAGGCGAGGGCGAAAGCCGTAGTCGATGGGAAACAGGTTAATATTCCTGTACTTTTTACAATTGCGATGGGGTGACGGAGAAGGTTAAGTCAGCACGGCGACGGTTGTCCGTGTTTAAGGTTGTAGGCTGGTGTTTTAGGTAAATCCGGAATACTAAGGCTGAGAACTTATAACGACCACTTATTAAGTGGGAAGTGGCTGATACCATGCTTCCAGGAAAAACCTCTAAGCTTCAGATTGTAAGAAACCGTACCCTAAACCGACACAGGTGGTTAGGTCGAGTAGACCAAGGTGTTTGAGAGAACTATGGTGAAGGAACTAGGCAAAATAGCACCGTAACTTCGGGAGAAGGTGCGCCGCGTTTGGTGACAAGACTTGCTCTTAGAGCTCAACGTGGTCGAAGATACCAGGTGGCTGCGACTGTTTATTAAAAACATAGCACTCTGCAAACTCGTAAGAGGACGTATAGGGTGTGACGCCTGCCCGGTGCCGGAAGGTTAATTGATGGGGTTAGCTTATGCGAAGCTCTTGATCGAAGCCCCGGTAAACGGCGGCCGTAACTATAACGGTCCTAAGGTAGCGAAATTCCTTGTCGGGTAAGTTCCGACCTGCACGAATGGCGTAACGATGGCCACACTGTCTCCACCATAGACTCAGTGAAATTGAATTCGCTGTTAAGATGCAGTGTACCCGCAGCTAGACGGAAAGACCCCGTGCACCTTTACTACAGGTTCACACTGGACTTTGACTTTATTTGTGTAGGATAGGTGGGAGACTTTGAAGCTAAGACGCTAGTCTTAGTGGAGTCGTCCTTGAAATACCACCCTTGTAAAATTGAAGTTCTAACCTAGGTCCATTATCTGGATCAGGGACAGTGTGTGCTGGGTAGTTTGACTGGGGCGGTCTCCTCCCAAAGAGTAACGGAGGAGTACGAAGGTATCCTCAGCACGGTCGGACATCGTGCAAAGAGTATAAAGGCAGAAGGATGCTTGACTGCGAGATCGACGGATCGAGCAGGTAGGAAACTAGGTCTTAGTGATCCGGTGGTTCTGTATGGAAGGGCCATCGCTCAACGGATAAAAGGTACGCCGGGGATAACAGGCTGATACCGCCCAAGAGTTCATATCGACGGCGGTGTTTGGCACCTCGATGTCGGCTCATCACATCCTGGGGCTGGAGCAGGTCCCAAGGGTATGGCTGTTCGCCATTTAAAGTGGTACGCGAGCTGGGTTTAGAACGTCGTGAGACAGTTCGGTCCCTATCTGCTGTGGGCGTTTGGAGATTTGAGGGAAGCTGATCCTAGTACGAGAGGACCGGATTGGACGAACCTCTGGTGTTCCGGTTGTCACGCCAGTGGCATTGCCGGGTAGCTATGTTCGGAAAGGATAACCGCTGAAAGCATATAAGCGGGAAGCCTCTCCCAAGATTATATCTCCCAGAGACTTTATGTCTCCTAAAGAGTCGTCATAGACTATGACGTTGATAGGCAAGATGTGTAAGCGTTGTGAGGCGTTGAGCTAACTTGTACTAATAACTCGTGAGGCTTGATCATGTAACCTTAAGAAGGGTTTCATAAAATTCATAAATTGCAAGTGATTAAATATTACATACCAGTTTGCCTGATGATAATAGCAACTTGGTACCACCTGATCCCATCTCGAACTCAGAAGTGAAACGAGTTAACGCCAATGGTAGTGCAGGGTCTCCCTGTGTGAGAGTAGGAAATTGTCAGGCTTTTTATTTTAGGCTCTTAGCAATAACTAAGAGCCTTTTTTTATGTCTATGTTTATAATTAATTAAATGATTATTGGATTAACAGGCGGTATTGGATCAGGTAAATCTGTAGTAGGAAATTTTTTTACTGAATTAGGAATAGATGTTATTGATGCTGATCTTATTTCAAGAAACATATTAGATACAAATAAAAAAGCGAGAAAACTTTTCGTGAAAAGTTTTGGAAATGAATTTATTGATAAAAAAGGTAATGTAAACAGAGAACTACTTAGAACTACAATATTTGATGACAAAGAAAAAAAGATGAGCCTTGAATCAATTATCCATCCATTGGTAAGAGAGGAGATAATAAATTTTACTGAACAATCCAAGAGCATATACAAAATTGTAATGGCCCCACTTATATATGAAACTCAATCTTCAAACTTGTATGAAAAAATAATAGTAATAGACTGTGATGAACAAGAACAAATCGAGAGAGCCAGTAAAAGAGACGGCAAATCAAAAGAAAATATTTTAAGCATTATAAAAACACAAGCATCAAGGAATGAAAGAAATTCTATAGCAGATTTTATTATTCTAAATGATTCATCGATTGAAGATTTAAGATTAAAAGTTATACAAATTCATCAAAAATTATTAGGTATTAATATTGATGCATAGGTGTCCAAGATGTGAAAAGGAATGTTCAAATTCAAAGGATAATTCTTATAGGCCATTTTGCTCACAAAAATGTAAACTGATTGATTTTGGAACATGGGCTAATGAAGAAAATATAATATCAAGACCTGCAAAATCTGAAGATTTCTACGAAGATTAAAACGTATTTAAATTATTCTCCAATCACCTGAATCAATCATTGGCTTTGCCTTTTTGTATTTAATCTCTTTTGTTTCTTCACCATTAGATATTTTTATTATCTCATTTCTTCCAATTTTAGCTTGCTCCCTAACTGCTGGAACAGTTGGACTCGAAGTATTTTTATTATTTTCTCCAAAATTTGATGGTACATCTGGCTTTTTTAAAATCATTTCTGTTTCTTTTTTTTCTTTTTGCTTGATATCTTCAAGTTGATCCTTTGAAACAATATCAATTGAAAATAAGGCTCTTACAGTCTCAGCATCAATTGCATCAAGCATTGACTCAAACATGGAATATGCTTCTTGTTTGAATTCGTTTTTAGGATTTTTTTGTGCATATGCTCTAAGCCCAATACTTCCTCTGAGATGATCAATTTCAGATAAATGTTCTTTCCAATGAACATCCAAGACCTGCAACATTACTTGTTTCTCCAGCAGAAGTCTCGTTTCACCAAATGATTCATATTTTGTTTTATAAACTTCCATAGAGTTACTGACTATAAGATCCGATATAGTATGAGGAATTAAATTTTTATCTTTTTGAACTCTATCATGAATATCGTTACCAATTCCGTAGTTAACTAGTAAAAAATCTTGTAATTCTTTTGTTTTCCACTGTGATTCAATCGATTCTTCTGGGACATATAAGTTAGAAATTCTTCTAAACTCTGATTGAATTAATTCATGAATTGTTTCACTTATATTAGGCTCTTCTAATAACTGATTTCTAAGCGAGTAGATTGCTTGTCTTTGGTCGTTTGATACATCATCATATTCAAGAAGATTTTTTCTTGCATCAAAGTTTCTATTTTCAATTCTTTTTTGAGCATTTTCTATTCCTCTTGAAAGCATTTTATGTTCAATATGATCATCACCCATGCCGATCCGCTCAAAAAGGGCTCTTCTATTATCCGATATAAACAATCTTAATAAATCATCTTCAAGCGATAGAAAAAATCTCGAGTAACCTGGATCACCCTGTCTACCAGACCTGCCTCTCAACTGATTATCAATTCGTCTAGATTCATGCCTTTCAGTTCCAAGAATATGCAAACCTCCTGCCTTAATAACAATTTCATTATTATTTTTCCACTCATCGACAGATTGATCATCTTTTTTACCACCTAATACAATGTCAGTTCCTCTGCCTGCCATATTTGTTGCAATTGTAACCATTCCAGGCTTGCCAGCATTAGCGATAACTTCAGCTTCTTTTTCATGTTGTTTTGCATTTAAAATTTGATGTGAAATATTTTTTTCATTTAATAGCTTTGATACTTGTTCTGAGGATTCTACAGATACAGTTCCCACTAAGATTGGAGCTGATTTTTGTCTTAAGGTCTCTATTTCTTCTATAAGAGCTTTATATTTAGCCTTTTCGGAAAGGAAAACTAAATCATTAAGATCATCTCTAATCATAGGAACATTTGTAGGTATTATTACAACATCCAAACCATATATTTGTTTGAATTCAACAGCTTCAGTGTCAGCTGTTCCAGTCATTCCTGACAAGTTTTTAAAAAGTCTAAAAAAGTTTTGAAATGTTGTAGAAGCTAAGGTCTGCGACTCCCTTTGAATTGGAACGTTTTCTTTGCACTCTAGTGCTTGATGCACACCTTCACTCATTCTTCTTCCAGGCATCGTTCTTCCTGTATGCTCATCAACCAAAAGGACTTCATTATTCCTAACAAGATAATGAACATTTTTTTGAAACAAAAAATTTGCTCTCAAAGTTGCTTGAACAAATTTCATAATTTTTAAATTTGAGGAGGTATAAAGACCATCTGACTCTCCAAGCATATTCGACTGGTTTAATAAATCTTCAACAAGAATATAACCGTCATCTGTTAATTCAATACTTCTATTTTTTTCATCAATCAAATAATGACCTCTCTCATCATCCATTAATGGCTCCTCTTCAGTTTCTTCTCTTTCTTGTTTCTTTAGATGAGGAATGAATTTTCTTATTTGCCTGTAATAATCTGATGTCTCAGAAGTTGGACCAGAAATAATCAATGGGGTCCTTGCCTCATCAATTAATATAGAATCAACTTCATCCACAATTGCAAAGTCCAGAGAGCATTGAACCCTCTCTTCAATTGAACGAGCCATATTGTCTCTCAAATAATCAAACCCCAGCTCGTTATTTGTGGCATAAATTACATCAGAATCATATGCATAAATTTTTTCATTAGTTTGTTGATTTGAATTTACTATACCTACTTTAAGTCCTAAAAATTCATATATTGGTCTCATCCATTCTGCATCTCTTCTTGCTAAATAATCATTTACAGTCACAATTACAGCTTTATTTCCAATTACATAATTTAAAAAGACTGGAAGAGTTGCAACTAAAGTTTTACCTTCACCGGTCTTCATTTCCGCTATATTTCCTTCTGCTAAAGAAATCCCACCTAACATCTGTGAGTCAAAATGCCTTAATCCAAGCGTTCTTTTGCTAGCTTCTCTTACTGCAGCAAAAGCTAGAGGTAGTATTGAGTAAATGTCCTCATTGCTATCTTTATAATCTTGTGAAAGTAAATTTTTTAGTTCTTTAAAATAAGTATCTGGCTTGTTTGATAATTCCTCTTCTAACTCATTCGCTTTATTAACTAAGACTGACATTCTTTTGAGAATTCTGTCGTTATTTGTTCCGAAAATATTAGAGAAAAAACTTAACATTTTGTAATTTGAAATGAATGTTTATTAAACATCACCAAATGGTGGCCTTACATAAGAAATTGGGGCATTTTTAGAATTTTCAAATTCAACTGTTTCATAAGCATCATCATCTTCAATAATTTTTCTTAAAAGCTTATTGTTAAGTTCATGCCCTGACTTGTATCCTGAAAACTCTCCAATCAAATTTCCACCCAATAAATAAAGATCACCGATAGCATCAAGAGTTTTATGCTTCACAATTTCGTCATTAAATCTTAGACCTTCTTCATTTAAAATTTCTTCCTCTCCAAATACAATTGCATTTGAAACACTGGCACCTAAAGCCAAATTTCTAGATTTTAACATTTCAGCTTCACTCATTGATCCAAAAGTCCTAGCTCTGCAAACTTCTTTAACAAATGAGGTTGATGAAAAATCTATTATGGATTCAGAAGGAAGCTGTTTGTGAATAGGATGATCAAAATCAACCTTAAAGGAAACTTTAAATCCATCAAATGGTTTTATAGTGGCATATGCATCATCCCTGGTAACAGTCACTTCTTTTTTAACCTTTATAAATTTCTTTAAAGCTTCTTGATCTTCAAGACCTGCAGATTGTATTAAGAAAACAAAAGGACTAGAGCTACCATCCATAATAGGAACTTCAGGACCGTCTACTTTAATCAAACAATTATCGACACCTAGCCCAGCAATCGCTGATAAAAGATGTTCAATGGTAGATATTTTTACTCCATTTTTAACTAATGCAGTTGAAAGACTTGTATCTCCGACATTTTCTGCTATTGCTGGGATAACTAGATTTTCATCTATATCTGTTCTGATAAAGTTAATTCCAGTATCAATTTCAGAGGGTATTAACTCCATATTAATATTTTTACCTGTATGAAGGCCAATCCCTACAGCTTTGATTGAGTTTTTTAATGTTCTTTGCTTTAACATTTTCTTTGTCTTGATATTTCTGACAATATTATCCCAGTTGCAACTGAAACATTAAAGCTTTTAAAATTTTTATTAGTACTTAGTCTTATCATTTGGTCACAATTTTCTTGTGTTTTTTTTCTGATACCACCTTCTTCTGAACCCATTATCAATGCAGTATTCTCTCTATAATCAATCTCATTATAGTCTTTCTCTGCATGCTCACTTAGACCAAGTATATTAATATTTATATCTTTAAGATATTTAATACAATTTACTAGATTTGATACAAAAAATATTTTTATATATTCTGCTCCACCTGATGATACTGAATGAGCAACATCATTCAATGGACCACAGTGATACTTGTTAATTATTAATGCATCTACTTCAGATACCGCAGCAGATCTTATGCATGCGCCCAAATTTCTCGGATCGATAACATTATCGAGTATTAATAGATTTAGTTTTTTATTGCAATTTTTTAAGAATATTTTTAAATCTTTAAAGCCTAGATTGTTTTCATTTATTATTTCTGCCTCAGGCTCTTGTTTAAGTTTTTTTGATATCTGACATTTAATTCCATTTTTTTCAGCAAGATTTATTAAATTAACTATTCTTTTATCTTCACGAGAATAGGGCACAAACAATTTTTTAATTTTATGAGGATTAATTTTGATAATACTTTCAATGCTATGAAATCCGATCCTTTTATTATGAATTTTTTTACTCATAGCTATTTTGGTACTAAAACAATCTTTCTTTCTTCAGGTATTACATTCACAAGCTGAACATCTATTTTTTGACCAATTCTAAAAGTCCTCCCCGTTCTTTTTCCTTTTAGTATATTTGCTTCTTTATCAAAAACATATCTGTCACGACTTAAATCAGATACATGAACTAGGCCTGATATAAAATGATTTTCAATTTCACAAAAAAGTCCAAATTCGGCAATTCCAACAACTATTGAAGTAAATTCTTCTCCAATCGAACCTTCGAGATGATGACATATTAGTCTTTGAATAACTTGTCTTGAAGATTTTTCTGCCCTTTGTTCTAATTCTGATAGATTATTAAGTATCATTTCAAGATCATCTTGATTGTAAGCCAGTTGTTTTTTGTTAAGGACATTTTTGATTAGCCTGTGAGATATTAAATCAGGATATCGTCTTATTGGAGAAGTAAAATGAGAATATTCTTTTAATTGAAGTCCAAAGTGTCCAACATCTTTAGTTGAGTAACAAGCTCTCTTCAGCGATTGAAGAATTAAAACATTCATTATTTTATTTTTCTCATCTTTATTCACATGTTTAATAAAGCTATTAATCATATCTAACGTATTTGAAGGTGAATTTGTTGATAATCCCTTTAAAGAAAAAAATTTTTTCAAGTTTTCGAGTTTCAAACTCTCAGGTTCTTCATGAATTCTATAAACACCAAAACCAAAATATTTTTTTATGAATTTAGCAGCACAGATATTTGCGGATATCATCGCTTCCTCAATCATTTGATGAGCAAATAGTCTTTTTGGAACAAATATTTCTGAAATATTCCCTTCACTTCCAAAAGAAAGAGTTGGTTCCGAAGATTCTATTTCAAGTGCATATCTTTTTGATCGATTATAAAGAAGTTGTTTTGTAAGTTTTTCAAGGGCATCTAATGAGCGAAGAATTTCAGCGCTAAGATTAATATCTTTATTTTGCTTTATAAATTCAACCTCGTTGTAAGTAAATCTTTTATGAGAATTTATTACAGCTTCTGAGAACTCATATGAATTAATTTCGCCATCTTTATTATAATTAATTTTACAAACCAAAACATTCCTATCCTCACTTGGAATTAATGAACATAAGTTATTTGAAATCTCTTCAGGAAGCATTGGAATAACTCTTTTAGGGAAGTAAATAGAAGTTCCTCTTAATAGAGCTTCTTTGTCAATTGATGAATCTTGTTCAACAATTTCAGCAACATCAGCAATTGCCACTTGAAGATCAAAACCGTCTTTATTGAATTCGCAAAAAACCGCATCATCAAAATCTTTTGCATCTTTTCCATCAATAGTTACAAATGGGATTTTTCTTAAATCATCTCTTTTATTATTTTTTACTTCTAAGTTTTTTAATTCAGCAAGAACTTCTTTTGACCATTCATGTGGCAAAACATTTTCTTGAACTACTTGTTCTATAGAATTAGTAAGGTTATCCATATTCTTGAGACTTTTAAAAATCAGAAATTATACTCAACATTTAATCCTAGAATTCTTCCTCTGGGATCGTGTAATCTCGTATCAAAACTAAAATCAGGTGCATCATATAGCCTTGGAGCAGATTTATCGAATATATTTGAGAGATATAATCTTAAATCTATATTACCATTCGAGACGTAAAGCTTTTTTTTAAGAGATATGTCATGAATAAAGAAAGATTTAACATGATTGGAATATCCATAAGTCAGCCCTAATCCAGTAATGACTCTTTCATTAACATATCCATCCAAGTATCTTGAGTTTAAGCTTAAGCTTAAGTCTTTGAAGTTCCAGCTTACAAAAGAATTAATTCTTTTCTTTGGTAGAGAAAAAGTATGATTATCAAAATTAAACTTTCCAACTCGATTAACCATTAAGTTTTGATTTGTAAGACTAGGAGTTTTAAAGTCATACAGATTAGTGCCCATTAAATTTATAGACAGATCACTCTGCTTTAAATTTATAAGATATTGTATTTGAAAATCAATCCCATTTATCAAAGTATTATCCTCATTGAAGTAGGTGGTTGTAACTCCTATAAGATCACCAAATTCATTTCTTGTAATACTTGGCCCAAAGGGATTTGAAGATAATATTGCTTGTGCACTTTCGACCTCGACTCTATCTTCATATTTTATCTCCCAAACATCTAAGCTAATTCTAAGATCATTTCTTTTAAATATAAGTCCAATATTTGAATTTGTTGAGGTAGCTGGCTTCAAATTTGGATTACCTGTTGAAGCCTGCCTTACAAAAACCGAATCATTAATATCTCTTACGCTTCCAAGATTAATTTCACTTGAGAACATTTGTGCCATAGATGGCGCAGAAAACGCAGTTCCTTTGGAAAATCGTATTGTGAGAGCTTCAGCTGCTTTATATTTCAATGAAATCTTTGGATCAAATGATGATTCATTCTTCATAGACTCATATCTTGCTGCAATTCTTACATCTAAAGCTTCTTGAATATTTTTTTCTATTTCTAGAAATAAAGCATTGCTAGTCCTTGATTTTGATAAATTAATTCCCCCACCCAAAAAGAAAAGGTCAGCTGTTTTTACTAACCTTCCATTTCTATCAAACTCAGCTCTACTGACTTCATCATAATAAATATCTAAACTTTCTTTATTAAGTTGAAACCCATAAGCTAAATTAAGATTTTTTAATTTTCTATTAAATATTCCGTCTATAGAAATTAGGTCAGCCACTTTTGATGAAACTTCTGCACCTCTAACATAATCAATAAGAGATTTTGGATTTTGAGTTGAATCAAATATATTCCAAGTAAGATTTCCATTAGGACCACCATTTCCTTTTATAGCAGCAAGAAACCTTGAATCAATGATGTCGGGTCTAAAATGATCATTAGAGTGCTCACTCATAGTTATAGATATCTCAGCATCAGTTGTTTTATTGATCAAAAAAGAAAGACTGTAATTAATGTTAAATTGTTCAATGTCTTTTGGTGAGAAGGGTGACTTGAATTCTGAACCAAGCGGTCTGCCATACCAAACAACTGGAACATTAAAAGGACTACCACCCTCACCAGACTCAATGTTTCTTGATAAAAAAGGAAGAGCAGGGTATGAGGGAGATTGAGGATTATCGTTTACATTAACTTTAGATGATATGAAATGGAAATTATGTTTTAAAGCCTCCGTTTCTTTTGAAAAATTCAAATAAATTTTTTGATGACTCTCATCATTTACAATATTGAATCTTTCACCATATAAAAATCTACAAAAACTTCCATCAAGAACTCCGCCATTATCCTCACAATTTGGATCTGGAACAAATTGACTTGTCTTTGGATAAACTCCAGCATAAAGCCCAGATGAAACATTATCAGGACCAAGCACCTTAAAGGTTTTACCAAGACCACTTAATCCCAATTCAGCAATTCCATCTATTTCGTTTGCAGATAGAGGAGATCTCTCAAGGGCATTGAAACCAATTACGAGGTTTCCATCTAAGATTTTTGTTCCAAACAAAATACCAAAACTATCATCATCTTGACTATAGTTTGTTGTTGACTGTTTACCGGCTTTAATCCTAAATCCTTCAAATTCTTTAAATGTAAAAAAATTAATAACTCCAGCAATTGCATCTGAACCATAAATTGATGTTGCACCCTCTTTTAGAATTTCTATTTTTTCAATAGCAATTTCTGGAACAATGTTTGCATCAATATAGCCATTTCCGTTATTGGACGGTGTTCCTGAAAAAGTATGTCTTTTAGAATTTAGTAGTAATAAGGTTGCAGAAGCATCTAAACCTCTTAAGGTGATTGATGACATTCCCTGATCAACTCCCTCAAGAGCATTTGTTTGAAATCTAGATCCTGAGCTTACGTTCAAATATTTACTTATTTCACCAATGTTTGTGATATTAAAATTTTTATAATTACTCTCATTAATAACTTGAACAGGGGATAAATCACTTTCTGCATCTTTCAGAAGTGTCCCTGTAACAACTACTTCCTCAATTTCATTTGAGTAAAAAAATAAAGAAAATATTAAAAAGTAAAAGATTGTTATCTTTAGTCGCATATTGGTGATTATAGTGCTTTATTTAAAAAGATTATAAAGGTTTTAATTAACATAAAAAACTGGCCCAAATTTGGGCCAGTTTTATTTCTATAATATGATATTAGAAGGTTAGATTAAATTTAAATCCATAGTTTCTTCCAGGAAGAGGAACTTCATTTTTCACAAAAGAAGAGTGATTCCTGGCAACTTCATCAAGAAGGTTGTTAGCGAAAAGCGAAACTTTTAATTCACCTTCGCCCATTCCTTTAAATGTTTTGGTTAGTCTTGTGTTAAGCATTTGATAAGAATCAGTTGCTGTCTCACCCTCACCAAAATCATTTTGCTTTTCAACATCTTTTAGCATCAGCTTAAAGAGCAAATCATCTTGAGTATAGACTAAAGAATATATGTTTCTTGCTGGATTAATTCTTGGTACGTAATGTCCATCTGCGAATTCAGCATTTACAACATCTCTTCCGAAAGATAAAGCAAGTTCACCTGAGCCAAGATCAAAACTTCTTCCAAATTCAATCTCATATCCGTCAAACTCAGCATCTTCTTGCATGTAGTTAGCATGAATTAAATTACCATGACCATGATCATCATGCTCGTCATCATGATGTTCATCCTCACCTTCATGATGCTCATCTTCGTCTTCATGATGCTCATCTTCATCCATGTGATCATCTTCTTCATCTATTAGAGCAATGTAATTATCTACATCAGTAATATAAAAACTTGCGAGAGCATAGAAATCACCATTATCAAAATTAAAAGTGATATCAAAGTTATTTGAAGTTTCACTGTTTAGATTTGGATCACCGACTTCAAATCTTCCTGTTGCCATATGAGGTCCATTCATGAAGAGCTCAATTGAAGATGGAAGTCTTTCAACACTTGCAAATCCAAGACTCACACCAAGATTATCACTTAGGTCTCTGCCAAGAGTTATAGCAAAACTACTTGTTGTATCATCTATATTGTAATAATCAACATCTCCATGCTCGTCTCCATGATCATCACCATGCTCGTCTCCATGTTCATCTCCATGTTCTTCCTCAGAAACACTTCCACTTCTTTCAATTTGATCCAATCTAAAACCTAAATCAAGATCAAATGATCCAAGGTCTTTACTTAAGTAATAACCAATTGTGAATTCTTCACTATTTGCAGGATTCATGAATGCTTCTTCGCCAACAATAGAATTATCTTCATCGACAAAATTTACAACAACCTTCTGAGTTGAAGAGTCATTTGAAATATCAAAAGTAGCACCATACTCAACAGCCTCATTCATGAAGACGGTTGGAGCATGTTCTTCATGCTCTTCTTCTTCTTCATGTCCCTCTTCTTCATGATGCTCTTCTTCAGCATGAGCCTCTGTTAAAGAGTAATCTGAATCTCGATATGTAAAGTCAACTTTATTAACAAGATTTCCATTTACATTGTACGAACCTCTGATAGAAAAAGTCTCAGAATCAGTAGTGGAAAAAATTCTTTCCTCACCATGCTCTTCATGCTCTTCTTCATCACCATGTTCATCTCCATGCTCATCTCCATGCTCGTCGCCATGAAAGGGAATACCATAAACACTTTCAAGATTATCAATTCCAAAGCCAATATAGCCCCAGTCTGTTACTTTAGATACACCGAACTTTGTTGCCTCTACAGCAAAATCAGAATTATTTATGTATCCTAAATCTTCTTCAGAATGTTCATCATCATGATGTTCATCTTCATCGTGACCTTCTTCATCATGATGCTCTTCCTCTGAGTGAATTACAGCACCACTGGGAACATCATAGTTTCCAAAATCAGTATTTTTATAGCCAAAATTAACATTAAAACCGCCAACATCGCCTTTTAAATTCACAAATTCTGAATTTCCGTCGTTTACAGATTGAGATTCATATCCAACTGAAACCTCAGGAATTTCAAAGTTCTTAGTTGAAATTAAATCATCAACAACATTGATAATTCCTCCTATGGTCCCATTTGCATATAGAAGTGATGAAGGTCCTTTAACAATTTCTACTTGAGAAATATCATTCAAGTCCACGTCATTTAAGTGATCAACACCAAGACCAGACACATCTCTGTTCACTACGCCATTTTTAAGTATTTTTACTCTTGGGCCTGACATACCTCTAATAATTGGTTGTCCAACAGCAGCACCATAGTCTGCAATTGAAACACCAAGATACTCATCAATTGCATCACCCAAACTTGTAGTTGCTCCATCTGAGAATTCAGTTCCCTCAATAATATACAGTGGATTATTAATTTCACTTGTATCAATAAACGCTGATGTAACAACTATTTCTTCAACCTCATCTTGTGAAGTTATGTTTATCGAATGAAATGCAATTAATACAATAACTGCGTTTAAAAATTTTTTCATGCTTCCTCCTTATATGAAAAATTAGTTAATAAATTTATTAATTAACTAATTTAAAGGCGGAGCTCTTGATAGGTTTGATTTATGTTTTTGACTTACAAATCTATTGTTAAGATTTGCTTCGGGTGATTTTTTTTTTAAAAAATTGCTTTTATTTTTTGTTGAAGCAATTTTAATTTCAACATTTTCTTCACAAGCTTGGCATTCCGCCAAATGCTCATCTTCAAAACTGAAGTGATCATGATGATCCGCAAAGCTGTGAATTGACAAGCTTGTTATAAATAGAAAGGAATATAGTAGATATTTTTTATTCATGTTTTATTAGAAGCATAATAGACCATTTATCAACGAATTTTTCAAGTTATTTTTACATAGCTTCAAGAAAAAGTTTTTCCCATTCTTCTACTGAAGGTAGCCTAGGTGTAGTTAGATTACTTGGATCGGTTGCAGCATGTGCAACCAGCTGAGGAATCATATCTTCAGTCACACCCATTTCTGAAAGGCTAGTTGGCATTCCAATCTTTTCATTTAATTTCTCAATTTCATTTGCTAGATCAGTTGTCACTTTATCTCCCATTGCACGCGCAATTCTTGTGTATTTATTTCCAACATGATATTGATTAAATCTTAATACTGATGGCAAGATAACTGCATTAAGTGTTCCATGATGGAGTCTAAGTTCTTGATTAGCTCCTAATGCATGACTCATTGAATGAACTGCTCCAAGGCCTTTTGAAAAAGCCATAGCACCCTCAGTAGATGCCATCATCATATTCCATCTTGCTTCCTTGTCCTTACCATCTTCACAAGCTCTGATAAGACTTTCTTCCTTTATAATTTTCTCAATTCCATCTATGCCAACTGCTTCGGCAGGAGGATCATTAATCGGAGATAGAATCGCCTCTATGCAATGGGTAAGAGCATCCATTCCTGCTCCGGCAGTTAGTATTGGCGGTAAACCAAATGTGAGTTCCGGATCACAAATTGCTGCGGTAGGCATTAAATGCGGGCTTGCAAAAATTAATTTTCTTCCATCGTTCATCGTAATTAAAGATCCAACAGATACCTCACTTCCAGTACCTGAGGTAGTGGGAATAGCAATCATAGGAATGGTCTCATTTATTTTCTCATAACCGCCTTCATTAACTGAATAATCTATAAGATTACCTTCATGATTTGCCATAAGCGCTACAGCTTTAGCTAAATCTATGCTCGACCCACCACCAAATCCGATAACACCATCACAACCATTTTTTTTATATAACTCTAAAGCATCATTTACAGCTTTTTCTGTAGGATTAGCAGGAGTTTCTCCGTAAAATGATATTGACATATCATTGGATATAAGGCTTTTTATTTTATCTGTCATGCCAATTGAAGACAATCCTGGATCGGAGCATATTAGAGGATTTTTAATTTCGTGTATGCTTAAAACTTCTGAAATTTTATTTAAAGCACCATTCTCGAAGTAAGGCCTATTAAAATAATTTAACTGCATAAAATAAATTTTTTGTAATTTATTTATTATAGATTATATTACCCTTGTATGACTAAGCTAATAATAAAATACCTTTTCTTAACATTTGTAGGCATGTTCTATGCTGATCCATTTGAGTCAACATATGAGCCGTTGCCGTCAGAAAATATTTTAATTAAAAATGGAAATATTTATGATGGAGAGGGTAACGAATTTCTTCAAACAGATCTTCTTATTCAAGATAGACAAATCATTGCTATTGGAAAAGACCTTCCAGTAGGTTCTAATTTCAAAACTATTGATGCAACTAATAAGTGGATTACACCAGGAATAATAGACATACATTCCCATATGGGTGTCTATCCCGCTCCTGGAGTTTCAACAAGTGCAGATGGTAATGAAGCAACAAGTCCAGTTACTGCTGACGTTTGGGCAGAACATTCAATTTGGGTTCAAGATCCGCAGTATGCTCTCGCTCTAAAAGGTGGTGTGACAGCTTTTCATATTCTTCCAGGATCAGCAAATCTGATTGGAGGTAGAGGCGTTACTGTAAAAAATTTACAAAGGAACACTATTAATTCAATGAAGTTTCCAGATGCTCCGCATTCTTTGAAAATGGCATGTGGAGAAAATCCCAAAAGAGTTTATGGAAACAGACAACAAGCTCCCTCAACAAGAATGGGAAATGCAGCGGGCTACAGAAAATCTTGGATTGAAGCAGAGGCATATTTAAGTAGATTAATTGAGTACGAAGAAAAGTCAGACGAAGCCAAAGAACTTTCATATAAGCCACAAAGAAATCTCGAAATGGATACTTTAGCAGGAGTTCTTCGAGGTGAGATCTTAGTTCATAACCATTGTTATAGAGCAGAAGAAATGGCCACTATGATAAATATTGCAAAAGAGTTTAATTATAAAATCACTGCTTTTCATCATGGAGTAGAAGCATACAAAATTGCTGATTTATTAGCTGAAAATAATATATGTGGAGCTTTATGGGCAGACTGGTGGGGCTTCAAACACGAAGCATATGATATGGTTCAAGCAAATATAGCGATTGTGGATCAAGCTCTTGGTGGAAAAGGCTGTGCTATTGTTCATTCAGATGATGCAATAGGTATTCAACATCTAAATCAAGAAGCATCAAAGGCCCTTTCAGCTGGGCTTAGAGCTGGTTTTAATATTAGCAAAGCAAGAGCGATGAATTGGATTACTTCTAATCCTGCAAAAGCGGCAGGGATTTATGAAGAGACTGGTTCATTGAAAGTAGGCAAAAATGCTGATGTAGTTATATGGTCAAAAAACCCTTTTAGTGTATATGCCCTTGTTGAGAGGGTTTTTATCGACGGTGCTACTGCTTACGAGAGAAACAGTGATTTTCAACCATCAAGTGATTTTGATGTTGGAATAATAAGCCCAAATAAAAATAGGATTGAAGAATAATGATTTCCATACATAGATTTGCTCTAGCTTTTTTGTTAATTTTTAATGGAGTTTTAAGTTCTGAAAGTATTCTTATTCAAAATGCAACAATATACGATGGTAAAGATAATGAAGGATTTATTGGTAACGTTTTAATTGAAGATAACAAAATTGCAAGAGTAACAACAACTAACCTTCGTGGAGATGTTGTAATAGATGCTACAGATAAAATTTTAACTCCAGGGATCATATCTACCGATACTGACATGGGGATTGTCGAAATTGGTGCATTGAGTGTCACAAGAGATGATTCATCTGATTTGTATCAAATTGGATTTAGTATATACGATGCATTTAATCCAAATTCGGTTGTAATTCCATGGAATAGATCAAATGGAATAACATCAACCCTTACTCTTCCTCAAAATACAAAAAGTCCTATAGGAGGCCTTGGATCATATTTTGTACTAGATAGTAATATTGAAAAAAATGGTACAAAGGATGTAGTGATGATTGGAAGAGTAGGTGGTTCAGGTGGCGAATCAAGAGCTGAGACATTTGCAATTATGGAGGATTTGCTTGAATTTGCTTCCTCATTAGATTCAAAAGAAATGCAAAGTTATAAAGATATTGCCGATCTAATTGATGACTCTCCAATTGCAGGAACTATGGAACTTCATCCAAGAGATCTTAAAGCATTGTATAAGTTAGTAAACGAAGATCTCCCATTAATAATTAGTGCTAATAGGGCTTCTGATTTATTAAAGTTAATTGACCTCAAAAATAAATACGGTTTAAACCTTATAATTAAAGGAGCTCAAGAGGCTGGATTGGTTGCTAATCAGATAGCAAAAAGTAATATCCCGCTAATAATAAATCCAATTAATAATATTCCTGAATCATTTGATGAGTTAGCTGCAAATATTGAGTTAGCTGCAAATTTAGAAGAGATGGGTATTACTTTAATTTTTAATGCTCCTAGAAGTCATAACTATCATTGGATAAGGCATGGAGCTGGTGTGGCCGTTGCTAATGGCATGACATATGCTGGAGCTATAAAAGCACTAACTCTTGCTCCAGTGGAAGTTTTTAATTTAGGAAATAGGGGACAAATTGCACAGGGTAAAGTTGCAGACTTAATAATTTGGGATGCAGATCCCTTGCAGCCATCCTCAATGCCTGAAAAAGTTTTTATTAATGGCAAAGATATTGATTTAACATCTCGAATGACTAGATTGACTGAAAGGTACACTAAAAATAAATTAAAGCCTAATGGATATAGAAATTAATTATCTTTATTTTTGACGACCCAATACAGTAAACCAATTAAAACAAGATTACCTATAATATATGTAGTGAGATCCATTTTTATCCATAGAAAACTACGAGACAAATAATTAAGAAGACATATATAGCTACATATATGTACTGACCAACTCTAAAGTCTTTCTTAAGCGATTCATCTTGAGCATTCTTAGATTCTATTTCTGAGTTCATATCTAATACTATTAAATAAAGTATATGTTGACAAATATATAATTATGGAGCCACCTGTCAGATTCGAACTGACGACCTGATGATTACAAATCAACTGCTCTAGCCAACTGAGCTAAGGTGGCAACGAGTTGTATTATATACAAATTATTTGATTGGGAAAGAGCATCCAGTACCACCGATACCGCAATATCCATTTGGATTTTTAGCAAGATATTGTTGATGATACTCCTCAGCTAGAAAGTAGTTTTTTATTGGCTCAATTTGAGTTGTTATGCTATTAAAATTATTTTTAACAAGCTCTTTTTGATATATATTTTTTGATTCCAATGCAACCTTAAGATCATTTTCGTTGTTTGTAAAAATTACAGACCTATATTGTGTTCCAATGTCGTTGCCCTGTCTCATTCCTTGAGTGGGGTCATGACTCTCCCAAAAAATTGTTAAAAGATCTCTCAGGCTTATTACTTTGCAGTCGTATATTATTTTTACAACTTCAGCATGATTAGTATTTTTGTAACATACATCTTCATAAGTAGGATTATCTTTATCTCCTCCTGAGTAACCGACCGAGGTAAGATATATACCTGGTAGATCCCAAAATTTTTTTTCGATACCCCAAAAACATCCAGCTCCAAAAACTATCTCATTTAAATTTTCAGGTACTTCAGCATCAATAGAAATATTTTTTACATAATGCATCATGATTAATAAACTCCTTTTATACTTATTTCACCACTTGTAATAATTTCTTCACCAATATCAGTTT
>CABZHV010000014.1:0-21545 GCA_902525635.1 uncultured SAR86 cluster bacterium
AAAGGTGTGGACGTTTATATTGGAGATTTTCTAAATGATGATGATAAACTCTTACTAAAAAGTTCTATAAGTGAAATAATTGACGATTTAAATAAAGAATCTAACCTTTCCATGTAGGAAGTTTCTTTTTTACTTCTACTAATTTTAGATTTTGTGTATAAGGAATTCCATTCTTAAATTTTGGAAAAGCTTCACCTTGAATGAGAGGCTTGAGGTATTTAATTGCACTTGGTGTAACATCAAAACCATTTTTAGATATAAATGAATAAGGTAACTTTTTTTCAGCATTTGCTATCTTTGAAAGTTGAGCTGGCTCTATTTTCCATGAATATTTCTTATTTTTATTTCTAACAATTACAGGCATGACACTATTCATACCCTTAATTGCATACTTGACTGCATGAATACCAACAGCTTCAGCATGATTTAAGTCAGTAGTTGAAGAAATATGCCTAGCACTTCTTTGTAAATAATCAGATACAGCCCAATGATTTTTCAAATTTAGCTTTTGTGAAACTAATCCAGCTAAGTAAGGCGCAACACCTCCGAGTTGAGAATGACCAAAGGCATCTCTTGTATTAGATTTTGACAAAAATTTACCTTTGCTATTTTTTACTCCCTCTGATGCAACAATTACACAATAACCTTTATTTTTGACAACTTCTTTTACTTTTTTAAGGAAATTTGTTTGATTAAAACTTATTTCAGGAAACAGAATAATGTGAGGCGCATTATTTTTTTTACTTCTTGCTAAAGCAGAGGATGCTGCCATCCATCCAGCATGTCTACCCATTACCTCTAAAATAAAAACTTTTGTAGATGTTTCAGACATAGAAGCTACATCCAAGGATGCTTCGAAAACAGAGGTAGCTATGTACTTTGCGGCAGACCCAAATCCAGGACAACTATCTGTAACAGCCAGATCATTATCTACGGTTTTTGGTATAGCAATACAATTTATAGGATAACCTAACTTTTTACTAATTTGAGAAACCTTAAATGCTGTATCTGCAGAATCATTGCCCCCATTATAAAAAAAATAACCTATATCATGGGCTTTAAAAACTTCTACCAATCTTAAGTATTCTTTTTTATTTGCTTCAAAACTCTTTAATTTAAACCTGCACGATCCAAAAATACCTCCAGGACGAGACTTTAATGAATTTATTGCTGAAAAACTTTCCTTTGACGTATCAATTAATTCTTCCCTGAGTGCCCCAAGAATACCATTCTTACCAGCATAGACTTTTTTAATTTTTGATTTATGTTTCTTTGTTTCAAGGATCAATGCTGCTGCAGTTGCATTTATAACTGATGTAACTCCACCTGACTGAGCATAAAATGCATTTTTTCTCATTATTTCCCTGCTTTAGCTTTGAATAAAATCCAAGTATCGTATTATAACTAATATGCGAATACATATCCTAGGCATTTGCGGAACCTTTATGGCAGGTTTAGCACAAATTCTTAAGGAATCAGGTCATGATGTATCTGGAACCGATATTCAATTTTATCCACCAATGTCCGAATATATTGAAAAAATTGGTATTAAAACTTTTAAAGGTTATGAAAAAAAATCTCTTCCTAAAGCGGATTTATATGTAATTGGTAATTCTCTTTCAAGAGGAAATGAATGTGTTGAAGAAATTTTAGAAAGAAATTTACCCTACGTTTCTGGTCCTGAAATACTTGGGAAAGAGCTAAAGGAAAGAAAAGTTTTTGCGGTTTCTGGAACTCATGGAAAGACGACCACTTCTTACATGCTTGCACATATCTTTCTTGAACAAGGGAAAGAAATTGGATATCTAGTAGGGGGCATTTCTAAAAATTTTGAAAACTCAGCTAGTCTTGGTCGAGATTCAATTTTTGTAATTGAGGCAGATGAATATGATTCAGCTTTTTTTGATAAGCGATCAAAATTTATTCATTACTGTCCAACTAACTTAATCATAAATAATATAGAATTTGATCACGTTGATATATTTAATGATCTAAACGACATTAAAAGACAATTTCATCATCTCATAAAGACCATTAAAAGCTCTGGAAATATTATTTATTTTAAAGATGATAACCATGCTTTAGATGTTATTAAAGAGGGTGTTTGGTGTAATAAGATTGGAATTAATTCAGAAATGATTTTTGCTGACTGTAATTCAAAGGAATTAAGGATTGACAATGAAATATTTTCATTAGCCAATCTTCCACTTATTGGAGAACATAACTTTAAAAATTATGTTTGTTCGATTTTAGCTGCAAAGCTTGAAGGAGTTTCTGAGAAAGAATCAATTAAATCTCTACAAACATTCAATGGCGTTAGGAGAAGAATGGAACTTGTTACAGAATCTTCAGAAATAAAAATATACGACGATTTTGCACATCATCCAACTGCGATAAAACTTTCATGCAGTGCAATTAGAGACAAGCACGAAAATCAAAAGATATTAGGTATCGTTGAATTAGGTTCAAATACTATGTCTTCAGGATATCACAAAGAAAATCTTATAGACTCATTAGAATCTTTAGATGAATTTTTGATTCTTGACTACCAAAAAAACTATAGTACTCAGAATTCTTTTGACTCTGAAAAAGAACTATTAAGTAATTTAGAAAAAAAGATTTATGAGTATGATATTATCCTAATTATGACTAATAAAGACAGTCAAAAATTTATAAAACCTATAATTAAAAATCTTGAAAAAAAATAATTTACCAGTTTTTCCATTAGGCTTAGTTGCGCTTCCTGGGACTATACAAAATCTACAAATCTTTGAACCAAGATATATCAATATGGTCAAAGATTGTATGAAAAATAATCAAGGATTTGTAATAGTTTTTCAAAAACCAACTGATAGCATCGATGATTTTGAAATATCAAAAAAGGGATCTTATGTTGAGATAATTGATTTTAATAATCTTCCAAATGGACTACTGGGTATATCAGTTAAATCAATAAATAAAGTTGTTGTAAATAACTTAATACAATTAAAAGATGGTTTGCATATTGCTGAAATCAATCCTCTAGTTGATCCTGAGGTAGATGATCAAGCATTACTCGCAGAATTTCCAGAAATAACAAATATATTGAATCAGCTGGTTAAACATCCAAGAATTGTTGATATGCCAATTGAGGTTGACTTTAATTCTGCAGATTCTGTGGCCTATCATCTTGCTGGCCTGATTCCAATTCCATGGACCTCAAAACAAAACTTACTTGAGGCATTTGATGCATCACAAAGATTAAAAATCTTATCTAAATATATTGATGAAATTTCATCAAATTAAATTCTAATTAATAATAATAGGTTCTTTATTTGATTGTTTTCTAAGCCAATTTATGGTTTTTAAAATACTAGGAATGGCAATAATTTTTTTTTCAATATAATATTTCCCAGGGTAGTTACTCATCATTAGTCCTATAAATATCGTGAATAATCCCTGTCCAGGGAGAACCAGCATTAATATGCCTCCAATTATTAAAAGATAACCAACTATGTTCTTAATAATCATTGAAATTAACCATATGAAAGGATATTTAGTTTTAAACTTTGAATTTTTTTTGTACACAAAGTAATCAATAGGTATAAGGGATACTAACCACTTGATGCTGACTAAGCTAAAAATGAATATTAAAAAAGATAACAAACTTAGCCAAAATATAACAGACTTATATTCGTCTACAAGATCAATAATTTGTTCTAATAGAATTTCCAAAAATTACTTACCTTTTTCTCATAATTTGATTTAGTATAACAACAAGTAACTTTTAAAATTCAATATATCAATTTAATCTTGTCAAAAAAAAGTCTTTCAAAAATTTGCAACGAAAGTCTAGTGGATAGTAAAGCTGAAAATTTACTTACTTTAGATGTTAAAAATATTTCTTCATTTGCAGACAAAATTATCATAGCAACTGCAAGATCAAATCGCCATGCAATGTCTGTTTCAGAAAAATTAGTTGAATGCGTAAAGAAACATAAATTAAGTATTCTAGGAGTTGAAGGTGAAGTTGAATCTGGATGGATATTAGTAGATTGTGGTGATGTGGTCATCAATATTATGAATCAAGAACAAAGAGATTTTTATGATCTTGAGGGTCTTTGGGGAGAGAATATTTTCTTAAAAAAAGAAATCTAATGATTATTCGTATTATTAGTATAGGAAATAAGTTAAATTTATCAGAGTCTAAAAACATAGAATATTTTATCAAGCAGCTTCCAAAAAATTTGCATATAGAGTTTATAAATTTAAAAAGTCAGCAAAACCCAAAATATTCCCAGCAAGAAGTCATAAAAAAAGAATCAAAGTTAATTCTTTCTAGAATTATGAAAAAAGATTTTGTCATAGCCTGTGATTCAAATGGAGAACAAATAAATAGCAGCCAATTTAGTAAATTAATATTGAGATGCCAAAAAAAATATAAAAATATATGTTTTATCATAGGTGGTTCATTTGGATTGTCACAAGAAATAAAAGATAATTCAAATATGGTTTTGTCTGCATCTTTGCTTACATTTCCACATAGATTATTTAGGTTGATTCTTGTTGAGCAAATTTATAGGGCACATACGATAATGAATAAAATGCCATACCATAAATGATTAATCTAAACGAAAGATTATCAGAGAAAAAGAATTTCTTTAATAGATTACTATTTGTGTATATTTTTTTTGGAATTTTATTTTTATATTTAATTTACAAGACTTTTACTTTACAAGTATCGAGTTATTCTGACTACGAATTAGCCTCGCTCGAAAATAAAACTAGAGAATTTTTGATACAACCGAGAAGAGGTATTATCTATGACAGGAATGGTGAAATCATCGTTAATAATATTCCTAGCTATAACTTAATTGCCAATCTTGTTGCATTAGATGATATAGATAAGTTAATTGTGGATATTCAGAAAATTGTTGAGTTATCTGATTCTGAGATAAAAACTATAAATGATAATTTTCCTTCTAAAAAGAAACTAAATAGAGAGCTTGTTTTAAAGAGAGATCTTACACCAAAAGAAATTGCTAAGTTTGAGGTAAGGAGTTATAAGTTTCCTGAACTTCAAATAGCAGTTAGGTACTCTCGTGAAAATTTGTTTCCATATCTTTTTTCGCATTCAATTGGTTATATTGGAGGTTTAAGCGAAGAAGAACTTGAAGAAATCTTAATCTCACAAAATCTGCGACCAAAAGAATCAATACTTAGCTACTCAAATGGATTTATAACCGGAAAAACAGGTATAGAAAATGTTTATGACAATAGATTGAGGGGAAAGTTTGGCAAAAAAACATATGAGGTGAATGCTTCTGGAAGAATCCTTAATGAAATTGAAACTATACCACCAATAAATGGTGAAGATATTTTCACGTCACTTGATATAAAAAGTCAAAATGTTGCATTCAATAAATTAGACAATAGAAGAGGTGCAGTTGTTGCTGTAAAAATAGACGATGGCGCTATTGTCACATATGTAAGCTCTCCATCATTTTCTGTTAATAAGATTGCAAATGGACTTTCAAAACAAGATTTTGATGATTTAGTACTTAATGAGGATAAGCCTTTCTTTGATCGTGCTGCGCAGGGAAGATATTCTCCAGCATCGACTATTAAACCAGCAATTGGCTTATTTGGTCTCAAAAAAAAACTCATTGATTGGGATTCTACTATTGAAGATCCAGGTTTTTTTGTTTTGCCTGAAGATGGAAGAATTTACAGGGGTTGGAAGAAAGGAGGTCATGGTGAAATCAATCTCCAGGATGCAATAATTGAAAGCTCTAATACTTTCTTTTTCTCACTAGCATACCAAACTGAAATAGAGGACTTAAGGGAACATTTATCTTATTTTGGCTTTGGCAAAAATATTTGCAAGGATTGTTTCATGCCAGATATTGGACTACTTCCAAGTCCAGAATGGAAAATGAACACACATAATTTTGGATGGTATAAAGGGGACACAGTAAATTTGGGAGTTGGACAGGGATATATTAATGCAACGCCATTGCAATTGGCGTACTATTCAGCATTTTTGGCAACAAAAGGTAAATTGAATAAATTCTCATTTGTACAAGATAGTATAGACCCTAAAAAGGATACATATATTTCAAAAAATATAAATTCGAATGATTGGATAAAGATTCACGAGAGCATGGTTGGCGTAATTGAAAATCCTAAAGGCACAGCAGGAAGATTAAGAGCTCTTAAAGATTATATTGTTGCAGCTAAATCGGGAACTGTTGAATTGGTGAGCACAGAAACAAAAGAAGATTATCAAATAATACGTGAGATTGAAGGCCAACGTGATCATGCAATAATAATTGCTTTTGGACCAATTCCTAATCCAGAATATGCTGTTAGTGTTGTCATAGAAAATGGAGAAAGTGGCGGCTCTGTGGCAGGTCCTGTTGCTATTGCTGTTTTAAATAGTTTAATAAAAGAATGAATAAACTTAAGTTAATTTTAAAAGATAAAATATATTTCGATCAGTATTTATTTATTTCAATAACATTGCTCTCAATTATGGGATTGGTATTTCTATATAGCGCTTCTCAAGGAAATATAGAAACCACAATTAAACAGTCTGTGTTCGTAATTTTTGGATTGGTATTAATGTTTCTTGTCAGCCAACCTGATCCTGACTTTTTTAAAAGTAATTCACTATTTTTTTTGATTTGTTCAATAATTTTTGTTTTTTTAACTCTTTTTTTTGGGAAGGAAGTAAACGGAGCCAAAAGGTGGTTAGATTTAGGATTTTTTACCCTGCAAACCTCTGAAATTATCAAAATAACATTACCAGTATTTTTAGCAGCGTATTTATATGATAAATCTTTACCCATCAACTTATTCAATACATTAATAGCACTTGCATTAATTCTTATCATAGTAAACTTGGTAAGAATTCAGCCAGATTTAGGCACTAGCATAGTAATATTAATTGCAGGTTTGTATATTTTGTTTTTAGCTGGATTAAGTTGGAGATTTATAGGAGTCTCATCCGGGTTATTTGTCTTATCACTACCTTTCATTTGGAATAACTTTTTGGAACCTTTTCAAAGACAAAGAATTTTGACTTTATTAGATCCAACCTCAGACCCATATGGCTCTGGTTGGAATATAACTCAATCAAAAATTGCAATAGGTTCTGGAGGAATTCAGGGAAAAGGTTATCAAATGGGCTCTCAAGCACATTTAGATTTTTTACCTGAGACAGAAACTGATTTCATATTTTCAGTAATAGCGGAAGAATTTGGTTTTGTTGGAGTATGTATCTTACTCTCAATATTTTTTTTTATTTTGTTGAGATGTTTATATTTAGCTCTTAATGCTCGAGATAGATTCTGCAGACTAACAATAGGTGGTTTGAGCTTACTTTTCTTATCAACAATATTTATAAATCTTTCAATGGTTGTTGGAATAATCCCAGTAGTTGGCATGCCTTTGCCTTTTATCAGTAAGGGTGGCTCATCTTTGTTATCGTTTTATATATCATTTGGAATTATAATTTCGATGGCAACACACAAAAAGTTAATGCAGAGATGAAGTATTTATTATTTATTAATTTATTAGTAGCTAATCTTATTTTTGCTGAATACTATGATCATCCTGAATCTCAAAAAATCATAAAAGAACTTGTTGAAGTCCACAATTTTGATCCTAATTATGTTGAGAGAGTTCTAAAGGATGCAAGAAAACAACAAAAAATTATTGACTCTATTTCAAAACCAGCGGAGTTTACTTGGACTTGGGATAGATACAAAAAGTTATTTATTGAAGATAAAAGAATAAAAAATGGTCTAAATTTTATTCAAAATAATATAAAAACTTTAGAAAAAGCCGAGGCAGAGTTTGGTGTACCAAAAGAAATAATTGTTGCAATAATGGGAATAGAAACAAGGTACGGGAGAATAATGGGCAATTATAGAGTTATTGATAGCTTAACAACTTTAGGATTTGATTACCCAAGAAGATCAAAATTTTTTAAAGACGAACTCATTAAATATTTTTTATTAACAAGAGAAAATAATCTCGATATTCTCTCAGTAAAAGGATCATATGCAGGAGCAATGGGATATGGCCAATTTATATCATCAAGTTATCGCGCATATGCAATCGACTTTGATGGAGACGGATATGTTGATTTATTCAATTCAATTGAGGACTCTATTGGAAGTGTTGCGAATTATCTAAAAGTTCATGGCTGGGTAAGAAATGGAAAAATTGTTACTAAGTCTTCTTTAAATAATGTTAGAGATATATATAAACCTCATGTTTCACTTTCAAAATTTATTCCTTTGAGTTTTAATGAGAATGGAGAAGATATTTATTTTATTGGTGATGACAATTTTGTTGCAATTACCAAATATAATAGAAGTCATTTTTATGCAATGGCAGTTTATTACTTATCAGAAGAGTTAAAAAAATGAAGAATATTTTTGCACTAATTTTACTATCATCTAATTTTATTTTTGCACAGAGCTTTGTTCCAAATGCACCTGATCTGAATTTAAAAAGTTATATGTTAATTGAGCCAAATACAAATACTGTAATAGCAGAATCAAATTCTAATGGACTTATTGAGCCAGCAAGTATGACAAAGGTTATGACGGCATATGTAGTTGCAGATCAGATTAAAAATAATCTTATAAGTTTGGATGACACAGTTTTAATTAGTGAAAAAGCATGGAGAATGGGTGGCTCAAAAATGTTTATTGAAGTTGGTAAAAGAGTGAGTATTTTAGATTTATTAAAAGGTATTATCATTCAGTCTGGAAATGATGCTGCTGTTGCAATCGCAGAATATGTTGGCGGAACAGAGGAGGGTTTTGTAGATTTAATGAATTCTTATGCTGGCGCTATGGGCATGAATGACACACTATTTATAAATTCAACAGGCCTCCCAGACACAAATCATTTAACTTCTGCAACAGATTTAGCAATTTTAACATCTAATTTCATGTCTAATTTTCCTGACATATATTCATTATTCAAAGAAAAAGAATTTGAATATGGAGGCATTTCTGGAAACAAATACAACAGAAATAAGTTGTTATGGAGAGATGAAACTTCTGATGGTGTCAAAACTGGTCATACTTCGTCAGCTGGTTATTGTTTAATTGGATCTGCAAAAAGAGGCAATATGAGACTCATAACAGTTGTTGCAGGTAGTGACACAGCTAATAATAGTTTTGCAGATACTCAAAGATTGTTAGAGTATGGATTCAGATTTTATGCTACTCAAAAATATTTTGATGCAAATAAAGAATATACAATTGCAAAAATTTGGGGTGGTAAATCAGATAACATAAGTCTAGGAGTGGTGAATGATATATCTATAACTTTGCCTAGAACGAGTTTCAAAAATTTAAAAGTAAATTACAACGTTAAAAATAATTTACAAGCTCCAATCAAGATTGGTGATAAGTTAGGAACATTAGAAATTATTAGTAATGATAAAATAGTCTCTACCTCTGACCTTATTGCTTTGGAAAATGTAGATTCTAAAGGTTTTTTTGGAAGACTATGGTCTAAGTTTGTACTTTGGGTAATTAGTTTATTTGGATTAGGTTAGATGAAGGATATTCATGCTGTTTTTAATGGCAGATTTGATTCGTTAGATAATATTAAAATCTCACCTTTGAGTAGGGCATATACATTCTCTGACAGCGTCTATGAAGTTATTCCTTTTTATAACTCAAATATAATTGCTTTTGAAAAACATATTTTAAGATTAAAGAAAAGCTGTGATTCATTATCATTTTGTGCAGATATAGAAGAAATTTCAAAAGAAATTACTGAACTCATAGATAAAAGCAATTTAAATGATGGATATGTATATTATCAAGTTTGCCGTGGCGTGGATCCCATTAGATCTCATATGTTTGAGGAAGATATCTCAATAGAAACATTTGGCTACGTTTTGCCTCACTCTTTTAAGTCAAAGAACTTAAAGGTTATGTTATGCAAAGATTTAAGATGGCAAAGATGTGATATTAAATCAACATCATTACTTGGCAATATAATGACTATGAATAGTGCGAAAGATAAAGGTTGTGATGAAGTAATAATGCATAAAAATAATATTATTACGGAAGGAGGCGCATCTAACGTATTTTTTTCTGATGATGATTGTGTTTTTACACCTAAACTTTCTAAAAATATTCTTCCAGGAATTACAAGAGAACTGCTTATAAAAGAAATCACAGCCAAAGGAATTAAGGTTAAAGAGGGCAGTTATAATGCTGATGATTTATTAGGTGCTAAATCAATTTGGTTAACGAGTTCAACGAAGGGTTTAGCTCAAGTTGTTGAAATTGTTAATCAGAAAACAAATCTTGAAATTGATCATAAACTATTTAAAGAGTGTAATAATATATTTACATCTAATTTTCTTAGTTAGAAGTTAAATCAATAATCATATTATCAAGCTCTTGCCAAAATTGATCTTTTGTAATACCTGCGAGCCCTTTGGAGGCCAAATCTAGTTGATATACTTTTTTTTGCAATAAGATCATTTTTTTGAGCGGGTGTTTTTTAATAAAAGTTAAATAATTTGGGATTTTATTTTTCCATACTCCCAATTTTTCTAATGTCATTTTGTCTTGATTTGTTCCAATACATACATTGATAATTTTTCCAATAATCCATACTAGCAAAGGCCCATAGTGCGCATCATTTTTTTTAATTGAGTTGATTATTCTAAGAGAGTAACTTGTATCTAATTCAATAATTTTGTCCTCTAATTGATATGGTAAAAAGTCTGCATTCTCAGAACTTAAATTGTTAACTGTTTCCTCTTTTGAATATGTTAATTTCAACATATTGATTTCGTTTTGTTGTGCCACCAAATTATTTGAAAAAATATTGATAATTCTATTAGAATAATTATCAGCAACTTTATCTGACATAAAACTAAGTTGATCTTTAACCCAAGCTCTTTCCTCGAATGGTCTTAATTTATTGCACTCAATCATCAAAGAAGAATTATTTACTTGTTTCACCCATTTAGTAGCTTTATTTATTTTCTCAATTGACGATTTAATAATTATTGCAATATTATCTTTTTTATCTATGTCTTTTATCTCAAATATTCCAAGAATATCATTTGGAATTTTTCCTTTGTAATGATTGATCTCTATTATAGTTTTTGAGCCAAACAAAGTGCCGGAACTGTTCTCTAAAATTATTTTATTAATATTAGAATAGTCATTTTCTGAAATTATCTTCTTTTCAGTAAAACCCCTCTCCTCAAGAAATGAATTAATTTGATTCACTGAATCATTTTTAAGAATTATCTCTGAACCAAATAAAAAGAAAATATTTGATGACTTATCAAGATATTTTGCTAACGATGTAGATTCACAAATCAATTAGATTGACCTCTAAAATTAATTGATCAATTAGATCATTTACTATTTCCTTTTCCATATACTCAATCATTTGATTTTCAGCCAATGGATTTAATTCAATCGCACTAAATCTTTTTGTTACATTTATACTTTTTGAATTCATTTTATGATCCATATTCATACTATGATTCATATGCATTGATGCATTTTTTTTTACACTAAAACTTAAAGTTGCTTTAATTTCTTTTTCGATAGCTCTTAATGCTGCCCCAGAATAAATTTCATAGGTTCTCAGATTATACTGAATAATATTTACTTCAATTTTCTCATCATTATTATTCTTATTAGAACCATTTAAAAAAATAATTTTCTCTTTCAACAAAGTAGGAATATTTTGATTAAATGTAAAATAATATTCTTCTGTATCAAACTTAAACTGCTTAAATTCACCAATACTGCAAGAAGTAACAAAAAAACATATAGAGAGCAATAATATTTCTTTCTTATAAACCATATAAATATATTAAATGTTAATAATGGATTAATGTACTTAAGTTACAAAATTTATTAATTTATTTTTAACAAAAATAACTTTCTTTATTTTATTTTCACCAATAATATTTTTTACATTTTTTATATTTAGAGATAGATCTTCTATTTCATTTTCCGTCATATTTATATTGGCGTGCATTTTACCTCTTACTTTTCCGTTAACTTGGATTACTAATTCAAATTCATCGGATTCAACTATTTCATCATCAAACTTTGGCCAAGATATTTCAATACATGATTCATGACTAGTAAAATTATTCCAAAGATACTCCGATATATGTGGTGCAATTGGGAATAACATTTTTAAAGTAAATAGTATGGCCTCATTCAAGCAAAATTTTTGTGAATCTGTAGCGTCTTCAGTTTTAAAGTCTTCTGGAATGAAATTAAGTAACTCCATTATTGAGGCAATCGCAGTGTTAAATGAAAACCTCGACTCATAATCATTTTCAACTTTTTTGAGAGTTGAGTGTGATTTTCGTCTTAAATCAAGCTCTTGTTTTGTAAATTTAAAATCTCTTTCAAATTTTAGATTTTTTCTTTTATTAATCAGTTTCCAAATCTTTTTTAAAAATCTTGATGCTCCTTCAACAGATGATTCACTCCATTCAAGACTCTGTTCAGGTGGAGAAGTGAACATCATATATAGTCTTACCGTGTCAGCACCATACTTTTCGATATATGATTGTGGATCAACTGTGTTGCCTTTTGATTTAGACATTTTAGCCCCGTCTTTTAATACCATACCTTGTGTAAGTAATCTTTTAAAAGGCTCATCTCCTTCAAGAAGTCCAATATCTCTTAGAGCTTTATGAAAAAACCTTGAATATAACAAATGCAATATAGCATGCTCAATACCACCAACGTATAAATCAACAGGTAACCAATATTTAGTACTGTCATCAAAAATATTTTTTTTATTATCGGCTGATGTAAATCTTGCGTAATACCATGACGAATCCATAAAGGTATCAAAGGTATCACCCTCTCTATATTGACCATCATCTAAATTGATAAATTTTTTATTTTGACTTAAAGGTATGGGTGAAGAATTTTCTTTTAGTTCAGGAAGTTTTACAGGCATATTATTTTCATCAATAATCTTTGGATTATCATCTTCATATATAACTGGTATTGGGCAACCCCAATACCTTTGTCTGCTAACGCCCCAATCTCTAAGTCTAAATTGAACTAATTCTTTACCAGATTTTAATTTTATTAATTCTTGAATTATTTTTTTTGACGCATCATCAGATAAAACACCATTAAATTTTTCTGAATTTATTAACGTTCCCTTATTGCTATTTGGAAGTTCGTCACTCGGATTTTTAATTACCTCTTTAATAGGTAGATCATATTTTTTCGCGAATTCAAAATCTCTTAAATCATGAGCAGGAACCCCCATTACCACTCCTGTGCCATAATCGAGTAAAACAAAATTCCCAATCCACACAGGTATTTTCTCTCCGGTCAAAGGATGAATAACCTTGAGTTTTGTATCAATTCCTAATTTTTCTGCTTTTGCAATATCTGCTTCCGCAGCTTTTATCTCTTTACATTTTTCAAGGAATTTAGCTATATCTTTATTATTTTTAGATAAATCTTCAGCTAACTTATGATTTGGTGAAATTGCTAGAAATGAAACTCCGTATATGGTGTCGGGTCTAGTCGAAAATGTTACAAGAGACTTTTTATCGCCCTCAACCTTATATTCAATTTCAGCACCAAAGGATTTCCCAATCCAATTTCTTTGCATAAGTTTTACATTTTCAGGCCAATCAAGACTATCAAGTGATGTTAGGAGCTCATCTGCGTAGTCAGTTATTTTTATAAACCATTGATCAATTTCTTTAATTTCTATTTGAGCTCCAGATCGCCAACCTTTGCCATCTATAACTTGTTCATTGGCCAATACTGTTTCGTCGACAGGATCCCAATTAACTAGTGCTTTTTTTCTGTAAACGAGCCCCGCATCATAAAACTTTTTAAATATTAATTGCTCCCATTTATAATAACTTGAATCGCATGTTCTTAGTTCTTTTGACCAATCGTAACTAAATCCAAGGGATTTAAGTTGTGACTTCATATTTTCAATATTATGATCAGTCCATTTATCAGGACTTACTTTGTTTTCAATTGCAGCATTTTCAGCTGGTAAACCAAATGCATCCCAACCCATTGGCTGAAATACATTGAAATTTTTCATTCTTTTATACCTTGAAATGACATCTCCAATTGTGTAATTTCTTACATGTCCCATGTGGAGCTTTCCTGATGGATAGGGAAACATAGATAAACAATAATATTTCTCTCTATCATCAATTTTCGAAACATATCTTTTTTCTTGATCCCATTTTTTTTGAATTACTTCTTCAATTGATTTGTGGTTGTAGTCCGAACTCATTTTTTTAAAATTTTTAAATTTGATTATATTTATGTTAGTAGCATATATAAATCTATGAATTTTCTGAGGAGGACTCCTCAGACAAATTCTCTGCAATAGCTTTATTATTACCCTTAGTAATTCTTACAGATTCCTCACCTTGACTTACCTCAATTTCTTTTAAATTTGATTCTTCTAACATTTCTATTAATGTTTTGATTTTTCTAATGTCCATAATTTATACCTATTTATTTTTTATAGCCTCCTCCAAGGCAAGAACGTAACCGTTGGTTCCAAAACCACTAAAAACTTTTTTTGCAATATCACTGAAATATGATTTTTTTCTAAAGTCTTCTCTTGCATTTATATCAGATATATGGACTTCAAAGAATGGTATTTTTACTGCCAAAATTGCATCTCTCAGTGCAACACTTGTATGAGTATATCCAGCAGGATTAAATATAATTGCATCTATATTATTCTTGAGTGCTAAGTGAATCGCATCTATTAGTTCATGCTCTGCATTGCTTTGATAAAAACTTATATAACAATCTAAATCTTTAGCTCTATCCTCAAGTTTCATTTTTATATCATCTAATGTTTCAGAACCATATATATCTTCTTCACGCATACCGAGCATATTAAGATTTGGACCATTCAGTACTAATATCTTCATTTAACAGATTTTAACAGAAATTCAATACATTTAAATGTATTTTAATTTATTTTTAAATTTTGTACTGGGTAACAAAAACCTTGATCAGAGCAGCCCTGATATGAAACTTTTATCATTTCTTCTTCAGTATTTTTTGTTAAGGAAATATTTATGAAATCTCTAATTATTTTTGTTTCGCCAAAGAACTCATCTTCATGATCTTTGATAGTACCATCATCAATATTATATTTGATGTTTTTATCTTGTTGAGTAACAAATATGGAATCTAAATAAAGATAGTATCCTTCTTCGATAGTCCAATTTATTTTAATTATCTTCATATCTTTTGTGTAACTAAAAATGAAGACTTCATCTGCAGGTTTAATTTGATTATTTTGCAAGTATGACAAAGATAAATCTTGACCTGTACTAAGTGAAGAAAAAGATAAAAAATAGAATATAAGAAATAATGTTTTTTTCATAGATAACTAAGCTAAACTGCACAAATTATAAAGTGAAAACAAACTTTATTTATAATAAAAAGATAAATGATAAGAAATTTTTTTATAAATATATTATTTTCATTACCTATTTGGTTAATTGAAATCGTATATAAATTTAAAAAAGACATAAAAAGAGGATATATTTTTGATTCACAATCAAGAATGCTTTTTTCTCTGATGCCAAAATTTGAACTTCATAAAGTTAAAGAGGAAGAAATTCCCAAGATTAGAAATTTAATTATTGAAAAAAGAATTAATTTAAGACTCTCTAAAAAAACAAAAAAGAAAATAGAAATTAAGGATCATCTTATTGATAAAAAGAATAATTTAAAGTTAAGAGAGTACAGTCCCTATGTTACTGATAATAGAAATGTAATTCTTTATTTTCATGGTGGAGGTTATGTTTTAAATTCAATAGAAACACATCACTTAACTGTTTCATACTTTTCTGAAAAGTTAAGAACAAGAATATTTTCCTTGGCTTATAGTTTGTCCCCTGAGAATAAATTCCCACACGCAACGAATGAGGCATTATTCTCAATTAACTGGCTCAATCAAAATGGATATCAGATGAAGAATATTAACTTATGTGGTGACAGTGCAGGCGCTCATCTTGCAGCTTCTGTATCCCATTCACTAGCTAAAAAAAACACGGAAAACATAAATAGCCAATTTTTGATCTATCCCATGTGTGATCCGACTTGCAACACTGAGTCTAGCGCAATATTTAAAAAAGATTATTTATTAACAAAAGATACAATGAAATGGTTTTGGGATAAGTTAAGAAATGATGATAATGATGATCTCAAGGACACATTTAATTTATTATTATTTAAACCAAACAAAAGATTTCCAAAAACCATAATTGTGACTGCTGGATTTGATCCGCTATCTGATGAGGCAGAAAAATATGCTTTTTTACTTCATGAAAATGGTTGTTTTGTGAAACAATTGCATTATCCGTCTTTATTTCATGGCTTTGCTTCAATGACAAGACTAAAGTCTGCTAATAAAGCGGTAAATGATTTTTTATCAGAATATAAGAAAATACTATGAGCAATATTGTAGAAGTAAAAAATTTAAGCATTGATTTTAATGTTAGAGATGGAAAATTTCGTGCTGTGGAAGAAATTAGCTTTAATATTCAAAAAAATAAAACTCTTGCTTTAGTAGGTGAGTCAGGTTCAGGTAAATCTGTGACTGCTATGTCTATCATGCAGCTTCTTCCTCACCCTCAATCATCATATTCAAATGAATCGTCAATTAAGTTTGAAAATATAGAAATAATTAACGCCTCAAAGAAGGAACTCTTAAACTTAAGAGGTAATATAATATCAATGGTATTTCAAGAACCAATGACTTCTTTAAATCCATATCACCGAGTTGGAGATCAAATTACAGAATCTGTAATACTCCATTCTGATATTTCACAGTTAGGAGCAAAAGAAGAGGCGATTGATCTAATGAAATTGGTTGAAATAGATGATGTCGAAAGAAGATTTAATTCATATCCACATGAGCTATCTGGGGGACAACGCCAAAGAATAATGATTGCTATGGCTTTAGTTAACAAACCAAAGTTGTTAATTGCAGATGAACCTACAACAGCATTAGACGTAACCATTCAAGCACAGATCTTAGATCTAATGTACAAATTAAAAAGAGAATTAGGTATGTCGATATTATTTATCACACATGACCTTGGACTCGTAAAAGAGTTTTCTGATCAAGTTTGTGTCATGCAAAATGGAAATATTGTAGAAAAAGGAAATACTTCAGATGTTTTTGAAAACCCTGAACATCCTTACACACAAAAACTTCTTAATGCTGAGCCTAAACCAAAAGAGATAATAAATCGTAAACAGGCCCCTTTGATTGAGATTGAAAATCTTAATGTTTTTTACAATATACCAACTAAGAATGTTTTTAAAAAAAATAGATTCCATGCTGTAAAAAATACCTCATTAAACATCCACAAAAATACGACAATTGGACTTGTCGGCGAATCAGGGTCTGGGAAATCTACTCTTGGCAAAGCAATAGCTAATTTAACACCATATGAAGGAAAGATTTATTTCAATGGACAGGAAATTGCTTCGTCTTCGACAGAAATCAAGAAGAATATACAAATAGTCTTTCAAGATCCTTATGGGTCTTTATCACCAAGAATGACAATAGGAGAGATTGTTGGAGAGGGATTAGATGTCCACTTTAGTTTTTCCAAAAATGAATCAGAATATAGGATTGATAAGGTTTTAAGTGATGTTGGGATAGACCTAAAAGCAAAGAATAAATATCCGCATGAATTTTCAGGTGGTCAACGTCAAAGGATTGCTATTGCAAGATCTTTGATTTTAAATCCAAATTTTATGATTTTAGATGAACCAACCTCCGCTCTTGATAGATCAATACAAATTCAAGTAATTAACCTTTTAAAAGCAATACAAGAAGAATATAAGTTAACTTATCTATTTATAAGTCACGATTTAAAAGTAATTCGTTCAATGTCTGACTATATTTTTGTTATGAAAGATGGAAAAATTGTAGAATCTGGACTTTCTAATGATGTTTTTAACTATCCAAAAGAAAAATATACTAAAAAATTACTCTCAGCTGCGTTAAGATACGCATCCGATTGAGGAATTGGTAATAAAATGAGCTCAAGAAAATATTCAAAAGAATTAGTTGACGGCCCAAATCAGGCAGCATCAAGATCAATGCTTCGAGGTGTTGGCTTTGAGACTGAGGATTTTTCAAAGCCATTTGTTGGAATCGCATCCACAGGTGCAAAAGTAACACCATGTAACATGCATATAAACAAATTATCTGAGGTCGTAGAACATTCCATTAATTTATCTGGTGGTAAAGGTGTGCTTTTTAATACGATAACTGTCTCTGATGGCATATCTATGGGAACTCAAGGAATGAAATATTCTCTTGTATCAAGAGAAGTAATAGCAGATTCAATTGAAACTGTAGTTGGCTGCTTAGGATATGACGGACTTATTGCAATTGGTGGTTGTGACAAAAATATGCCAGGTTGTCTTATTGGTATGGCTAGATTAAATAGACCTTCAATATTTATATATGGTGGCTCTATTAAACCAAGTGATGAGAATACTGATTATGTAACTGTCTCCGAGAAAGTAGGTGAATTTTCTGAAGGTTCAATTAACGAAGAAGAATTAATTCATTATGAAAAGATATCTGTAGTTGGTCCTGGTTCTTGTGGTGGAATGTACACAGCAAATACTATGGCTTCTGCAATTGAGGCATTGGGTATGAGTTTGCCTGGCAGCAGCAGCCAAGATGCAACATCTGATTCAAAAAATGTTGATTGCACCAATGCCGGCATTGCTATTATGAATTTGCTAGAAAAAGATATTAAGCCATCAGATATTATGACAAGAGAGGCATTTGAGAATGCTATTACAGTTGTAATTGCTCTAGGCGGTTCAACTAATGCAGTTCTTCACTTGTTAGCCATGGCACATTCAATTGGAGTTGAGCTTTGTTTGGATGATTTTACAAAAATTGGCGAGAAAACGCCTGTTTTAGCTGATTTAAAACCCTTTGGCAAATATTATATGTCTGAACTTAACGCAAAAGGTGGAATTCAGCCCCTGATGAAAACATTGCTGGAAAAAGGACTACTTCATGGTCACTGCATGACAGCAACAGGAAATATATTAGAAGAAAATTTAAAAGATATTGCTCCTTATTATACAAGTGAAATTATAAGAAGTTTTGATAATCCCATAAAAAAAGACAGTCACTTGAGAATCTTATATGGCAATCTTGCAAAAGATGGAGCAGTTGCAAAAATAACTGGTATTGAAGGAACTGCTTTCGAAGGAAAAGCAAAAGTATTTAATTCGGAGGAAGAGGGAGTAAAAGCAATATTGTCAAAACAAATCAAAGATGGTGATGTAATTGTTATTAGATACGAAGGTCCAAAAGGTGGACCCGGAATGCGAGAAATGTTGAAGCCTACATCAGCTATAATGGGACTCGGCTTAGGCAGTAAAGTTGGATTTATTACTGATGGGAGATTTTCTGGTGGGACTCATGGTTTTGTTGTAGGTCATGTTTCTCCTGAAGCAGCAGAGGGAGGACTGATTGCTTTGGTTGAAGATGGAGACACGATATTAATTGATGCAGATAATGATCAACTAATATTAAAAGTCCATGAAGATGAAATTCAAAAAAGACAATTAAATTGGAAAAATCCAATCAAAAGCCCAAAAAAAGGAGTACTTGCCAAATATGCTAAAAGTGTTAAATCTGCAAGTTTAGGAGCCATTACTGATTAAAATGACTGTTGAAAGAAAATTTCCAAATACTCGCTTAAGAAGGTTAAGAAAAAATCTTAATCTCATTGATCTTGTCTCTGAGACAAATTTAACTTCAAAAGATTTAATCCAACCTATTTTTATAAAAGAAAACTTTAATGAAAAAGAGCAAATTGAATCCATGCCGGGTATATGCAGATTTGGGATTGATCAAGCACTTACTGAAATTGAAGAAGTACTAAGCTCAGGTATCAATGCAATTGCTGTTTTTCCAGTTATAGAAGCTATAAAGAAGGATAATAAAGGTTCTGAAGCTCTAAATAAAAACAACTTTATTACAAGATCCATTAACAAAATTAAGCAAGAATTTCCTGAACTGATTTTAATTGCTGATGTTGCATTAGATCCATATACAGATCATGGGCATGACGGCATTTTAATAAATAATGTGATTGATAATGACAAAACAAATGAAGCATTAGTAAATCAATCTTTGTTGTTAGCTGATGCTGGGGCAGATATTATTGCTCCCTCGGATATGATGGATGGAAGAATTGGATTAATAAGACAGGCTCTAGAAAAGGAAAATTTTAAAGACACAATTCTACTTTCTTATGCTGCTAAATTTAATTCTAAGTTCTATGGACCATTCAGGGACGCTGTCAAGTCTGCTTCTAGCTTAGGAAATTCTTCAAAATCAACATATCAGATGAATTCATCTAATATAAATGAATCATTGCATGAGGTTTCTTTAGACATTAACGAGGGTGCAGATATAGTTATGGTAAAACCAGCAATGCCGTATTTAGATATTATTCAAATGGTTAAAAATGAATTTAAAGTACCAACTTTTGCTTATCAAGTAAGCGGAGAGTTTAGTATGTTAAAAAATGCAATCAAACTCGGATGGCTTGATAAAGGGGTTATGCTAGAATCATTAATTAGCATTAAAAGGTCAGGTGCGGACGCAATCCTTTCATATGCTGCTAAAGATATTTCAAAGGAGATTAACAAGATATGAGCAATGTAGTTGAAGTTGAAAATAAAGATGACTTTATAAATGAAGTTATTAATTCAGGTACTCCAGTGCTTGTTGATTTTTGGGCAGAATGGTGTGGGCCATGTAAACAGCTTGCTCCTTTAGTAGAAGCCGCTTCAGAAGAATTCAAAGATAAAATTAAAGTTTGCAAAATGGATGTGGATGTAAATAGAGAAACTGCAGCTGAATATGGAATTAGATCAATTCCAACTTTGATGATTTTTGAAAATGGAAACCCTGTTGCCACAGAGATAGGCGCCTTAACTAAACTACAACTTGACGAATTTATAAGATCTAAAATTTAATAATTTTGCATATAACTTTGCTTATTTTATAAAAAGAGTTATTATTTTCATCCCAGAGTAAAAAAACCTTCCATTTATAAACATTTCAAATTAAATAATAGTGGAATAAATAATTATATGAATCTTAGTGAAATTAAAGATAAGCCTATAAGCGAATTAGTCGATATAGCACTAGAATTAGGTTTAGAAGATTTAGGTCGTCTAAAAAAACAAGAGATAATTTTCCGTATTTTCAAGAAAAAAGCATCTGATGGATCAGATATATATGGTGGCGGTGTATTAGAAATTCTAAATGATGGTTTTGGATTTTTAAGGTCTCCACAAGGATCATATTGTGCTGGTGAGGATGATATATATGTTTCACCAAGTCAAATTAGGAAATTTGGATTGCGAAAAGGTGATTCTGTTGAAGGTAAAATTAGAACACCAAAAGATAAAGAACGATATTTTGCATTGATTCAAGTAGATACAATTAAT
>CABZHV010000015.1:0-18908 GCA_902525635.1 uncultured SAR86 cluster bacterium
AAGACTTCATGGTAATGATACTTTTAATCCACCATCCAGATTTCTTAAGGAAATTCCTAAAGAGTTGATAGATGAAATAAGGCCTAGAGCACAAACCAATATTCCTTATAATAGAAGAGACTTCAACGAGACAAAGATGGAGTTTGAGGAGGAAATCGGTATTGCGCTAGGCCAAAAAGTGAGACATAAAAAATTTGGTGAAGGAATTGTACTAAATTATGAGGGATCCGGTGATTCTGCAAGAGTCCAGGTAAATTTTGACAATTCAGGAACAAAATGGCTAGTTATGGCATACGCAAATCTAGAAAAAATATAATGAAGAAATTGTTATTACCGCTGGTTCTTGTAAGTGTTATAAGCTGCTCCCCAGAAACTGATGATACTTTAAAGAATGAAGTAAATGAGTACAAAACATATGATTGGCGTTTAGTTACAGCATGGCCAAAAAACTATCCTGGACTTGGAATGGCGCCAGAAAGAATAGCCAGATTAGTTGAAGAAATGAGCAATGGACAGATGAAAATTACTGTTTTTGGAGCTGGAGAGCAAGTTCCTGCATTTGGAGTATTCGATGCTGTATCAAGTGGCTCTCACCAAATGGGCCATAGTGGCGGCTATTTTTGGAAAGGTAAAGCACCCGCAGCACAATTTTTTACTGGTGTACCATTCGGGTTAACAGCAGATGAAATTAATGCATGGACCAACAGGGCAGGTGGATTGGAATTATGGAGAGAAGTTTATGAACCATTTAATATTTATCCAATACCAGCTGGTAATACTGGAACACAGATGTTTGGTTGGTTTAACAAAGAAATCAATTCTTTAGATGATATTAAAGGTTTAAAAATGAGAATCCCCGGAATAGGTGGCGAAGTTCTAAAAAGAGCTGGTGGTATTCCAGTAACACTTCCTGGTGGAGAGTTATTTACTGCATTGCAGACAGGAGTGATTGATGCAACCGAATGGGTTGGACCCTACAACGATTTAACATTTGGATTTCAAAAAGTCGCTAAGTATTATTATTATCCAGGATGGCATGAACCAGGATCAATGCTTGAACTTTTAATTAATAAAGATGAATGGGATGCATTACCTAATCATCTAAAAGTTATTATCGATACTGCAGCAAAAGCAGTTAATCAGGATTTGTTGGATGAATATACTGCCAGAAATAATAAAGCCTTACGTGAGTTGGTAGATGTTCATGGGGTTGAGTTAAGAAAGTTACCAGATGATGTTATTGCTGAATTCAAGGATATTGCAAATCAAATCCTTGAAGAAAATGCAGAAAAAGATGAGATTGTTAAAAAAGTTTATGAGTCATATAAAAACTTTAAAGCAGAGGTATCTGCTTATCATCAAGTATCTGAAGATGCTTTTGTTGAAGCAAGAAATAAGTAGTGCTTGAAGACCTAACTTTTAAATCTCTTGGAAGAGTAAATTATTTTGAGACATTAGATCTCATGCAATCTCATGTAAAAGAAAAAGATTTTACCAATGAAATATGGCTTCTTGAACATCCACCAGTATTTACTCTTGGAACTGCTGCAAATAAGAGCAATATTCTAGATTCGAAAGAAATTCCCATTGTTCAATCCGATAGAGGAGGCGAGGTTACATACCATGGACCTGGACAGCTAGTAATTTATTTCTTACTTGATATAGCTAAACTAGAATTATCTCCAAGACAATTTGTTACAACAGTTCAGAATTTTGTTAAGGATCTTTTAGCAGATATGGGAATAAAGTGCAGTTTTATTGAAAATGCTCCAGGGGTATACATAGACAAAAAGAAGATAGCATCTATTGGGCTTAGATTTTCAAGAGGCAAGTCATATCATGGCATTAGTATAAATTTTGATATGGACTTGTCACCATTCCAACAAATCAATCCATGTGGATACAAAGGATTGGAAGTAACACAAATTAAAAACATAAATAAAAGCGTTACTAAAATCGAGTTAGAAAAAAAAGCAATAAATTTGCTTAGAAAAATATTTTAAATTCTTTAAAATAATAACCTTGTTATATGAATACTATGAACATATATTAAAGTTATGAACAAACTACTAGTTATATTTTTTACCCTGATGATGTCTTTTTCTCATGAACTTAGCGCTTCAAAATACGATAAGGAAAATTCATCCGATCTTTATGAAAAAGCTACGAAACAATTAAAAAAAGAAAAGTATAAGGCTGCCCTTACTACATTAAAAAAATACACAAAGGCTGAAAAAGATGACGCTGATGGTTGGACCCTATTGGCCTTTACGAATAGAAAGCTTAAAAACTTTTCTAAAGCAGAAGAGTTATATGAAAAAGCTTTGTTGTTAGAGCCAAATAATAAAATTGCACTTGAGTATCAAGGTGAGATGTTCGTTGAACTTAATCAAATCGATGAAGCAATGAAAAATCTGTCAAAACTTGAAAGCCTTTGTCCTAGTTCATGTGAAGAACTAGAGATGCTAAAAAAGTATATTGATGGCAATGGATCAAAATCTTGGCAATAAAAAGCAGATTTCTTTCTAACTAAAATATCATGGAAATAATAGCTACATCAAAAATTATAAATAGAGATGGAATAAAGGCTATTAGAAATGGTCAAAAGTATAATAAGTTTGCCAATATTCCCAGTCCAAAAAAACCAAGCTGGTTGAAGGTTAAAGCTGAATTTAATCCAAACTTTCATAAGGTAAAAGAACAGGTTCAAAGCAAACAACTTAATACAGTTTGTGAAGAAGCTCATTGTCCAAATATTATTGAATGTTGGTCAGCAGGCACGGCAACATTCATGCTTATGGGTTCTGTATGCACAAGAGCATGTAAGTTTTGTTCGGTGGACACTGGTAACCCAAATGGATGGCTTGATAAAGATGAGCCTATAAAAACTGCCAAGGCAGTAGCAACCATGAAGCTTAAGTATGTGGTGCTCACCTCTGTAAATAGAGATGATCTTCCTGATGGAGGTGCTCAACATTTTGCAGACACAGTAAAACTTATAAAAGAATTAAATCCTAATACAGCTGTTGAAGCATTAACTCCTGACTTTAAAGGGCTATCTTCATCTATCGATACTATAGTAAATTGTGGGCTAGAAGTTTTTGCCCAAAATATTGAAACTGTTGAAAGACTTACTCACCAGGTGAGAGACATCAGAGCAGGGTATCAGCAAACTTTAGATGTTCTTGCTGAATCTAAAAGAATTAATCCAAAAGTCTTAACCAAAACTAGCATCATTCTCGGTTTAGGTGAGACAGATGAAGAAATAGAGCAGACCATGGATGATCTAATTGCTAATAAAGTAGACATTCTTACTCTAGGACAATATTTAAGACCAACAAGAAACCATCATCCTATTGAAAGATGGGTTACACCAGAAGAATTCGAGATATATAGACAAATTGGACTTAAAAAAGGCTTTTTAGAGGTTATTTCAGGTCCTATGGTTCGTTCTAGCTATAGGGCGGAACGTGCGTTGGAAAAAAACAATGCAGGTTTAACTTCTCCTGCTTGAAAAATTTTAAATTATCACTATATTATAGGCAAGCGAATCCAGAATGCTGTCCTGGTAGGGCAAGCTCTTAGATAACTAAGTGGGTCGTGATTACACTAACAGCCGAAAGGCAAGGAGGAGTCTTATGACTTCAATTAATAATGGTAGTAATACCAATTCTAAGCAGAATACTTCTGCAAAACCTAAAACCCTTAAACTAAAAACTCATATAGGTAGAAACCTTACCTCCCTAGGAGAAAAAGCTCATGGTTTAGGTCATTTTTATTGTATCGCGTATGGTAAAGATATTCTTGAACTTCCAACCGAACAGAATCTAAGAAGATATACCGGCTTAGATAAACCCAGCTCCAGGACACTGATTCATAAAGGAGTTGCAAATACACTTGATTCAGAGCCATGGCTTTTGCCACACTACAATCAAGGTTTAACAGTGACATGTTCAGACTTAAAACTGAACACTGAAAAAGGATATGCAATCATTACAGATCCTGGTCTTATAAATGGTGCGCAAACTCAGGGCGAAATAGCTAGATTTTTTAGTGCACTTGTTCAAAATGTGTTTGATGGAAATCCTTTGGATGAACCTATCGATTTTATGGAAGCTTATAATAGTGCTCGAGCTGAATTAGAAGCGCATCCAGATATTGAGATAGTTGTTGAATTTTTGGTTAACAAAGATCCAGATCAAAGAAGAAATGCTGCTATTGCTAGAAATCTATCAGGCAACGTTGCACAGATATCAATATCAAATGCTTATGGAGCCTTTAATGATCTTGCTGATGAGATGCAAAAAACTAATAAAGATTGGAAAATTCAGTTAAATGAATCTGACAAACAAAATGCAGATTACTTAGATACTGTACTTTTACTTCAAGTGACTCATCTTATTACACCAGATGAAATTCTATATCCTGATGGAAAGGTTCCGGAAGGAGCAGTTTCAAAAGCTTATAAGGGAGCTAATTCGATTCTAAAAGAATTCACTTTGGCTTATCAAAAAAAAGACAAAGATCCTAAATCTAAGAGAAGATATGAGGAAACTGTTAAGCTTGCTCCAATTGCATGGAGTCTTTTTAAAGATATCAATACTGACAAAAAGTGGACTGGTACAAGAATTCAAGAGAAATATTCTGAAAGCGGTAAAAGAGTTTGTTGGAAAAATAAGTCTGGTAATGTAATAGCCCTTGTGAATGGAATATCATTTCCAGTGATGAGTGCTTTTAGGTCATTCCTTAAAGAAGAAAATGGTAACTACTCAATAGAAATTCCTGATAATTATGACAGGCAAAATATCTACAAAGCAGCTATCAAATCTTTTAATGCCTTTGGTTATGACCCTGCATTTTTTGGTCGTTCAAATAGTTCATACGATGTATGTGGTGCCCATCCTGAAATGTGGAAACAGATTACTTCGGATTTAAGTTCAAGCTAATTAAATAAAGAGGTCGGCCTATATTAAGTTATAGGCCGTTTACTTACATGAAAGAAATTAGCAAAAACAACGAAGAAATGTTCAGAGAAGAATTTTTGCATCTAATGCGTAAAATTCAACAGGTCATGGATATCAACCCGGCCATTATAACCAAGTTGATGATTGACCAAGCGCTTTATATTGAATGTGAACAATTAGGTAAGTCTTATCATGAAATCACAGATATTGATTACATAAGAGCTACATCACATGTTCATCATTTAATTAGAGATATAGAAAAAATGATAACTAAAGGAGTACATTAATTATTAAATTAGGCTTTCATGAATAAAATGAAAGCCTAAATAATTAAGTTTGGGAACAAAAGTATTAAGAAAAGTATAAGCAATTGAATAAATATAAAGGGAATCACCCCTTTATACATTTCAGATGTTTGAATGCTTTCATCAGCAACTCCCCTCAAATAAAATAATGAGAATCCAAAGGGTGGTGTTAAAAATGATGTTTGAAGATTAACAGCAAACAGGATAGCTAACCAGACTGGATCAAAACCCATCATTAAAAGTGGTGGCGCTATTAAAGGCACTATCACATAGCAAATTTCTATAAAGTCTAAGATGAAACCTAATAAAAATATTACAAGTAATACAAAAATCAATGCTATATATGAACCACCGGGTAACGAGCTAAATATAAGATTTATTAATTCATCACCACCAACACCCCTAAAAATTAATGAAAATATCGAAGCACCGATAAGAATAGAAAAAATCATTGTAGATACAACAGCAGTCTTTTCTGATGTTTCTTTGATAAAGCTTAGATTTATTTTTCTATTAATAAATGCTATTACCAGTGCTCCAAAAGCTCCAATTGCAGCTGCTTCTGTAGGAGTAGCAATCCCTGCAAAAATTGACCCAAGCACAAGGAAAATTAGACTAACTGGAAGTGCAAGGGTTTTAAATAAATCTACTTTATTTATGCCTTTACCATCTGAGTAATTTTTAATATTTAGATTTGATTTGTTTTTATACATGGTATAAAAAAGATAACCAAGACAGATCATTATTCCTGGAATTACTGCGCCTATAAAAAGATCACCGACTGTAACTGTTTTTTGAGAAAAAATACCCATATCGTTTTGAGCTCTCTGATAGGCATTGGACATAACATCACCCAAAAGAACCAAAGCAATGGATGGAGGAATGATCTGGCCTAAGGTTCCTGTTGACGCAACAAGACCTGCAGAAAAACTTTTTTCGTAACCTTGATTGACAAGAATTGGAAGAGACATAAGCCCCATAGTTACAACAGTTGCCCCAACGATACCTGTGCTTGCAGCTAAAAGAGCCCCAACAATTATTATTGATATTGATAAACCGCCTTTAGTTTTCCTAAAAGCAGCCGCCATATTCTCTAACATTTTTGCTGCAATACCTGACTTTTCTAAAATAGTTCCCATGAAGATAAATAGTGGAACGGCAAGTAACGTTACATTATTCATGATTCCAAAAATTCTTATGGGTATGCTTTTAAAAATGGTTGGATCAAATACTCCAAATGGAATGCAAATTAATGCAAAGAGTATAGATACTCCTGCTAGGGTAAATGCAACAGGATAACCAATTAGTAAAGCAGAACAAATCAATAATAAAAGAATTAGAGGAATTATTTCCATTTTTTATTTAGTAATTGATACAAAAAAGTTGCTAATAGGGTCAAGGGAAAAAGAATAACTAGGGATTTTTGAAGATATACGAAATTTAAACCACCAGCTTCTGTTGAGGTTTCTTTTATTTTCCATGACATTTCAACTAACTCATACGAATAAAAACCTACTACAAAACATACTGGAATAAGGAAAAACAAACTTAAAAAAAAGTTAATATTTTTTTTGTAAGTGTTGGAGGAGTCTCTATAAAAAATATCTACTCTTACATGCTCATCTTTGAAATGAACGTAACCAGCACATCCAAGAAAAATTAATGCATGAATATACATAACCAATTCCTGAACTCCAGTAAGACCAATACCAAAGAAATATCTAGCGACTATTATAACTATCATTAATATTGTCATAACAGGTATCATTAATGATATGAATTTTCCTAAAGAATTTATGGTTTTTTCTAAATACATTATTGTATGTCTCTAACTATTGGTTAAAATACAGCCATGATTATAGTACTTTCTCCAGCAAAAACACTTGATTATGAGTTTGAGTATCCTCACGATTATTCTGTGCCTTCATTTTTAAATCAGTCATCAAAATTGATAAGTCAGTTAAAAAAGAAGGAACCTAAAGATATTGCATCTCTAATGGGATTGAGCGATAAGCTTGCTAGCCTCAATTATGATAGGTACCAAACATGGTCTGCATCTAAGAAATTGTCATCTAGTTCAAAGCCATCAATGCTAGTTTTCAAAGGCGATGTTTATCAAGGACTTCAAGCTGAAGATTTAAGTAAATCAGAAATGAAGTTTGCACAAAAGCATATAAGAATTTTGTCTGGTTTATATGGGATATTAAAACCACTAGATTTAATGAAACCTTACAGACTTGAAATGGGCACTAAATTAGAAACCTCTGAAGGTAAAAATCTTTACGAATTTTGGGGAAATAAAGTTCAAAAAAATGTTTTAGAAGAATTGAATAATCAAAAATCTGATCTTCTAATTAATCTTGCATCTAAAGAATATTTTACTGTTCTTGGCAAGCTTCCTGAAGAAGTAAATGTTGTTTCTCCAACTTTTAAAGATTACAAAAATGGAAAATATAAAATCATCAGTTTTTATGCAAAAAAGGCCAGAGGTTTAATGGCAAAATGGATTATACAAAACAAAGTTACTGACTTCGAGGAACTTGTTAAATTTAATGTTGATGGTTACAAGTACTCCAAATCAGAGTCTACTTCAACAGTACCTGTATTTTTAAGAAAACCTTAATCCGATTCATTAAATTTTTTCACGTCAACCAAATCATTAAAAGACGCTTCTCTTTTTTCCATGTTGGCTGTCATAGCCTCCGTCATATCCTTTTGACTGAGCATTGCACCACTCCATAAAGCATTATATTCAAGGCCATCTTTAACACTATGATCTCTTGAATAGTTCATAACCGCTTTTAAACCGTATATAGCAACAGGAGATTTTGAAGCAATTTCTTTTGCAAGACTGCAAGCTGCTTCAAGCATTTTATCTTGACCGTCGTATGTGTCACTTACAAGCCCAGTTTCTTTAGCTTCATCTGCATACATTCTTCTTCCTGTATATGCTAATTCACGCATTTTTGAATCAGGAATAATTCTTGGAAGTCTTTGCAATGTTCCAACATCAGCTGCCATACCAATATTAACTTCTTGAATACAAAAAAACGCATCATTAGACGCTAGTCTGATATCACATGCAGTAACAAGATCGACTGCACCTCCAATACATCCGCCTTGGATAGCTGCGATCACAGGAACTCTAATTTTTTCTAAAGTGCTTATATATTCTTGAAGTTCTTTAGCAACTCTATAAACTGCTTCGCCAACTCGTGCACTATCCGGTTTTTTATTACCCGGAATATTATCAACTCCATTTGAAAATGCGTTAAGGTCCATTCCTGCACAAAAGTGCTTACCTGTTGAGGACATTACAACAACTCTTATATCCGAATTCCTATTAATTTCGTCTAATACATCACCAAGCTCAACCCAAAAGTCTCTAGACATTGTATTTAACTCGTCAGGCCTAGAGAATATTAAATTTGCTATATTTTCTGAAACATTAAGATCAAAACACTTATATTTATTTTTACTCATGATTTATTAGCTATATTTATTGATTCATTTACGATTGTTCTCATTTTTTCAACATGTTCAAATGTTTTATGATGAGACAGCACAACTTTTCTGTCTTCACTAAGAAGAACTAGCATTTTTTTTAATTTTTCTAAGTTTTCTATAATTCTATTATCCATAAACAAATTTTAACTTAATTTTAATCTAAGCATTATAATGCTCTTAAACAATGAAATCACTAAGACACATTTTTTTATACTGCATAATTTTCTTTACAAATACTCCATTTGCAGACGAAATTGATAATTCTTATCAAAAACAGTCCCTTCTTGCAGTTTTATTTAAAAGAACATCGGCTGAGTACAAGGCCAATACTTTTCAAATTTATACTTCCGCAAAAAATAATATTGATAATGCATTAGCTGATAAATCTTGGACTGCTCTTAAAAATCAACTAAAAGATTATCAAAACTTGCCCCCAGCAATTATCCTAGACATTGATGAGACTGTGCTTGATAATTCGGAGCATCAGGTAAGAAGTATTAAAAATGGTACTAATTATCCTATTGGCTGGAAAGAGTGGGTTTCTGAGGAGTCTGCGGGCGCTTTACCTGGAGTAAAAGAATTTCTTAGTTATGCTAATACTAAAGGAATTAAAATCTTCTATGTGACAAATAGAACTCATGATTTAGAGGAATATACAAGAAATAATATTAAGTCGTTGGGGTTGCCGTTTGATAATGATATGGATGTACTTTTAATGAAAAACGAAAAAGGGTGGGGATCTGATAAGACAAGCCGAAGAGATTTAATCAGAAAGGACTTTAGAGTTATCCAAATTTTTGGTGATCAGTTAGATGACTTCATACCTTTAAAAGAGTCAGCAAAAAGTATGAATGAGAGAAAAATCTTAATTGATAAATATGCAGATATGTGGGGAGAGAAATGGTACATGCTAATTAACCCAATGTATGGAGAGTGGGAAGAAGCATTGTATGAACATTGCTGGAGTTGCTATCCCGAAGAAAATGACAGAGTAAATCAAAGATTAAAAGCGCTTGAATAAAGTTTAATGAACAAAATTTGTAATAATTATTTGAGATAAATGACAAGTAAGACTTTTTTTGATGAACACCTTAATGGCCTTCAGGAATGTGTAAAACTTGCCTCAGATGAAATAATGGAAATCTATTGTTCTGAAAATTATGGTCAAGAAGAAAAATCAGATGGCTCTCCTTTAACACTTGCTGATAAAAGATCAAATGAAATAATATTGAATGCGCTAAAAAAAATATCAAAAGATATTTTTATTATTTCAGAAGAAACTTTTAATGAGAGCCTTTTAAAAAGTTTAAAAAAGACATACTGGCTTGTTGATCCTTTAGATGGAACGAAGGAATTTATAAACAAAACTGGTGAATTTACAGTAAATATTGCAATGATAAACAATAAAAGAGCTATATTTGGCATTGTTGCCGCTCCTGCAACTGGAAAAATTTGGATTGGCTCTATCTTTAATAGAACTGAATCTGAAAATGATTGTGTTAAAAAATTAAGAATTGTAATGAGTAAAAGTCATAAAAGTGATTTAGATAGAGATTTTCTTATGCACCTAGAGTCAAAAAATATTGCATATGAAACAGTTGAGAAGGGAAGTTCACTAAAATTATGTAGCTTGGCAGACAATGAAGCAGATATATATCCAAGATTTGGCCCAACTTCTGAGTGGGATATTGCTGCTGCTCATGCTGTGCTTTCAAGCATGGGTGGATGTATTATTAGAGTAAAGGATAATGAAGAATTAGGATATGCAAAAAAGGAATCCATATTAAATCCACACTTTATCGCTTTCAGAAATAATTCAATAAAAAATGATTATTTACCGGTTTTAGGAGATTTTTTAAAAAAATTGGTATAATTTATCTTTATTAATAATTAATTGATATAGTTAATTATATTAAAAATTTATTTTATGGGCACACAATTACAACCATCTCAATTAAATAGTCCAGGCAAAGATATAGAATCGTATCTTTCGTCAGTTCACTCGATACCTATTCTTTCAAAAGAAGAGGAACAAGAGCTTGCACTAAAATTATATGAAGAAGATGACCTCGATGCTGCAAGGCAATTAGTCATTCATCACCTCAGATTTGTTGTCCATATAGCAAGGTCTTATCAAGGTTATGGCCTACCTCTTGGTGACATAATTCAAGAGGGGAATGTCGGTCTTATGAAGGCTGTTGATAAGTATGATCCTCATAGAGGTGTAAAGGTAGTGTCATTTGCAGTTCATTGGATTAAAGCTGAAATCCATGAATATATTCTTAAAAATTGGAGATTAGTTAAGATTGCCACTACAAAAGCTCAAAGAAAACTATTTTTTAACTTAAGAAGTAAAAAGAAATCACTGGATTGGCTTACAAAAGATGAAGCTGAAAAAATAGCGTCTGACTTAAATGTTGAAGTTAAAGATGTTTTGCATATGGAAAACAGGCTTTCCTCAAATGATTCCTCTTTTGATTCTCCTGTTAAAAGCAGTGATGATGACGAAATTATGTCTCCTTCACAATACCTCGAAGATAAAACATATGATCCTGAGGTGATAGTTGCATCAGAACAAGCTGAACAGTTAAATAAAGAAGAGCTACTCTCTGCCTTAAAAACTCTGGATGACAGAAGTAAAGATATTCTTAATCGTAGATATTTAGCTGATAATAAAGCAACACTTCATGATTTAGCTAACGAATATGAAGTTTCTGCGGAAAGAATAAGGCAAATTGAAAATGCTGCTCTAAAAAAACTCAAAACATTAATGGTAGATTTTGCATAAATCTAGCATTAAATAATGCGCCTTAAATTTCTTCCATCATTTGTTAAGAGAAAGGGAAGAATAACAAAAAAACAACTCCTCAATCTTAATTATCTTCCACATTACTTGATAAGCAATATTGATGATGTTATTGCTGACTCATATAAATATAAAAAATGTATTTTAGAAATTGGATTCGGTAATGCAGAAAATTTAATTTCTCAAGCATTAACGAATCCAGACTACCTTTATGTTGGTTCAGAAGTTTATATGTCAGGTATTGGAACATTAATCTCGAACTTGAAAGAACAAAAGATAGCAAATGTAAGAATCTTTCCAAATGATATAAGGCTTCTTCTTGACCAAGAATCTAAAGCAGTTTTCGATTATATTTTTATTATATGTCCAGATCCATGGCCAAAAGAAAAGCATCATAAAAGAAGGCTTATTGATAACAATTTTTTAAAAATGTTAAATAAATTTATGAAAAAGAATGCTCAATTATATATTTCTACTGATTGGGAAAACTATGCTGAAAGTATTTTATGCTCAATTAATGAAGACAATTTATTTATGGAAACTAACAAAAAATATTTAAATAATGTTACGCATTCTAAATTTGAAAGAAAAGGGCATGAAGAGGGCAGGAAAATTTTTAAATTTAATTATGAAAAGATTTTATAGTTCAAAAAAATTTTGATAAATTTTTCAGATGCAATTGCTCTGTGACTCACTTTATTTTTTGTCTCTTCATCCATTGTTGCCATTGAGTAAGAATAATTGTTTGGATAAAAAATTTTGTCATATCCAAATCCGCCATCTCCAGAACTATTTATAGAAACTTTCCCATGAATTTCGCCTTGAGTAATAATTGGTAAAGGGTCAGACGAATTCCTCATTCCAACAATCACACAGACATAGTAGGCGTTCAGACTATTAACATTTCTTTCCTTAAGTTTTCTTATAATTTTTAGCCTATTTTCCAATTCAGTTGCGCCTACTCCTGCATATCTTGCTGAATAAATACCAGGTTCATAATCTAGGTCAGGTATGACAATTCCAGAGTCATCTGCAATAGTATATTTAGATGATTTTTCTGCTCCATGTTTCGCTTTAATAATTGCATTTTCAACAAAAGAAATTCCATCTTCAACAGGATCAGGAATATTTAAATCTGCCATTGAATATAGTTGATAATTACTGAATAATTTTTTGAATTCTTTTATTTTGCCTCTGTTAGATGAAGCAATTAGAATTTCTTTACTATTTTTCAAGCAAATATACTCCCTCAACAGCAAATAAATTTGGATTTTTTGAAGATAGGATGCTTTGTTTCCCCTGTTTATTAATAAATATTTTATCTATCACTTTAATATTTTTGTCTGAGCAAAGATTTTCAAAATCTTTGATAGTACATAAATGAATATTTTCTGTTTCATACCAGCTTGAAGGCAGCTCTGGTGTGACAGGCATTTTCCCTGAGGCAAGATTAATTCTACATCTCCAATATCCTAAATTAGGAACTGTAACAACACATCTTTTTGAGAGTTGAAGCATTTCATTTAATGCAAGGTCTGGATTTTTCAAACATTGAATAGATCTTGCCATAATAGATAAGTCAAAATTAGAAGAAATAAATTCATTTATACCTTTATCGATATCTTGCTTAATGACTGGAACACCTTTTTGAATACATTCTGCAATCTTCAAGTCATTTATTTCAACACCATAACCAAGAACATTCTTATTTGTAATCAACTCATTTAATAAAGATCCACTACCACAACCAAAATCAATTACCTTTGAATTTTCTGGTACCCAATTTTGGATAATCTGTGAAAGTTGAATTGCCATTATGATTCTATGAAGTTTTTTATTAATGTTGAATATGGTTGTGAATCAAACAGAAAGCTATCGTGACCATGCTCGCCATCAAGAACAATAAAAGATGATTTTATATCATTATTCATAGCAGCTATTTGTATTTCTTTTCCTCTTTCAGGTGGATAAAGCCAATCGCTATAAAATCCAATTATTAAAAACTCCGCTTTTACATCTTTTAGTTTTTCTTCAAGTGTTTTATTTTTTCCTGCATCGTAATCATCCATAGCTTTAGTCATTAAAATATAAGAATTTGCATCAAAAAACTCAGAAAACTTCTCTCCTTTGTATTGTAAATAGTTTTCAACTTCAAAATTAACTGATTCATCAACTTTTGATGCTTCATCTTGAAACTTTCTTCCAAATCTTGTATCCATAAGTTCTTCTGATAGGTACGTAATGTGACCTAACATTCTCGCGGCTTTAATACCATTTTTTGGTGAGGCATTATGTTCATAATAATTACCATCATAAAAATGTTTGTCTTTTCTAATCGATTCTCTAGCAACTTCATTCATCGCAATATTTTGTGTGCTTGATTTAACTGCTGCTGCAAATATACCTGCTTTATTAACTTTTTCAGGATATGAAATCGACCATTGCAGAGCTTGCATTCCCCCAAGACTTCCTCCAGCTACCAAATGCCAAAAATCGATATTTAATTTATCCATGAGCATTTTTTGTGAATTTACCCAATCATCAACACTCACTTTTGGAAAAGTTTTGCCATAGACTTTTTTTGTAGCTGGATTTATTGAGGTTGGGCCTGAGGAACCAGCGCAACCTCCAAGATTATTACAACAAACAACAAAATATTTATCTGTATCTATTGCTTTGCTTGGACCAATTATTTGATCCCACCAACCAAGTCCAAATTCATCACTTTGGCCAGCAGCATGATGATTACCGGAAAATGCATGACATATTAAAATTGCATTAGATCGAGTTTTGTTAAGTTCACCGTATGTCTCGATCATTAGATCAAAAGAATCAAGCTTTTCTCCAGATTCAAGTATTATTCCATTTTTAAAGTTTAGTAACTCTGTTTTTAGATTCATACCATTGACCTAAGAATGTCTGACAAGAAAGATTCGAGTAAATTTATTAAAACCAATATAAATAACGGAGAAAAATCCAGTCCACCGGCAGAAGGGATAAATTTTCTAATAGGAGCCAATGATTTATATGAAACCTCCTCAATAAGCTCAAGAAAAGCATTTGAATTAGATGGTGAAACCCAACTTAAGATAACGCCTCCAATTACCGCAAAAAAAATGACTCTAAAAGTAACCATAATGGTCTGTATAATTGCAACTCCTGCAAGAACAGTAAGCTCATATTGATTTCCGAAGTAAATGTAAATTGATAAAAACTTGAATATGATCGCTAAAAATAAAACATTAATTGCTTGATTTGAAAGTGGTGAAAACACATTTGAAATAGGCTTGTATATTTTTACAAAAATGGAAACAATTGAATTATAGTAATTTACTTTTAATAAATTAAATAGAAACAAAAATATAAACAGATAGTTTATTAAATTAAATACAAGACCTAATATATCTAAATTAGAATTCATTTGATATTTCCTTAGATCTTTTGACAGCTGCACTTAGACCTTCTTCAAGAATTTTATTAAGATTATTTGATTTAAAGGAATTAAGACCTGCTTCAGTAGTGCCTTTTTTTGATGCCACCATTTTGATTAGATTGTCTAAATCGACTCCATTTTCAATTGATGCACCAATGCCTTTTATCAAGGTTGCCATAATAATTTTTACTAACTTTTTGTCGTTACTACATAATTTTAAAAGTTTTCTTTCAAAAGATTTTAGAATTTGATAAAAATATGCCGGCCCACTTCCAACAATACCAGTAAATGCATCTATTTCAGATTCTTTTTTAAATTCAATAACAGTTCCAAGTTTGTTTAACAAATAAATAACTTTTTTTAAATTGACGTTACTAAATGTTGAATTAAAAACTCCAGTAACACCATGACCAAATTTTGAAGATGTATTTGGCATAGCTCTTAGAAATTCAATTTCTTTATTTATTTTTTTGTATTTTGATGATTTTATTCCAGCAACAAAACTAATAATTTTTGGATTTTTGTAATCATTCAATATCTTTTTATAAGCATCGATGGCATCTTTTGGCTTAACTGCAATAACAAATAAATCAATTTTAGAACTATTTTTGTTTAAGTTTTTAATTTTTAATTTCTTTAATTTTTTTTGATTTAGAGGATTTCTATCAATATAAAAAATATTATTTTTTTTAAATCCTGAAATTATGAGTCCCTCTATAACTGTCTGAGCGATATTACCACCTCCAAAAAAAGCAATATTCTTCATGATCTCTTTCCAAAAATTGATTCACCAATACGTAACATATTGGAACCATGAATAATCGCATCTTGATAATCGGTAGTTGTACCTAATGAAATACAATCAGCATTGGGATAGACAGATTTAAGACCTGAACTTAAAGCTATTACTTTTTTCATTATGATACCTCTTTCTTCTTTAATAAGTGTTAACTCTGGGAGAGCCATTATGCCTCTTAAATTTATATTTTCCATAGATTCAACTAAATTTGCTAAATCAATGAGATCATTTGGATTACAACCACTTTTGGATTCTTCATTGGAAATATTCACTTGCAAGCAAGCATTAATAGTTTTGTTGATTTTTTTACACTCAGCATCTAGTTTTTTTATTATCTTTTCTCTCTCCAGGCTGTGAATCCAATCTGCGTGATTGGCAATAATCTTTACTTTATTTGATTGAATAGGCCCAATGAAGTGCCAGATTATTTTTTCTGAATTTATTAAAATAGATTTTTCTTTTAGCTCTTGTGCATAGTTTTCACCAAAATTTTCAATACCATTATTGAGAGCAATTTCAATTAATTCATGACTTTTCTTTTTGGACACTGCGATGAGAGTAATTTCGTTTTTATCTCTTTTAAGAGATGAACATAACTCTTCAATTTTGCCGTTAATTATATTTATATTATTAATTATTTCTCTTTGCATAAAGTTCTTAAGCGTGGTTCAAAACCTCTTTTAGTAATTTTTTCTTTCGCATTATTAGCTGCAGATCGATTCATATAAGGTCCTGATATTACACTATTTAAAAGCTTTCCAGGTTGAAGCGAACTATATACCTCATTAATAGAAATATTGATTATTTCATCATTTAATGTATTAGACGCTTCAATGGCATATCTTCTGTTACCATATGCACCAATTTGAACAAAATACTCGCACTCAAGCATAGCGTCTTTCTCATCAAGCTCAATAAGTACAGAATTTTCCATCAATGAAGTTGGAAAATTTATACTAACTGTATTCCAAGTTTTTTCTGATTTTATAGAAATTACATCTGTATCAAAAAGGAACAATGAGATAACTACAAGACCTAAACTAATTAGAATTAATAAGGTTAAGGTATTTGCAGAAATAGTATTTGAATTTGGTTTTTTTGATGTAAAAACAGTCTTTTTCTTAAATTTATTAGACTTATTTTTTTTTAAATTTGCAAAATCTTTCATACCTTTACATTTTTTGCATTGGGGTTATTCCAAGAAGATTTAGTCCATTAGATATAACTTGTCTTACAGCTGAGAGACATAGAAGAATTGAATCTATATTCTCTTTAGTTTCAGATAAAACATGATTGTCATTATAGAAACTATGGAAAAGCTGAGATAAATCTCTTAGATAATAAATAATTATATGAGGCTGAAGGGTTAAGGCGGCTTTATTTATAATATGTGGATATTTTGTAATCTCATGAATAAGTTTGTCACATTTTAAGTAATCCCCGTTCTCAATACTTGAAATTGCCTTCTTAAATTTTGTAGAGCTTTGATTTGCTCTTTCTTCAAGGGATATAATTCTTGCATGAGCATACTGTATATAATAAAAAATATTTTCTTTACTATCAGATTTGGCTAAGTTTAGGTCAAAGTCTAAATGTTGATCTGCTTGCTTAGAGAGATAATAAAATCTTGCTGCATCAGATCCAATTTCATCAATAAGATTTTTGAGAGTGTAGAATTCACCTGACCTTGTTGACATTTTAACTTTTTTTCCATCTTTGAAGATATTTGCAAATTGAACAAGTTTTACCACAAGTTTATTTTTATTTGTACCAAGACATTCAAGAGATGCCTGAATTCTTTTTATATATCCATGATGATCTGCGCCCCAGACATTAATTAATTGATCAAACCCTCTGTCAACTTTATTTTTGTGGTAGGCAACATCTGAGGCAAAATATGTTGCCTTTCCATTATCTCTAATTAGAACTCGATGCTTATCGTCATCACTAATGTCTGTATTGAGCCATATCGCATTATCTTTTTCATAGGCGTGACCATTTTTCTCCAATTTATTAATTGCAGAAGCTATATCAGATGAAGTATTTTCTAGCACACCTAAAGATGACTCATAAAACCATTTATCAAAATTAACATTAAAAAGCTTTAAATCATCTTCTATTGATTTAACTATATCTTTTAAAGAAAAACTTTTAATTAAATTCCAACTGTCATTATTAAGTTCTTGTAGGCTCTTAATTACTTGATCTATTTCTTCCTCAGGATCATCAGAGAAATTCTTATTTAGTTGTTTAAACATATTAATGTTTATTTTTTTATCTAATTTTTTTGCAATTTCTTCAACATATTTACCTTTGTATGCATTCTTAGGAAAATATTCACCGACATCGTTTTTAATTAACTTTAAAATTATGCTTGCTGTAAGTATGTCAATTTGTCTTCCAGCATCATTTACGTAGTATTCTTTTTCAACTATTGAGCCAGTTGATTCTAGGATTCTTCCAATTGCATCACCATATGCTGCACCTCTTCCGTGGCCAACATGAAGAGGGCCAGTTGGGTTTGCAGAAACAAACTCGATTTGAATTTTCTTATTATTCCCAATATCAGATGCCCCAAAAGAATTTTTTTTATCACTAATAAATTTAATAATTGTTACAAAATCTTCTCTCGAAACAGAAATGTTAATAAAACCTGGGCCAGCAATATCAACACTCTCAAATAAGTTTAGGTTATCAAGCTGATTCTTTAGATTATTGGCTAAGTCTTTTGGATTAAGTTTGAATATGCTAGCAGCAACCATACAAACATTTGTTGTTAAATGGCCTTTACCTAAGTCATCTAATATTGAGGTAGAAGATTTGTTAATTGCTAAATCAATTTCTTTTTTATCTTTTTCAATTGAAGATAAAAACTTTTTAATTTCTTCATTAATAATATCAATCAAGACTTTGCTCTCCCTAAATAAGACAAATCTCTGGTATCGACCTTTACAGTTTCGCCTTCATTAACAAATAGAGGTACATTTATATCAACACCTGTTTCAAGTTTAGCAATTTTAGTTGCACCTGAAACAGTATCACCTTTAACACCTGGCACTGCTTTTACAATTTTGAGTTCTACAATTACTGGAGG
>CABZHV010000016.1:0-14204 GCA_902525635.1 uncultured SAR86 cluster bacterium
TCCATTCTGTCGAATCTGGATAATAAGTATAAAAACCCATGTGAGGTACTGAAAATATCCCTATATCTTTCAAACACAATCCGTCTTGAAGGGTTAGATCGCCTCTATGAAATGTACACTTAAGACCACCTGAGGTTATTTTTTGTTCATCAGAATGGTGAATTTCCATTTTGTTTTTAAAAACATTTCCATACCTTCCATACTTTTCTCTCTCGATAATAAACTCTCTGGAAGTCGTTCCATTACAAATAATATACTTTGGTTTTACTTCAGAAAGTAGATATTCATGAACCATCCAACATTTCTCATTATCTTCATTTCTCTGTTGTCTCGGAGTTTTTTGATCTGAGAGACTTCTATACTTACTTTCCATTGGTGACCTAACAAAACAGAGGTTTGTTGAAAGAATTTCTCTTAAGTTTAAATTTAGATCAAGAAAAAAGTTTTGTATATTCACTTGATGATCTGAGTTTGTCCACTCTCCTTCAAAGTATTCGTTGAAATCCTTTGGTTTGTCTGTTTTTAATAATTGATTTTCAATTGTATCGATACCATTTTCATCATCATGACCACCAGGATTTGAACCAAGGAAGTACCAATCACCTTTTTTTATGGTTTGATCACCGGAATAAAGAACCGATCCGGATCGTTCTAATAAACCACTATTACCTAAAATTTGATAAATAAACTTTATCTTAGAACTTGTTTCCACGGTCTAAATTAAACAGATACAACCAAATCTACTCCACAGTTACTGAGTGATTTCGAACAGAGAATAAGATTTCTATTTTTTTTGAACCTTTTATCAAACATTAGATAAAACTTTTTATATTTATTTTTCATTATCTTTAATTTTACTCACTTTGGATTATTTCGCTCGTATACTTCGATTATCTTAATTATAAAATATGGAAACCAAGACAAGATTATCATTAAAACCCAATTAGACACCCAGATGCTTGTAGTTGTTCCTCTATCAAAGCGGTCAGGTATTCCACGAGGACCTCTCTCGCTAATACCGAAAAGACTAGTGTCACCGCTGGAAATCATTAAGACGATAATTATTAAACTAGAAATTGCGCCAACAATAAGCGTAAATGGTTTTAATTTTTTTATATCCTCTTGTTTCATGCCTTATTTAGATTGTTAATCTTCAATAAGTTTAGAGTCTTTCCAACCCTCATACTTTTTTTGTAGATCATCTTCCTCAACAATTTCTAGACATACTGCCATATCATCTTTCATGAGTTCAGTATAATCACCGTTGTTAGGATCTCCATATTTCCACCAATGATTAATATAATCTATTCCATATCCTTGTATATTGTCATATACCACTTGTCTTTTACCCATTCATGCGAGAACTATTGCCTCTTCAAAAAACGCGTCTCTAAGGTCAAATATTTCGTTATCGCCACCAATCCATACAAAACTTAATGCAGAGCACTTTTCTAAAGCATATTGTTTTGATTCTACTCTTGTATTGGTATCTGTTAAGTCTTTGCCTTCAAAGTAATCAAAAAAACTAATAAGTTCTTTTTGATTTTCTAAACTATCATTTGAAGAGTTAATGGGAGATAAAAATATCAATACAAAAAAGGAAAAATGCTTAATTTTTTTCATTACTAATTCTCTGTTCCAAACTACTCCACCGTGACTGACTTTGCTAAATTTCTTGGCTGATCAATATCAGTTCCTCTCAAAAGAGCTACTTCATAAGACAATATTTGAAGAGGTATGGTATAAATAATTGGGGTTAAAAGAAAGTCGCACTTTGGCATTTTTATTAAACTGCCTGACTTTAAATCCATAGAAATTGAAGGATCTGAAAATACATAAAGTGTGCCTCCTCTTGCCTTAACTTCTTCAAGATTAGATACAAGTTTTTCAGCGATTTCACTTTCGGGCGCTAATGCAATGACAGGCATGTTTTCATCAATCAAGGCGAGAGGACCATGTTTTAATTCTCCTGCTGGATATGCTTCAGCATGAATATATGAAATTTCTTTAAGCTTCAGTGCTCCTTCTTTTGCAATTGGATAAAAAATGCCTCTCCCCAGAAACAAAGCATTATCTTTGTTGGCAATTTCTGGAGCCAGTTCTATAATTTTTTCTCTAAGCTTTAATGTTTCTTGAATTATATCGGGCAAAGACCTTAATGCTGTAACAACTCTTGTCCTGAGTTTTGGGTTCTTTTTTCTACTTTTCGTCAAAGACAGAGCTAATAACATTAATGCTGCAAGTTGTGTTGTAAAAGCTTTGGTTGATGCAACTCCAATTTCAGGGCCTGCGTTGGTAAATATTGAGTATTCCGATTCTCTTACCAAAGAGCTAGTTGGAACATTACAAATACATAGTGTAGATAAATAATTTTTTTCTTTTGCGTATCTTAGCGCTGCTAGGGTATCTGCAGTTTCGCCTGATTGAGAAATTGTTACTAGCAAAGAGTCCTCGTCAACATGTGGATTTCTGTATCTGTACTCAGATGCATAATCTATTTGAGTTGGGAGCTCTGATATTGATGAGAACCAATTTGCTGCAACTCTACCCGCATGGAGGCTTGTGCCACAAGCTACAATTTGAATCCTTTTAACTTTTTCAAACATTTCTGACGATCCAAGTCCAAAAATATTATCTAAAATATCGTCGCCTCCGACTCTTCCATCGATTGTATTTAAAACAGCCTCAGGCTGTTCATAAATTTCTTTTTCCATAAAGTGTTTGTATTCGCCTTTTGAGGTTGATTGGCTAGAAATATCTATTTTAGAAATTTCTCTTTCAACTCTTTCTTTGTTAATGTCGTAAATTGAATAGCTGTCTGAGGATAGTTCTGCAACATCACCATCTTCCAAAAAAATAAATTCATTGGTTAGTTGTCCAAGAGCTAGCGGGTCTGAAGCTGCTAAAAGCTCGTCTATGCCTATTCCAATTAATAGCGGTGATTTACTTCTGGCAATAATAATTTTTTGATCATCTTCTAAATCTATGGCTGCGATAGCGTATGCACCATCAAGCTTATCTTTTGTTAAATACATCGAATTTAACATAGAGTTTCCCTGATTTAAAAAATACTCAAGCATATGAGCAATAAGCTCTGAGTCTGTTTGAGATGTAAATGAATAACCTTCTTTTTTTAAAAAATCTTTTAAATCTAGGTAATTTTCAATTATCCCATTGTGAACGATATACACCCTTTCGTTTGATTTATGAGGATGCGCGTTTTCTTCTGAAGGCTCACCGTGGGTTGCCCATCTTGTATGTGCAATTCCAAGCTTACTTTTTGGTTTTTCTTCAATCATCTTTTCTTCAAGTAATTTAACTTTACCCAAGGTTCTTAAATGAGCGACCTGATCTTTTTGATGCAATGCAATGCCTGCAGAGTCATATCCCCGATATTCCATTTTGTGAAGTCCTTGAACAAGAAGCTTCCCAACATTTCGATTTGAAGCTGCAGCTATGATTCCACACATGATGTTTAGTCCTTCTTTTTAGACCAATTGTCTTTATTATCCTGCTTTGATCTTTCTATTCCTAGAGCATTATCAGGCACGTCTTTTGTTATTACTGAGCCTGCTGCAACTGTTGCATTCGTGCCTATTGTAACCGGAGCAACTAAGGCAGAATTGCTACCAATAAAGCTCTCGTCACCAATTGTTGTTTTGTGTTTATCTTTGCCATCATAGTTACAAGTTATTGTTCCTGCTCCAATATTTGAGTTCTTACCTACTTCAGTATCGCCCAAGTAGGTAAAATGATTTGCTTTAGACCCTTCACCAAGAACAGAGTTTTTGGTTTCAACAAAATTACCAACTTTTGCGGATGATTCTATTTGACTTCCTTCTCTGAGTCTTGCATATGGCCCTATAAAGCAGTCGTCTCCAACCTTTGCTCCATCTATATGAGAAAAGGCATCAATTCTTGTATTACTTCCTATTGATGAATTTTTAATTACGCAATTTGGTCCTATGGAAACATTATTACCAAGTACAATATTTCCTTCTAATATCACATTTACATCGATTGAACAGTCTTGACCAGAGGATACTTGACCTCTTATATCAAGTCTCAAGGGGTCCGAGACTGTGACTCCCATCTCTAAAATATCTTGAACTTTCATTGATCTATAAATTGCCTCTAACTGAGCAAGCTCATCTTTTGAGTTTGCTCCCCTTACCTCATCATTCGAGGCATTGCATGTATTAATTGTAATGCCTTTCTTACTCATTATAGAAACTATATCTGTTAAGTAAAATTCACCAGCTTTATTATTACTGTTTATTTCGGATAAAGCTTCTTTCAAATATGTTGTTGTCGAACAGAGAATACCAGTAAAAATTTCCTTTATTTCCCTATCTCTATCAGATGCATCTTTTTCCTCAACTATTGCAACAGGGTTTCCACTTTTATCTTTTTTTACTCTTCCATATCCAAATGGATTCTCTAAGACGGTGGTTAAAATTGATAGGCTGTTATCACAACCATTAATGAGGTTGCTCAAGGTTTCTTTTTTTATGAGAGGAACATCGCCATAGAGTACAAGCACTTTTGGTGCGTCTATTACTTTGGTGATGCCATGTTTAACAGCATCTCCAGTGCCAATAGGCTCTGGCTGTTCACATGAATTAATGTCAAGATTTAAAGCTTTGGATGCTTTAATTATTGATTCTTTGTCGTATCCAACAACTAGAGTGATTTTTTGACTGATGCTGCCTGCTGTTTGACATATCATTTCAAGCATAGTCTTGCCACCAATCCTTTGGAGAGACTTGGCTTTGCTTGATTTCATTCTAGAGCCCTCTCCAGCTGCAAGAATTATGGTATGTATGTTCACAATTTTTAAAGGTTAAATATATACCTTACTGTTTTTTGCGAAGTTTTTGAATAGTCTTAAGTCTTGCAACAGCTTCAGCTAACTGAGCTGATGCTTTTGCGTAATCAATTGATGTATCTTTGTTTGCAAGTTCTTGTTCAGCAATTTCTTTAGCTTTAATAGCTTCTGACTCATCTAAACTTTCTGCTCTTTCTGCAGTATCAGATAAGACTGTTACTAAGTCTGGTTGAACCTCTAAAAATCCACCAGAACAAAAAAATGCCTCTTCCTCAGAACCATTCTGAACTCTAACAGGTCCTGCAGCTAGACCAGTCAAAAGGGGTGTATGACCTGGAGCGATACCTAGCTCACCCAGTGTGCCTGTTGCATAAACCATAGTAGCCTCTCCTGAATATATTTCTTCACTGGAGGAAACAATGTTAATTTTTATTGTGCTCATCTTATAGAGTTTTAGCCTTTTCTACTGCCTCTTCAATAGTTCCAACCATATAAAATGCTTGTTCAGGCAAATGATCATAGTCACCATTTAGTATTCCCTTAAATGCTTTAATAGTGTCTTCAAGGGATACATACTTTCCCGGTGTGCCTGTAAAAATTTCAGCTACGAAGAAAGGTTGTGATAAGAATCTTTGTGCTTTTCTTGCTCTTGCTACAAGTCCTTTATCTTCCTCAGAAAGCTCATCCATTCCAAGAATTGCAATAATATCTTTAAGCTCATTATATCTTTGTAAAATCTTTTGAACTCCTTGAGCAACCTCATAATGATCATCACCGACGACAAATGGGTCAAGCTGTCTGCTTGTTGAATCAAGAGGATCAACAGCAGGATATATACCAAGCTCTGAAATCTGTCTTGAAAGAACAACTGTAGCGTCTAAGTGAGCAAAAGTTGTTGCAGGAGATGGATCAGTTAAATCGTCAGCTGGAACATAAACAGCTTGGATTGAAGTAATAGATCCTGTTTTAGTTGATGTAATTCTTTCTTGAAGAGCTCCCATCTCCTCTGCCAGAGTTGGCTGGTAACCGACAGCTGAGGGCATTCTTCCAAGAAGAGCAGACACCTCAACACCAGCAAGAGTATAACGATATATATTATCAATAAATAATAGAACATCCTTGCCTTCGTCTCTAAAACTTTCGGCCATTGTAAGGCCGGTTAGAGCAACTCTAAGTCTATTTCCAGGAGGTTCATTCATTTGTCCATACACCATTGCTACTTTTGATTCACCTAAGTTTTCAATGTTTACAACTCCAGATTCTTGCATCTCATAATAAAAATCATTTCCTTCTCTAGTTCTCTCACCTACACCTGCAAATACAGAAAGACCTGAGTGCTGAAGAGCAATATTGTTAATAAGCTCCATCATATTTACAGTTTTACCAACACCTGCACCTCCAAATAATCCAATTTTTCCCCCTTTTGCAAAAGGACACATTAAATCAATAACTTTAATGCCTGTTTCTAAGACTTCGTTTGAAGCTGATTGATCAGTATAGCTTGGAGGTTTTCTATGAATTGGCATCTTAGATTTTTCACCAATGGGGCCTTTTTCATCGATAGGGTTTCCAAGGACATCAACAATTCTTCCTAGAGTTTCTGGCCCAACTGGAACTGATATAGGAGCATTTGTTCTTGTAGCTGATAGTCCTCTCTTAAGTCCTTCTGTTGCACCCATTGCGATAGTTCTCACAACACCGTCGCCTAACTGCTGTTGAACTTCAAGAGTAGTTCCACTCTCATCTATTTTTAAAGCTTCATAAACCTTTGGGATGTTATCTTTATCAAATTCAACATCTATAACTGCTCCGATAATTTGTGTAACTGTTCCGTTGCTCATTTTTTTCTCCTTAAACCGCTGATGCGCCTCCAACTATCTCAGAGAGCTCTTGAGTTATAGCCGCTTGTCTTACGTTATTATATAAAAGCTCTAATTCTTTAATTAAATCTCCAGCATTATCCGTAGCATTTTTCATAGCAATCATTTTTGCAGCTTGCTCACATGCATTATTTTCAATTACTGCCTGATAAACTAATGATTCAATGTATCTTGTCAGCAACCCATCAAGAAGTTCCTTTGCTTCAGGCTCATAGATATAATCCCATTGGGATGGGCTAGGTTCATTTTGTACCTCTGGTTCAAGTGGAATTAATTGTTCAACATTCGGTTTTTGGGTCATCGTATTTACAAAAATATTCGAACATAAGTAAGCTTGATCGATATCATTATTTTTGTGCATATCTAAAACTACTTTTGTGAGTCCAATTAAATCATCAGGATTTGGCTTATCACCAAGCTTTTCAGATACAGCAATAACTTGACCGCCAATAGTTTTAAAAAAACTTGATGCTTTTGTTCCAATCAAGGCAAAGCACGAATCAATACCTTGTTCATTTAGCTCTGCTGATTTTGATATTACTTGTTTAAAGAGGTTTATGTTAAGGCCTCCACAAAGACCCTTATCTGATGATACAACAATAAAACATGCTTTTTTTGAAGCTCTTTCCTCATAAAAAGGATGTGGGTATTCTGAGTTTGCTGAAGCAACATGTGATATAACATCTTTTATTTTTAAAGAGTAAGGCCTTCCCTCTAACATACTATCTTGGGTTTTCTTCATCTTGCTAGCTGCAACCATTTCCATTGCAGAAGTAATTTTTTGAGTACTTTTAATGCTTGCAATCTGTTTTCTTACTTCTTTTGTATTTGCCATTATTTAATTTAAAAAGTTTGCGTTTTCTTAAAGTCTTCTACCAAATCCTTGAATTGTGCTTCAATATCATCATTCCAGTCTCCAGTTGAATTAATTTGTTCCTCAAGTTCATTTTTCTCAGAAGACAAATATCCATGCAAAGCTTCCTCAAAGTCTAAAATCTTTTCAACCTCCACGTCTGACATGTAACCTCTATCAGCTGCAAATAAACTTAATGCCTGTTGGGCAACGCTCATTGGGGCATATTGTTTTTGTTTAAGTAACTCAGTAAAAGCCTTACCGCTTGCGAGTTGTTGCTTTGTTGCATCATCTAGGTCGGAAGCAAATTGTGAGAAAGCGGCTAACTCACGGTATTGAGCTAAAGCTGTTCTAACTCCCCCAGCTAATTTTTTCATTATCTTAGTTTGAGCAGAACCTCCAACCCTTGAAACAGAAAGACCAGGATTAATTGCTGGTCTCACGCCTGAGTTAAATAATTCTGTTTCTAAATAAATTTGTCCGTCTGTAATTGATATTACGTTTGTGGGAACAAAAGCTGATACATCCCCTGCTAGCGTCTCAATAATTGGCAGTGCTGTTAGCGATCCTGTTTTTCCTTTTACCTTTCCATTAGTAACCTGCTCAACATAATCAGCATTTACTCTTGCTGCTCTCTCTAGCAATCTGGAGTGAAGATAAAAAACATCTCCTGGATAAGCTTCTCTTCCAGGAGGCCTCTTTAGAAGTAATGATACCTGCCTGTACGCTACTGCCTGTTTTGAAAGATCATCATAAACAATAAGCGCATCTTCACCTTTATCTCTAAAATACTCGCCCATGGTACAACCAGCATATGCAGATAAATATTGCATAGGTGCTGGGTCTGCTGCTGTTGCAGACACAACAATACTATGTTCCATTGCTCCATACTCCTCTAGCTTTCTAACAACATTGGCAACAGTGGACTGTTTTTGTCCAATTGCTACGTAAATACATTTTATTCCTGTGCCTTTTTGATTGATAATTGCATCTATAGCAACCGCAGTTTTACCAGTTTGTCTATCCCCAATAATTAACTCTCTTTGGCCTCTGCCAATGGGCACCATAGCGTCAACAGCCTTTAAACCAATTTGTACAGGCTGATCTACTGATTGTCGTGCAATGACGCCTGGCGCAACAACCTCAACTGGTGCCGATCCCTCAGCATTTATTTCACCCTTTCCATCAATTGGAGTACCAAGAGTATTTACAACTCTTCCCAGCATCGCTTCTCCAACTGGTACTTCTAAAACCTTTCCAGTGCATACTGCTTTTTGACCTTCAATAATTTCGAGGTAATCTCCTAGAACAACAGCTCCAACTGAGTCTTGTTCTAGGTTTAAGGCCATGCCTTTAGTTCCATTCTCAAACTCAATTACTTCTCCGTACATGACATCGCCCATGCCATGGATTCTTACAATGCCGTCAGATACACTAACAACAATACCTTCATTTTTTCTTTCAGCTGAAAGATCAAGACCAGCAATTTTTTCCTTCAATACGCTAGAGATTTCTGATGGGTTTAATTGGCTCATATTTTCACCTTAAAAATTTAATTGATTTACAAGTTTCTTGACCTTCCCTCTTATGGATAAATCAAGTGTTTCATCTCCTATCTTTATTGAGAGGCCTCCCATCATTGCGGGATCTTTTGTAAAGTTAATGATGGCATCTTTACCATAAGTTAATTTAAGCTTTTGTTCGATATTTTCTTTTGCTTCATTTCCAGGCTCAGTGGCAACCAAAACTTCAATAGATTTTTGCTCTTTGTATTCATCTAACAACTCTTTATAAATTACAAAAATTGTTTCAAGTAAATTTAGGCGTTTATTTTCGGCGAGGATTTCAAGCAATTTTTTTGACTTATCTGAAATACTTTCATCAAATAAATTCGTTAAAATGCTCAAGATATCCTGTCTTGATAATGCAGGATTTTCTATAGTGTTTACAACTCCCTCTGTCTTAGAGGCAATAGCCATGTCTTTTAGTTCGCTAGCAATATCTTCGATGTTGTTCGATTCAACTGCTGATGTAAACATTGCTTTTGCATATGGCCTTGCCAGTGGAGTTAATTCAATCATTTCTATAGCTCCTCAGCAGCCTTGTTAAGAATTTCTTCATGTTTCTCCTCAGAAATTTCACTTTTAAGAATCTTTTGAGTAGTATCAATTATTATTTCAGACATTTGCTGTCTTAGCTCTTCTTTTGCTTTATTAGTTTCATTTTCAATTGTTGTTGCCGCTGATGATAATATTTTTTCTGCTTCAGCCTCTGCTTTAATTGATGCATCGCTTACAATCTTTGACGCTCTCGTATTTGCTTTATCAAGAATTTCAGCAGCTTCACTTTTTGCTTGATCAAGCTCCTTATCAAATGCCAGTTTAGCTTCTTCTAAAGAGTCATCTGCTTTTTTTGCAGCCTCAAGACCATCAGATATTTTTTTCTCTCTCTCTTTCATAACTGAAAGAATTGGTGGGTAAACATATCGCCAACAGATTGCAACAAACACAATCATAACAACTGCTTGGGCCAGTAAGGTTGCATTTATATTCATATTTAACTATTCGATAAAGCTTATATTGCAAATAACATGTACATTCCAAGACCAATTCCAATCATTGGTACAGCATCGGTTAATCCCATCATTAGGAAAAATCTTCCTTGAAGAAAGGGTGCCAGCTCTGGTTGTCTTGCTATTCCTTCAATAAATTTACTTCCCAGAATTCCTACACCAATTCCTGCACCAATGGCAGAAAGGCCCATTAAAATTGCTGCTGCTAAAATACTATATTCCATTTTTTTCTCCTATTTTTGAGGTTTAGTGTTCCTCTGTTTCATGCGCCATTGCTAAATATGCAATTGTGAGCGCCATAAAAATAAATGCTTGCAATGCCACAATAAGTATATGGAAAAGCGCCCAAACCAAATGCAAACCAAATCCAAGTACTCCTATTGGTATGCTACTAAAAAATAACATTAATGCAATTAAGATAAATATCATTTCGCCTGCATATAAATTCCCAAACAGCCGCAAGCCAAGGGATATTGGTTTAGCAATAAAATTTACCATTTCTAATACGAAGTTGACTGGTATTAAATATTTACCAAAAGGGTGAAGGGTCAGCTCAGCGATAAAAGCCTTTAATCCTTTAACAGTAACGCTGTAATAAATTGTAAGTATAAATATACCAAAAGCCATTCCAAGAGTTATATTTGGGTCAGTTGTTGGAACGACTTTAAAGTAAAAAGATTCTGGTCCTTTAATCCACTCTATGCTTTCTCCAGCCACTGCATATGCAATGTGACCTGCCAAAACAGGTAGAAAGTCTACTGGCACAAGATCCATTAAATTCATTAACAATATCCAGACAAAAACAGTTAACGCTAAGGGTGCAATTAGTGTGTTCTTTACTGAGCCAAATAGTGACTGAACGTTGTCTTCCACAAACTCGATGCTCATTTCAACAAAATTTTGAATTCCCTTGGGAGCAACACTTGCATTTGTATTTTTAGAAATAGCCTTTCTAAAAAAGAAAACAAACAACGCTCCAAGGCCAATTGACCAAAACAAAGAATCCACATGAAATGCCCAAAATCCCATTTGATCTACTTTGTATGGGTCGCAAGTCCAACCCTCAGATGTTTTTCCGCATGTTAGATTTGTAAGATGATGGCTGATATAAGATTCCGTGGTTAGTTCAGATGCCATTTCTGTCTAGCTCCTTTTGAACAAAAAAATCTACTGGATTTACTGATAAATTGAATACAAAAAACATTACTAATAAGTATAAAAAAGAGTCAAACAAATATAAACCAGATATTACTAAAAAAATTATGAAAACAGTCCACTTTGAAATCCATATATAACCAATGTTAATGGCATAGTCTTTAATTTTGCTTCCAAGATAATAGATCAAAAACATTGTAGCAATATAGCATAGTGCAATGACTGCAAAAAAAGAGTTTGCAATGGTCCCAATGATAAAAATTATTGAATTTAAAGGGATTATTAATTTAAGTTTTTGGTTGATGGTCTTCAAATTATTTATATAGGAGTGATTAGTATTCGTGGCGAGAATTATAAAAACATATCAATGCATAGACAAGATTTTTATTGTTTATTTTTGATCTTGGCTATTATGTTATCTAACTCGTCTAAGGTTTTGTAAATTATTGAAACTTTTCCAGTTTTTGTATTTTTTGCTTCTATTTCAATTTTATGTCCAAATATTTCTGACATTTCTTTTTCAATGTTTAAAACATCTGTATTTTTTTGTTTTGACCTTGGGTTGAGTGTGGATTTGCTCTTTAGGGATAAGTTGCTTAAGTCTCTTACGGTAAGGCCGTCCTTAATAATTTTTTTTGCGACTTCTTCTGCCCTGCTTGGTTGCATCGATGCAAGAAGTTTTGCATGCCCTTTTTCTATTTTTCCACTCGATAGCATATCTAAAACTAAAGTTGGAAGCGAAAGTATTCTCAAAGCATTGGCAATTGTGCTTCTTGCTTTTCCTGTTGAAGATGCCACTTCGTCTTGTGTTAGCCCAAACTCTCTTTTTAGGCGGTCAAGCCCCTTGGCCTCCTCAACCGGATTTAAATCTACCCTTTGAAGGTTTTCTATGAGGGCAGATATAAGGGCATCTTCGTCTTTTTTTTGATCCACTAAGCAAGGTATTGTTTTTAGTCCTGCCATTTTTGAAGATCTAAGCCTTCTTTCTCCAGCAATAACTTCAAACTCATTTAGACCCAGCTCTCTCACAAGAATTGGAGAAAGTACACCTTGTTTTTTTATTGACTCAGTTAATTCTGCTAGCTTATCTTGATCAAAATTTGATCTTGGTTGAAATCTTCCTGGCTTAATTTTTAAAACTTCGATTTCTTTTACAGATCTTTGGTTTGAATTTGATTGTCCTAAAAGCGCTTCTAGTCCTTTATTAAGAGTTTTATTTTCCTCAGACATATTCCACCTTTCTAATTAGCTCTCCTGCCAACGCTAAGTACGCTTTTGCACCATAGGAGTTTGGCATATATTTTATACCAGATGTTCCGTGACTTGGAGCTTCAGCTAATTTTACATTCCTTGGTATAAGTGTATTAAATAATAAGTTTTGGAAATGTTTTTCCAGCTCATCTGAAACCTCTTTTGCAAGGTTATTCCTCATATCAACCATTGTTCTAACTATACCAAGAACCCTGTTTGAGGACATATTTTTGTCTGACATTGTTTGAATAGTATTCATGAGGCCTGTGACCCCTTCTAAGGAATAATATTCGCATTGAAGTGGAATCAGGGTTCCTGAGGCACACAAAAGGCCTTCTATGGTTAACTGATTAAGAGTGGGCGGGGTATCTATAATTGTATAATTATATGTTTTTGATAGTGGCTCAAGACTTTTTAATAGAAACCCTTGTTTGTTGTCGTTCCTAATTGCTACTTCAAGTGCTATAAGGTCTTCGCCACCAGGAATGATTTTAAAATTATCGTTGCTATTATAAACACACTCTTCAATTTTTTTATTATTGAAATAATGGTTGTAAAGGGTGTTTTTAACTCGTTTTGATATTCCTGCTGCGGTGCTAGCGTTGCCCTGGGGGTCAAGATCTATAAGCAAAACTTTTCTTTTGGTTGCTGCAAGGCTTGCTGCTACGTTTACTGCTGTTGTTGTTTTTCCAACACCTCCTTTTTGATTTGCAATTGCAATTATTTTATTCATCGTTTTCTATTAAAACTATATTTCTCTCTCTTGTTGTTACTTCTTGTTTAATTATTTCATATCTTAATTTGTTTTTGTCTATGTCTTTTAGTTCATTTTTAATATTAAGTTTTTTTCCTTTTAATAGAATGTATTTCGAGTTTTGATGGGTGTTGTTTTTTGTAAGATTTATGATCTTTTGAATACTAGCGAAAGCTCTGGCGGTAATTATGTCAAACTTTCCAAGTCTGTTTTGCTTTGATATTGTTTTATTAACAATTTTTGTATTTTTTAATTTCAATTCGTCAATAATTATTTTAAGGAAGTAACATTTTTTTTTGTTTTTTTCTAGTAAATTAATTTGGCTGCTAGGCTTTGCAATCGATAAAAGAATCCCTGGAAACCCTCCCCCTGTTCCAAGATCTAAAACATTATCGTTTTTTTTTAAGAATTCAATTAGGGGCAAACAGTCAAGAATATCTTTTTCATAAACTTCGTTATGATTTTTTCTTGAAAAAATATTGTGGGTTTTATTGAAGGAAAGTGCCAGGTCGATAAATGTTATGATTTTCTTTTTTTGTTCTATGGTGAAAGAATCATGCATATTGTTTAAGCATTTCGAGTTTTTTTACTTGAATTAATATCAGGTTCACTGCTGCTGGTGTTACTCCTTCAACTTTTGATGCTTCGCCTATGGTTTCTGGTTTAAAGTTGTTAAGTTTTTCTTTAACTTCATTGGAAAGCCCTTGAACGGTTTGGTAGTCGAGCTCATGAGGAATTTTTTTAGTGTTTTGTTTTTTTGTTTTATTGATTTCTCTTTTCTGTTTTTCTACATATCCTTTATATTTCGATTCTGTTACGGCTCTTTTGTAGTGGTTTCTTTCGTTTGGTTTGGGTTTAAATAGTTTATTTTTGTCCAGATCTGTTCTGTTTAAAAGATCGAAGACACTTTT
>CABZHV010000017.1:0-12628 GCA_902525635.1 uncultured SAR86 cluster bacterium
TGGTTGGACTTCAAAAAAATATTGAGATGTACAATGTATCTCAGCCATTATCAACCATCATTGCATTTTCAGTATTTATTATTGTTGGAGCCGCGATGTTCACATGGTTAATTCCTCTTCTTTACGTCCAACTCCAGTCATTTGTTTTAGATATACCAAGATTATTCAATGACTTTCTAAACTTTGTTTCAACAATACCTGCAGCATTTCCAGAATTAGTAGATTCAGATCAAATCAGTGTGTTTTTTCAAGCAGTATCATCAGAACTAAGTTCTATAACTCAAAATATTGTTAAATCATCTATATCTGGAATACAAAGCACAATTACAATTCTTCTGTATGTAATTTTATTTCCAATTCTTGTTTACTTTTTTTTATTTGACAGGAAAAATATTATTGAGGGTTGTCTTAAAATTATTCCAGGTGACAGAGCTATGTTGTCACAAGTATGGTCAGAAATGGACATTCAATTAAGTAATTATGTTAGAGGAAAAGTTCTTGAAATATTTATTGTTGGAATTGCAGCGGCAATTTTATTTGCTGCATTTGGTTTAAATTATGGAGCTTTGTTAGCAGTTTTAGTTGGTCTTTCAGTTCTTATACCTTTCGTTGGCGCATTCTCTGTAACTATACCTATTGTTATCATTGGGCTACTACAATTTGGTTTAGGAACAGAATTTTACTTATTAATTGGATTATATCTACTGCTTCAATTCATCGATGGCAATCTTCTTGTTCCAATAATATTTTCAGAGGCGGTGAAACTTCATCCAATAGTTATTATTCTTGCAGTATTTATCTTTGGAAGTATGTTTGGTTTCTGGGGTGTATTTTTTTCAATACCACTTGCAACATTCATAAAAGCTGTTTGGAATGCATGGCCAGGAATTTCATCCGCAAATGAAGGATAAGCTATACATATTTTTATTAGTTTTTTATACCGTTATGATAAGTAGCGAAAATTATGGGATAGTGGTTCATGGTGGCGCCGGTGTAATGTCTAATCTTACTGAAAATCAGCAGAAAATTATTGAGCAGAAACTTACAAAAACTTTGATTGCTTCATATCAAATTTTAGAAAATGGTGGCTCAAGCATAGATGCAGTTGAGTTTGCAGTATCAGAATTCGAAGATTCGCCATTATTCAATGCTGGAAAAGGTTCTGTTTATGCTTCTAACGAAACTCAAGAAATGGATGCATCAATAATGAATGGAAAAAATAGATTAGCCGGAGCAGTTGCATCAGTAAAAGTAATTAAGAATCCAGTAAAACTTGCAAGAGCTGTTGCCGAGGAGACATCTCATGTTTTGCTTGTGGGAGAAGGAGCAGAATCATTTGCAAAAAAAAATGGGTTAGACATTGTTGATCCTATTTATTTTTACTCTGAAAAAAACTTAAAAAGATTAAAAAAATTAAAAAATAAAGTTGCAGAAAATTCAATTGTACAAGATAAAATTGGTACAGTTGGTGCAGTTGCAATTGATCAAGCTGGTAATATCTCAGCAGCAACATCAACAGGAGGAATGACCAATAAAATGCCTGGGAGAGTAGGTGACTCTCCTATTATAGGCTCTGGTACATGGGCACAAAATGGAGTTTGTGGAGTTTCATCAACTGGCCATGGAGAGTTTTTTATTAAATATCAAGTTGCAAGAGAAGTTTGTACCAGAATGGAGTATTTAAACCAATCTTTAAAAGAGTCAACTACAGACATAATTAATGAATTAAAGGATATTGGCGCCTCAGGAGGTTTGATCGCAATCGATAAAGACGCAAATATTTCAACTCCCTTTAATACTGACGGAATGATCAGAGGGAGTATTACGAGTAATAAAGCTTTGAGTGTTGAAGTATATTAAAGGTTTTTTACTGCTTCAAGAACTTCCTCAACATGCCCTTTAACTTTAACTGATCTCCACTCTTTAATAATTTTTCCATCAGCTGAAACTAAAAATGTCGATCTATCAACACCCAAATATTCTTTTCCGTACATTGATTTGAGTTTTATAACGTCAAAAGATTTACACATTTTTTCTTCAGGATCTGATAAAAGTTCAAAAGGAAAAGATTGTTTTTGTTTAAAGTTTTCATGAGATTTTAAGCTATCTCTTGATACTCCAAGAATTTCAGTATTCAGTTTCTGAAATGATTTAAAGTTATCACTAAAGTCATTTCCTTCAACTGTACAGCCAGGAGTACTGTCCTTAGGATAGAAGTAAATGACTAAGTTCTTTCCTTTAAAATCTTCTAAAGATAGATTCTTATTGCTGGTACATTCACCCGAAAATCTTGGGCATTTTTTTCCTTCAAGTTTTTTTTCCATATTTTCCTTTTAATAATTTTAAATAAAATAGTGTATAGTCATATTTTTACTTATTTTGAAAATGATGCAAGCTTTAAAAGGAAGTCTAGTGGCATTAGTCACACCAATGATGGAAAATGATGATATCGATTTTCAGTCATTAGAAAGTCTAATAGATTGGCATATTGAACAAGGAACTAACGGAATAGTATCAGTAGGCACAACTGGAGAGTCTGCAACACTTGATGTGAAGGATCATCTTGATGTAATAAAATATACAATTGATTATGCAAACTCAAGAATTCCGATTATTGCTGGCACAGGTGCTAATTCAACGTCTGAGGCAATTGAATTAACTGAAGAATCAAAGAAACTTGGAGCTGACTATACTTTAATAGTTACTCCTTACTACAATAAACCAAATCAAAATGGCCTAATTAAACATTATTTAAAACTTGCTGATAATGTTGATATACCTCAAATTTTATATAATGTTCCCTCACGAACTGCATGTGATTTATCGCCTGAATCAGTCAAATTACTTTCAGAGCATAAAAATATTATTGGAATTAAAGAGGCAGTTAATACTGAAGAAAGGATGAGTGATTTATTAGATATCTCTAAAGATAATGATGAATTTATATTGCTATCTGGAGACGATCCGTCATTTCTTTCAATGATGCAAAAAGGTGGGGATGGTGTGATCTCTGTGGCAGCAAATGTTGTGCCTAATACTATTTCAAATATTTGTTCATTAATTTATGAAGGTAATAATGAAGAAGCAATAAATATTAATCAGAAACTTTGCGATCTTTATAAACTATTGTTTATTGAATCTAATCCAATTCCAGTAAAGTGGATGTTATATAAAATGAATTTTATTAAAAACTCAATAAGGTTACCATTAGTAGAATTAGACAAAAAATATCAAGAAAATGTATTAAATGAAATGCTAAAATTAGAATTGTTATGATTAAAGTAGTATTGCCATTTTTTATAATACTTATGATCAGTTCTTGCTCAATGTTAGGAGGTCCCGATGGTTATTTTCCTGATAAAAAATATGATTTTCTTAAAGAAGAGATCGAAGACACAATAAGTCTTCCAGATGAGCTAGATTTTCCAAACATTGAAAATCATTATCCTGTTACCGAAATTCTTGAAATCGATACAAATGTAGAAATACCCAAGCCACGACAAATTTTTGCATCAGCTGGAGATAGTTCCGTTCAACTTCGAAGGCTTGGCGAGCTTATGTGGATTTATATAGAAACTCTTCCATCGACCTCATGGCCAATATCAAAAAATTATTGGGATACTTCTTCTTATGATGTTACAAAAGCAGATCCATTATCCGGAGAAATTGATATTGATTATGATCAAACATCAAAACTTTTAATGAGGGTTGAGCATGGTATTAAAGAAGCATCAACAGAGATATTTTTATTTAAGATCAACAAAATCTCCAAAGAAATAGAAAGCGATCCTGAATTTATTCAGGCCGAAATGGAAAAAATGCTTAATTATTATGCTGAATCGTTATCAACTTTTTCAGGAACATCGCTAGCAGCTCAAAATTTAAATGAAATGAAAAAGGCAAGCATATTTTCTGAAAATGGAAAGACAGTTATTGCGCTTGATCTAAATTTTGATAGAGCTTGGTCTTCAATAAGTAAAGCTTTAGATGCAGCTGAAGTTGTAACAAACGATAGAGATAGAAGTAAAGGAATATTTTTTGTAAGCTTTGCCAAAGAAGAAGAGAGAAGATTTTTTGGACTTTTTGGAGGCAAAAATTTAAATGATAGTTCTCAAAATCTTATTTTTTAGTGAAGACGCCCAATTTGAGATAACAATTACACCGAAAGAAAATAAATCATATGTAAGAGCAACATCAAAAGATGGTAATATTGAAAAATCTGAAGAACTTTTATCAAAAATTAATGAGTCTCTAAGCTAATGAAAAAAATTAATGAAATAACAAAAGGTAAAGCTAAGTCAATGTATACAACAGAAAATGATGATCATCTGATTATGCATTTTAGTGATGATACATCTGCTTTTGATGGTAAGAAAAAAGAAGCTCTTCTTGGTAAAGGCGCTGTTAATAATCAATTCAATGCATTTATTATGAAACATCTTCAAGAAAATGGTATTGAAAGTCATCTTATAGATGTAATTGACAGCACAGATTCTCTCGTATTTAAATTAGACATGTTTCCAATTGAATGTGTAATTAGAAACAGGGCATCAGGTTCAATATGCAAAAGACTTGGAACTGAAGACGGACTAGTTCTTGAAAATCCATTATTTGAGTTTTTTCTTAAAGATGATGATTTAGGTGATCCATTAATTAATGATGAGCACATAATATCATTTGGTTGGGCAAACACAGAACAAATCGAAGAAATGAAAAAACAAACCTATAGAATAAATGAGATATTATCAAAACTGTTTCTAGATTCAGGCCTTATATTGGTTGATTTTAAAGTCGAATATGGTCTATATAAAGAAAAAATTTTACTAGCAGATGAGTTCACACCAGATGGATGTAGATTGTGGGACTCAAAAACAATGAAAAAAATGGATAAAGATCGCTTTAGGCAAGGCTTAGGAGATGTTGTTGAATCCTATCATCAAGTTGCAGACAGGCTTGGTATGAATATTGAAACTTGACTAATTTAGTCAGGTATTTATAATTCTTGACGTGAAGTTAACTACAAGAAGCAGATATGCTGTAAATGCACTTACGGAGCTAAGTTTTCTACAATCTACAGGACCAGTATCTTTAAGTGATATATCAACAAATCAAAATATTGAGTTGAGTTATTTAGAGCAAATTTTTAGGAAGCTAAGAATTGCTGGAATCGTAAAAAGTATTAGGGGCAGAAATGGTGGTTACGTTTATGCTAAGAATCCTGCTAATATTTCTATAAAGGAAATTATGCATGCTGTTGATGAAGTTCTTGATGCAACTAAATGTAATGGCACTTTTGCCTGTAAAAATGGAAAAAAATGTGTCACACATGATTTATGGCATGATCTCAACCTAGTTGTTGAAGATTATTTAGAAAAAATAACAATTGAAAGCCTTGTAGAAAGCAATAATAGCCCATATATTAAGGTAAACGAAATTAATTAGATGAGCACACAATCTACAATTTATTTAGACTACGCGTCTACTACTCCTGTTGATCCTAGAGTTGCATCCAAAATGATGGAATTTTTAACACCTGAAGGTGAATTTGGTAATCCTGCATCGCGCTCTCACAGGTTTGGCTGGAAAGCAGATGAGGCCGTTGAACAAGCAAGATCACATGTTGCTAATCTTGTAAATTGCGACCCAAGAGAAATTGTATGGACTTCAGGAGCTACAGAAGCAGATAATTTGGCAATAAAAGGAGTCGCAAGATTTTATAAATCTAAAGGAAATCACATTATCACATCTAAAATTGAGCATAAAGCTGTATTAGACCCATGCCGACAACTTGAAAGAGAGGGATTTGAAGTCACATATCTGGACCCAGATGAAAAGGGAGTTATTAGCCCAAGTGCAGTAAAGTCAGCAATTAAAGATACAACAGTCCTAGTTTCAATTATGCATATTAATAATGAGTTAGGAACTGTTAATAATATTGAAGAAATTGGGAAAATAACTAGAAATAATGGTTCATTTTTCCATGTAGACGCTGCGCAAAGCACAGGTAAAGTTGATATTGATCTTGAGAAAATAAATGTTGATTTGATGTCATTCTCTGCTCATAAAACTTATGGCCCAAAAGGAGTTGGAGCCTTGTATGTTAGAAGAAAGCCAAGAGTAAGACTAGAAGCTTTAATTCATGGAGGAGGACACGAGAGAGGAATGAGATCTGGTACATTAGCTACTCATCAAATAGTAGGAATGGGCGAGGCATTTCGAATCGCAAATAAAGAGATGAATCAAGATTGCAATAAGATATTAAAATTTCATGAAAAGTTTTTAGATAAAGTAAAAGAAATTGATCATGTTTATATCAACGGCGATCTTGATAATAAAGTTCCTAACATTTTAAACATAAGTTTTAACTTTGTGGAAGGCGAGTCACTAATTATGGGTTTAAAAGACATTGCAGTATCCTCTGGCTCTGCGTGCACATCAGCAAGTTTAGAGCCTTCATATGTTTTAAGAGCTTTAGGTAGAAAAGATGAGTTAGCTCATAGCTCAATTAGATTTTCCTTTGGCAGATTTACGAGTGATGATGATGTCAATAATACATTGGATATATTAGCTAATGTTGTCCATAGATTAAGAGAGCTTTCTCCGCTTTGGGAAATGCATTTGGATGGCATTGACTTAGATACTGTTGAATGGAATGCACACTAGGGAATAATTATGGCTTATAGTAAAAAAGTAGTAGAAAAATTTGAAAATACACTCAATAATCCAGATGCTTTCAAAGTTGGAAGATTTGATCCGAAAGATTCTGATGTTGGTACCGGAATGGTAGGAGCACCTGCCTGTGGCGACGTTATGAAACTACAAATAAAGTGTGAGCCAAAGGGTAATACCCATGTTATCAAAGATGTAAAGTTTAAAACTTATGGTTGTGGTTCTGCAATCGCTTCATCTAGTGAATTGGTAGAAATGCTTATTGGAAAGACACTTGAAGAAGCCAAATCAATAAAAAATATTGAAATTGCTAAGGCATTAGAGTTACCTCCCATAAAGATCCATTGTTCTGTTTTAGCAGAAGATTCTATTAAACAAGCGATAGAGGATTACGAAACAAAACAATAAATAATGGAAACATTTAGTGCTTCAGATTTAAATTTTTCAGACAGAGCTTTAACGCATTTCAGTAAGATTTTAAAAGACAGAGGAAGAGGCATTGGAATAAGATTAGGTATCAAAAAAGCTGGCTGTTCTGGCTATGAATATACTTTTGATTTTGTTGATGAGGTTTTTGATGACTATATTGCTTTCGAAAAAAATGGATGTAAGGTCTATATTGATTCTAAAAGTTTTACTTTTCTCAAGGGCAGCTTAATTGACTACGTTGAAGATGGTTTAAATCAAGGTATTAAATTTGTAAATCCAAATGCAAAAGCTGTTTGTGGTTGTGGCGAAAGTTTCACTATTTAAATTATGGCAAAAATTAAAATATGGCCTCATGAGGAGATATGTCCTAATGGTGCTGAAATAGAATCTCTTCCAGATGAGACAATCTGCGAGGCAGCTCTTCGAAATCATATAAAAATTGAACATGCTTGCGAGATGTCAGCAGCATGTACTACTTGTCATTGTATAGTTAGAAAAGGTTTTGAAAGCCTTGAATCTGCTAGTGATATAGAGGAAGATCTGCTTGATAAAGCCTGGGGTCTTGAGCAGACTTCTCGATTAAGCTGTCAGGCAGTTCCACCTTCAGATGAAGAGATAGAGATAGAACTGCCAAAATATAATATCAATATGGTTTCAGAAGATCACTAATGGAAAAAATTGATTGGCTTGATGTTTTTGAAATTGCAATACAACTAAATGAAAAATTTCCAGAACTAGATCCTCAATGGATAAGTTTTCCTGATCTTCACCAAAAAATCTGTGATCTGGATAATTTTGAAGGCGATAAAGATAAGTCTAATGAAAAGATATTAGAAGCTATTCAGATGCATTGGATAGAAGAATATCAATAACTCTAATATAATACCGAATAATTTTTTAAAGGTTACTAAATATGTCAACTGAAAAAACTCTTTCAATTATTAAACCTGATGCAGTAAGTAAAAATATTATTGGCAAAATAATATCAAGATTTGAGGAAAATGGTTTAAGTATTGTTGCAGCTAAGTTAATTCAATTATCTGATGAAACAGCATCTGGATTTTACGCGGAACATGAAGGTAAGCCATTTTTTGATGCTTTAAAAAAATTTATGACTTCCGGTCCAGTATTCATTCAGGTACTGGAAGGAGAAAATGCGATACAAAAAAATAGAGAACTGATGGGAAGCACCGATCCCAAAGAAGCAGATAATGGCACAATACGAGCAGATTTTGCATCTAGCATAGATGCAAATGCTGTACACGGATCTGATTCTGAAGAGAGTGCATCTAGGGAGATTGAGTATTTCTTTAAGGCTGAAGAAATATTGAATAAATAAATTGTTAAAAAAAATTAATCTTTTGGGCTTCTCACTTGAATCGCTCGAAAGTTTTTTTTCGGATCTCGGGGAACCAAAATTTAGAGCCAAACAATTATTAAGTTGGATTCATCAAAGAGGAGTTACTAAATTTGATTTGATGACAGATTTCAATAAACATTTGCGTAAAAAATTAAATTCAATCGCAATTATTAAGCCTCCAAAAATACATAAAGAATTTTTGTCTGATGAAGGAACAACAAAATTTCTTATTGAATTGGATTCAGGATCAATGATCGAAATGGTTATTATTCCAGAAAAGAGCAGAACGACTTTATGTGTTTCTTCTCAAGCAGGCTGTGCTTTGCAATGCACATTTTGTGCAACTGGATCTCAAGGATTTGATCAAGATCTAGGAAGCGATGAAATTATTGGACAACTATGGCTAGCAAATTTCATGACTAAAAAACTAAATCCCATTACAAATGTTGTCTTTATGGGTATGGGTGAGCCTCTTTTAAATTATGATGCAGTTCTTGAGTCAGCTAAGATCATGAAAAATCAATGCGCATATGGATTATCAAGAAAAAGGATTACTATAAGCACTTCTGGCATAGTCCCAAAAATTGATAAATTATCAAAAGATATTGATGTTTCGCTTGCAATATCATTACATGCAGCAGATGATAACCTGCGAGATGAAATAGTTCCAATAAACAAGAAGTATCCCATCAAATCTCTAATAAAAGCATGCGAGGATTATCTAAAAAGTTTTAGTAATAAGAAAAATATTACAATGGAATATATCTTGATAGATGGAGTCAACGATTCCATTGACCATGCAAAAAAACTTTCTATTCTTTTGAAAGATATCTCATGCAAGATAAATTTAATACCTTTTAATAGTTTTGAAGGATCAAGTTACAAGAGACCTAATAATAAACAAATGAATTTTTTTAAAAAATATCTTATGGACAAAGGCTTTATTACTACTTTGAGGACCACAAGGGGTAATTCAGTTAGTGCTGCCTGTGGTCAGCTTGTAGGAGACTTATCTAATACCACAAAAGGTAAAAATTTGATAAACCATAGAACAATACAATGACTATAGAATTAAAATCTGCAAGTTCAGTCAAAACGGGTAAAAAGTTTTTGGAAAAAAGAAAAGATTTAGGGGTTTCAATAAAAGAAGCATCAGAAATTTTATATATAAACAAATACTATCTTCAAGCAATTGAAACTGGGATTTATAATATTTTTCCAAGCGAATCATTTGCAAAGGCATATTTTAAAAAATATGAGGACTTTTTAAAAATTAAAGAAGAATTTCCAAGTGTTTTTGACTTAAAGCCAAGCACAAATCAACCAAAGATATCACATGAAATTAGTATAGATGAGAATCGAGATGTAATGAAAATTTTTATTTCGTTGGGTTTAGCTATTTCCTTGATATTTTCAATATATCTTTTTTTTGTACTTGATTATTCAGATAAAAATCTAAATGAAGAGAGCATTAACGATATAGAAAATCAACCTGTAAATGAAATAGACTCTCGAAATAATGCTGAGATAATTGAGTTAATCGAAGCAGAAAAGCTAGTAGCACCAATTGAAAATGCTAATAATATACTTAAACTCCAATTTCAAGGAGAGTCCTGGATGGAAATTTATATCGAAAATAAAATAAGCGAAGCACAACTATTTAATGCAGGAGATTCGTTTGAAAGGGAGATTTTAAGACCATTTAAAATTGTTGTTGGTAATGCTGATTTTGTGAAAGGAACATATAATGGGCATGACATTGATTTTATTGCTGATGCTAATAGACTATCAGGAGTGAGCACTATTATTTTAAATGAGTAATTGGATAAAACGAAAGAATACCAATGTTGTTAATGTTGGTAATGTTCCAGTTGGCGGTGGAAACCCAATTTCTATTCAGTCAATGACTAATACTGACACTAAGGATGTTGTGTCAACTATTAAACAAATTAAGAATCTTGAATTAGCAGGTGCAGATATTGTAAGAGTCTCAGTTCCAGGTTTTGAGGAAGCACATGCATTTAAAGAGATTAAAAAGGGCGTAGATATTCCCTTAGTTGCAGATATTCATTTTGATTATAAGATTGCTTTAGAAGTAGCTGATACGGCTGATTGTTTAAGAATAAATCCAGGTAACATTGGAAAAGAGAATAGGGTCAAGGAAGTCATAAATTCTGCTATTGATAATAATATTCCTATAAGAGTTGGTGTAAATGCTGGTTCATTAGAAAAAGATCTGCAAAAAAAATATGGAGAGCCCAATGCTGATGCTCTTGTTGAGTCTGCTCTGCGGCATGTAGAAATACTCGATAAGTTCAATTTTGAAAATTATAAAATGAGTCTTAAAGCTTCAAATATAGAGATGACTGTAGATGCATACAGAAAAATCTCCACACTCATAAATCAACCTCTCCATCTTGGAATAACTGAGGCCGGAAGCTTCAGAGCTGGAACTGTTAAGTCTTCAATAGGAGTTGGCATGCTTTTGTCAGAGGGTATTGGTGATACTATAAGAATCTCATTAGCCTCAGATCCCATTGATGAAATTAAAATCGGATGGGATATATTAAAGAGTCTTAACATTAGAAGTCGTGGAGTAAAAATTATTGCATGTCCGAGCTGCTCAAGACAAAACTTTAACGTAATAGAAGTTGTGAATGAACTTGAACAAAGACTTGAAGATATTTCTGATGATATAGAAGTAGCAATAATTGGATGCTATGTTAATGGCCCAGGTGAGAGTAAAGCAGCAAATATTGGATTAACAGGTGCTAGCCCAAATAATTTGCTATATATTGATGGGGCACCTAATAAGAAAATTGCGAATGAAAACCTGGTGGACGAGCTTGAAGATCAAATTAGAGTTAAGATTTCTAAAAATAAAATTGAATCAGAAAAAATTATACTAAGAAGCTAACATGGAAAAAATTAACTCTTTGACAGGAATGCTTGATTTAATATCCAGTAAATCAGATCAATATGAATTTGCAAATAAGATATTTTCTACCGAAGAGTCTCTGAGAGTGATTTTTAAAAATTTTTCTCTTTGTGAAATCAGAACACCTGCTCTAGAAAATACAAATCTTTTTAAAAGATCAGTTGGAGATACCTCAGATATTGTAAATAAGGAGCTATACACATTTTTTTGATAAGAATGAAAAAAGTATTAGTCTAAGGCCAGAAGGAACTGCAAGTGTTATAAGATCAGTTGTTGAAAAAAAACTTGATGGACAACTTCATAAATTATGGTACCTCGGACCAATGTGGAGATATGAAAGACCTCAAAAAGGGAGATTTAGGCAATTCAATCAAGCTGGAGTTGAAATTTTAGGATACGAAGAGGGTGTTGCAGAGTTTGACTTAGTTTCTTTGATTTGCAGCATTAACAAAAAGTTAAAAATTCATGAACCAATCTTAAAGATTAATCATTTAGGAGATAAAGATACAAAAAAAGAATATTGCAAAGCTCTTACAGATTTTTTAAAACCAATGGAAAATGATTTAGATAAAAAAGATCAAGAAAGGCTCAAAAAGAACCCATTAAGAATTTTAGATTCAAAAAATGAGGATGTAAAAAAAATATTGGTAAATGCACCATCTATATCAGATTTTCTTCCTTCAAGCAGTATAGATTTATTAACGAAACTAAAAAAAACTTTTTCAGAAGATTGCAATATACAAATTGATTACAACTTAGTCAGAGGTTTGGATTACTACACAGGGTTTGTTTTCGAGGCAATCTCCTCAGATTTAGGAGCTCAAGATGCATATCTTGGCGGCGGAAGATATGATAATTTATGCAAGAATTTGGGAGGAAATGATTTACCGGCAATTGGGATGGCTATTGGAATTGAGAGACTCGCGTTGATTTCAAATTATAAGCATAAAAATAAAACATTGATATCTTTCATAATAATATCTGGTAATGAGGAGACAAAAGCATATAAAATAGCGCACGACTTGAGGACACTTAATAAACAAATCAATATTGATGTCCAGTTGTCAAATGCAAGTTTAAAGTCAAAACTTCGTAAGGCAAATAAGAATAATGCATCTTATGTCGTCATTATTGGAGATGAAGAGTTGACTTCAAATACTGCAATTTTGAAATCGCTGAAAGAAAAGGATTCTGAGCAGTTGATTTTGAAGATTGATGAACTCAAAAAGTTT
>CABZHV010000018.1:0-11082 GCA_902525635.1 uncultured SAR86 cluster bacterium
AATCCAAATGCAAAAACGACATGCGGATGCGGCGAATCTTTCACTATTTAGAAAAAAAAACTGCTCCTTGATTTAAGTAAGCCAGATATGCAAAACCTGCTGCTTCTACATATTTAGATGGGATTTTGTCTTTAGTAGTTCTGATAACTTTAGATATTTTAGTCTCAATAAGATCCATTAAAAAAAGATTTTTTGTCCCACCTCCATGAACAATAATCTCATCAGGTTTGCCACAATAGTCATAAAAATTTTTGATTTTAATAGCTGTAAACTCCGTAACTGTTCTAAGAATATTGTTAGGAGATATTTCTGAATTGAAATCATCCAAAAGTTTATAGTAATCCTGTTTATGATCAGCCCTTGGATAATTCATCTCATCTGATCTAGTCAATAACATTCCTAAAAAATTCTGATCTATCTCTCCTTTTGATGCTTCACCCCCTTCATTATCAAAAGGCATATTAAATTTTTCTGTCATAACCAAGTCCATAAGACAATTTCCAGGTCCAACATCTGACGCTAAGATAATTTCATTATTTTTTAGGTGAGTGCCATTTGCAATACCTCCAATATTAAATACAATCTTATTTTTTTCTGGTTCAGAAAATAGATAATGATGAAATTGTGGAATCAATGGAGCTCCCATACCACCTTTTTTTATATCAAAATTTCTAAAATCAGAATAAACATCAATTTTTGTTTTTGTTGCAATGTAAGATGGATTACCTATCTGATAGCTTTTTTTGTTAGTATGAAAAACTGTTTGCCCTGAAAATCCTATGTAAGAAATATCTGAAATATTAATTCCAGATTTATCTATAAGCATTTTAACCAAATTGATAGTTTTTTCATTTAAATCACCTTCTAGTTTTAGAAGTATTTCTGATTCAGATATTAATTTATGACCGAGATTTATTGCTAATTCATAATCTCTCTTATAATCATTTTCGAAATCAAGACTTACAGATTCAATAAATTGAAAACCATTATCAAAAGAAACAATACAACCATCAATAGCGTCCGCACTTGTTCCAGTCATAATCCCAATGAAATAATTACTCATATTTAATTGAATTATAATAAATAAGTTTTTTAAGATTTGAGTTTAATAAATTTTTAAACTCATCTTTTTGTGATGGATCTACTGGATTTGCTGACGGAAGTTTTACTTTTATTGGATCTGTCCTTACTTCACCTTGCCAAAATTCAAAATGAAGATGTGGACCTGTTGCCTGACCAGAATCGCCAACATACCCGATAATATCACCTTGTTTGATTTTACTTCCAACTTTAAGTTTATTCTCAAATTTTTCTAAATGAGCATATAAAGTTTTTATGTTACCACCATGTTTTATTTCAATAGTTCTTCCATATCCACTTTGTCTGCCAAGAAAAGATATAACACCATCTCCTGAGGCCATAATTGGAGTATTCCTTTTTGCAGCATAATCAACACCGTTATGAGCTTTTATTTTATGTAATATTGGATGCATTCTATTTGGATTAAAGTGTGAACTTATATAGGCAAAATCAAGAGGAGCTCTTAAAAAAGCTTTTTTAACATTTTCTCCATTTTCGTTAAAATATTGTTTTCCTTGCTCTTTATCATAAAATCTTTGCGCTAAGTATTTTTTATCTTTATTAATAAATTCAGCTAATACTATGTCCCCACTTGATATTTTTTCTCCTTCAGAATACTCAGCTTCATAAATAACTGAAAATTTATCACCATTTCTTACATCAAATATGAAGTCAATATCCCAACCAAAAATATAAGCAAAATCCATAATAATGGAATCGGGGATTCCTACACTTGTTGCACTTTTATAGAACGAATTATTTATTGTCCCAAAACTATAAGATGTAATGATATGTGTTTCTTTTTTAATTTTTTGAATTGATATGCCTTCTTTAATATTTATGACTATTGAATTGATATCATCTTTTACTATTTCTATGCTGTATAAATCACTACCAATATAATTAAATTCCATAACATCACCAGGGATAATACTTGATAACAATTTATTTCTGTCAAAATCAAAAATTTTGTATGCTAGATTAAGAGGTACTTTCTTGTCTTCAAATATGACTGAAAGACTGTCTCCTTTTTTTACTTGATGAATTTGTTTAGTATTAATTAAAGAAAGCTGATTGTTTAAATTTTCTGAAATTGTAATCTCTTCAACCGGTAAAGGGTTATTTGAAATGGTGTCTATGTAAATTAGTAATATTGAGAGCAAAGATAAAAAAAATATGCTCAAAATCAACTTAATAGGAGTTTTTTTAAATCCAATCATAGGTCATCTTGAAGATTTAATAACTCTGTGTTTCCACCAAAGGCCACTGAATTCTTTGAAATCACCTTTTCATTCAAAAACTGTAAGAGATAATTTGGACCACCAGCTTTAAAGCCGCTTCCAGATAATCCTATTCCTCCAAAAGGTTGAGAACCTACTGCAGCTCCAATTATATCTCTGTTGATATAGACATTTCCTACATTAGACATTGAACCAAAATGGTCAGCTCTTGATTCTATTCTTGTATGAATTCCCATAGTTAAACCATAACCGCTGTTATTTATTTGAGAAATTAGGTTATCAATTTGATTAGACTTGTATTTAAGAACATGGAGTATTGGCCCAAACTGTTCATTTTCTAAATCTGAGATATTTTTTATATTTATTAATGTTGGACCAATATGACTTTTTGGATCATTAACTTCAAACTTAAGAACTTCCATTCCTTTTTTTTCACATGTTGAAATATAGTTATTTAAGTTTTCTAAAGATTTTTTGTTAATAATTGGACCAATATCTACATCAAACTCATTTGGATCACCCAAAGTTTGTTCTGAAATACTTCCCAGTATCATACTTATTAGCTCATCATATATTTCTTCTTGTATGCACAATACTCTAAGTGCAGAACACCTTTGTCCAGCACTATCAAATGCAGATCTTATGACATCATCAGTTACTTGTTCTAATAGAGCACTTGAATCAACGATCATAGTATTAATGCCTCCAGTTTCAGCAATTAAAGGCACAATTTGGTTTTGATTTTTCAACAGATTATTTTGTATTTTTTTTGCAGTTTGCAATGAACCTGTAAAAGCTACTCCATGAAGAGGAACGATTTTTGTTAATGCCTCACCATAGCAACCATCACCAAGAATTAGCTCTAATGCATCTGAGGGAATTCCAAGGTTATGAAATTTCTTAACAACCAGATAACCCAATATTGAGGTATGCTCAGATGGTTTAACAATTACTTTATTTCCACATGCAAGTGCAGCAGAAATTTGTCCTATAAGGATTGCAACTGGAAAGTTCCAAGGACTAATGCATAAGAATCTTCCCTTGGGTGTATAAGAAATCATATTTTCTTCTCCAGTAGGCCCTTCAAGTTTACTGGTATCTGATATTTTAAGAATCTGATTAGAGTAATACCTCAAAAAATCTACCGCCTCTCTTATTTCATCGACTGCATTTTGTATAGTTTTTCCTGCCTCATTTATTAGGTAATATATAATTTCATATGGATCTTCTTCTATATCATCTGCAATTTTATTAAGAATGATGTATCTATTCTCTGGTTTTGTTTCCTGCCAACTCGATAAAGAGTTTTTATTAAGAGACTTTATGATTTTCTCAGTATCGTCAAAAATAACTGACCCGATTTCTTTTTTAGATGAAATAGAAAATATTTTTTCATCATGAGTATTATCTTTTTCTCTTCCTTCATAAAGCGACTTAGCAGTAATCAATTTATTATCAAAACTCTTAAGTTTAGTTTTAAGTTCATTTAAATTTTCAATCTCAGATATATCTAAACCTGATGAATTTTTTCTGTTATCAAAAATATGCTTTGGAAGTGGAATTTCTTTTCTTTCACCCTTCATTCTAATATATGGATTTTCAGCTAACCACTCAGCACTAGTTTCAGAATCTAGTAATCTATTTATAAATGAGCTATTTGCTCCATTTTCTAAAAGTCTTCTTACTAGATAGGGTAGTAAATCCTTATAACTTCCAATTGGAGCATAGACAGATGGATTATTATTAATACCTAGAATGTGGGATGCACTTTTATATAAAAGCTCACCCATTCCATATAATCTCTGAAATTCATAATTACAATTATTTCCAATATGATGAATTGAAGAGATGGTATGAGCATTATGAGTAGCAAATTTTGGGAATATTTTTTTATTTTTTAATATTTCTTTTGCACATGCTATGTATGCAATATCAGTAAGTGATTTTTTTGAAAAAACTGGATATCCTTCATAACCTGCAACTTGAGCATGTTTTATTTCGTAATCCCAGTAAGCACCTTTTACAAGCCTTAGGTGCATCTGTTCTCTTTTCTTTAAAATATTATTCAACCAGCTAATAACATCAAATGATCTTTTCCCATATGCCTGAAGTGCTATTCCAAATCCTGACCAATCTTTAATATTTTTTTCATATGCGATTTTTTCTATTATAAAGAGGCTCAAAGAAAGTCTATCTTGTTCTTCTGCATCAATTGTTATTTCAACATTTTTTGAATAAGCGTAATTTACTAATTCTTTTAATTTCGGCAATAACTCAGATTCAATTTGAGCTTTTTTTCTCATTTCATATCTTGGATGAAGTGCTGAGATTTTTATTGATACTCCATTAGACAAGTTTCTTGATGTATTAATTTTTCCAACTTCTTCAATAGCATTTCTATATGATTCAAAATAATCATCTGCTTGTTTTGGAGTTCTTGCTGCTTCACCAAGCATATCAAAAGAAAATACTTCCTTTTCTAAGCCAGATATTTTATTAATATCTTTAAAATTTCTTCCAATTACAAATTCTTGACTAAGTATTTGCATAGCAGCAAGCACAGCATTTCTTATGGGCATCTCACCAGATTTTGATACTAGTTCTGAAAAAAAATTGTTTGGATTTTCTGACCATTTCGAGGGAGTTTTTACAATCTTTCCAGCAAGCAGCAAGCCCCATGTAGATGCGTTAACAAAGATACTATCTGCTTGATTTAAATGATCTATCCATTTACCTTCAGATAGTTTTTCAGAAATAATAAGATCTCTAGTTTTTTTATCAGGAATTCTTAACACTGACTCGGCCAGACACATTAAAGCAACACCTTCTTTGTTATCTAAACCATATTCATTAAGAAATGCGTCCAGTTTTGTTCTGTCTTCTTTGTTTTTTCTACAAAGCTCGATTATTTTTTGTGCATTTCTAGATATTTCTTTATTTTCTAAAAACTTAGTTTCCTCTGACAGACTAGATAAAATCTTTTTTTCACAAATAAATTTATTTTTTGCTTCAAGCATAGAAACTATTTTAATGTTTAAGCACTAACTAGCAACTTTGTGATTCTAATAATCTTCCAAAAATACTATGATAGTGATATGGATGATGAACTAAAGTTTATTAAAAGGGGTTCTGACGAAATTTTAACTGAAGAAGATCTTCAAAAGAAGTTTCAATCAGGAAAGCAGCTTACTGTAAAAGCTGGATTTGATCCTACAGCGCCTGATCTTCACTTTGGACATACTGTTTTACTAAATAAGTTGAGACATTTTCAAGATTTAGGTCATAAGGTTGTTTTTTTAATAGGCGATTTTACTGGAAGAATTGGTGACCCATCTGGTACGAATAAAACTAGGCCAATTCTTGATTCTAAAGACCTAGTTAAAAATGCTAAAACATACGAAAAACAAGTTTTTAAAATTTTAAAAAAAGAACTTACTGAGGTTAAATTTAATTCCGAATGGTGTGATGAATTAGGAGCAGACGGATTGATACAACTCGCCTCAAAATATAATGTTGCAAGAATGCTTGAAAGAGATGATTTTAATAAGCGCTTTTCGTCAAATAAAAGCATTTCGATTCATGAATTCTTATATCCACTTGTCCAAGGATATGATTCTGTCTCTTTAAAAGCTGATGTTGAATGTGGAGGAACTGATCAAAAATTTAATCTTTTAGTAGGAAGAGAGTTGCAACGAGATTACGATCAGGAGCCTCAAGTTGTGATCACTGTTCCAATCTTAGAGGGCCTAGATGGCATAAAAAAAATGTCAAAATCTTTAGATAACTACATCGCTATTGATGAAGAGCCAAATGAAATGTTTGGAAAAATTATGTCTATCTCTGATGATTTGATGTGGCGTTGGTTTGATTTGCTTAGCTTTATTCCGGAGGAAGATATCTCAAGTTTAAAAGACGAGATGCAAAATGGAAAAAATCCTAGAGATATTAAATTTTTATTAGCTGAGGAGCTTGTTGATAGATTTCATAAAAAGGGCGAAGGTGAAAAATGCAAAGAAGTATTTTTAAGTAGGTTTCAAAGAGGCAATATTCCTAATGAAATCCAATCAAAGATTATGAAGATCGATGAAGATTCTATTTTATTAGTTAATTTATTAAAAGAAACAGGCATGATTGAAAGTATTTCAGAAGGTAATAGATTAATTAAACAAGGCGGAATCAAAATTAATTCAGAAAAAGTTTTGGATTTAAAGTTTGAAATACTTAAGGGAACTGAAAATATCTATCAAGTTGGCAAAAGAAAGTTTCTGAAAATTAAAGTATGAATAAATTATTTTTAGTTTTTTGTTTTTTATTAATATTAGCTGGATGTGTTCAGGATAGTCCAAATATTAAACAGATAGAAAATTTACAATTCTTCATAGATAACAAATCTGATAATAGAGTTACAGAAATTGAGCCAGGACTTCAATACATTGAACTAAAAAAGGGAAATTCAGATGGGATAACTCCAAAACTTAATCAGATTATTTCAGCACATTTTCATGGCACGCTGACTAATGGTGAAGTCTTTTGGAGCTCTTTAGATTCAGAGCCTCTAACAATTGAATTATCAAAATTAATTGTTGGATGCCAAAAAATAATTTCAATTATGGAAGTAGGGGATAAATGGAGAGCATTTATTGATCCAACAATGGCTTATGGAGAAGAAGGCAGGCCAGGCATACCTTCAAATTCTATTCTTGTTTTTGAGATAGAATTATTAGAGGTAAATTAATTCTTATAAAAATTTGGTGGGCCTGGGAAGACTCGAACTTCCGACCTCTCGATTATCAGTCGAACGCTCTAACCAAAACTGAGCTACAGGCCCTATTAAAGAAATAGCATTCTACCTTTGAATAATAGATTCGACAATTAATCTATGTAACTTTAATAGATTTATACAAAGTAAAGTAAATATATCCCAATGGAACAATGATGATGTATTCAGATAAAGCTAGTAAAAATGTCTTTAAGATTCCATCGGATAGAATACTTGAGAGTATTAAAGCCACTATTAACAATAATGAAATAAATAGCAAAGTAAACATGAATAATCTTGAACCATGTTCATCTGTTTTTTCCCAAGATGCAGCAATTGACTCAAAAACTTTTTTATTTTCAAACATAATATGTGCAGCAAACAAAGAAAATCTTGCTGTCAAATAAATACCAGGAAGAATTAAAAGTAGAAAACCGAAAGCGGATGCTATATTCACAATAATATATGCTCCAAACAATGGAAAAAATTTTAAAAGTCCTGCTTGAAGAGCATTTGTTGGGCTAATATTTTGTTGTGAATCAAGAGCCATATAGCTTACCCAGAGACCTCCTATAAGAGATATTTGTAGCAATATTCCAACAACACTAACCAAAGCAATAATCATGGAGTTTGTTTTAAAAAATTCTATAAAATCTTCTGGTTGTGTAAATTCTTGAAGAGGCAATACAAGATATCCATTTAAACTTTCGATTGCTATCAAAGGCATCCCTAGAACTAAAAAATACTTCCAATTGGCAATAAAGAAACTCCATGAATTTTTGAATTGATTCATACAGCAATTGTAAAGTAATATGCAATCTATGTATAAAGTATGTAGCAATTTATTTTTATTGATATTGTTAATTTCTTGTTCTGATCAAGATAGCTCAGAATATCCTGAATCTAAAAAAGAAAAATTTACTGAAATAATTCATGGTTATGAAGTTTCAGATTCCTATAGATGGCTTGAAGATTTTACAAGTGATGATTCTATAGATTGGGTAGACAGACAAAATAAATTTACGAAAAGATTTATAAATAAAAATAAATATAAAAGCGATATAAAAAACTACCTTGAACAGATCTGGGAAAATGAATCCATTTCAATTCCATATAAAATTGAGGATAAAACTTTTTATTACTTTAATGATGGAACTTTTCAACAAAGCAAATTAATGATTAAAGATTGTGAGAAATGTGATGAGCGAGTACTTATAGATCCAAATACTTTTTCAAATGATGGAACTATTTCACTTGGAGGAACTAGTATTAATAATTCAGCAAACTTAATTGCTTATTCAATATCTGATGGAGGATCAGATTGGAGAGTATGGAAAGTTATGGATATTGAAACTGGAGAAGTTTTAAAAGATGAGATTAAGTGGGCAAAATTTTCTGGAGCTTCTTGGGAAAATGATGATTCAGGATTCTTTTACCAAAAATATGATGAGCCAAATGGTGAGCTTTTAAAAGAAATAAATGAATCTCCAAAATTAATGTTTCATAAAATTGGTACAAATCAATCTGAGGATTATGTTGTTTATGAGAATCCTAATCAACCAAGATGGGGTTGGGGGATAAATGTAATAAACGACACTAATATTAAGATTTTATCTATATCTGAAGGAACAGATGAGAGAAATAGGCTATATATACAGTTAAATACTGGTGAAAAATTCATTCCTTTAATTGATGAATTGATAGGAGCATATAGTTTTATAGACAGCAAAGATGGCATTTTATGGTTTTACACTACAGAAGGTGCCCCAAATGGAAAAATTGTTAATTTAGAAATAAAAAATGGCTCATTTGTATGGAATGACGTTATACAAGAATCAGAAAATTCTATTCGGTCTGTAAATGTTATTAATAATTCATTTGTAATAAATTATTTAGTCGATACTTTTTCCAGTATAAAAATTTTTGATTTGTCAGGAAATTTTGTTCAAGATCTTGAGTTACCAAAAAATGGAACCATTGGAGGATTTGGTGGAGAGATCGATGACACTGAAACTTATTTTTCAGTTTCAAATTACGTTACTCCAAGGGAGATATATGAAATTAATTTAGATACATTAGATATAAAACTTTTTTGGAAAGAAAAAATTGACGGATATAAGTCAGAGGATTATGTTTCAGAATTGAAATTTTATCCTTCAAAAGATGGAACGAAAATTCCTATACATATTAGTTACAAAAAAGGGTTAGAAATAAGCCAAGATACTCCTTTGATGTTATATGGATATGGTGGATTTAATATTTCTCTTTTACCAAGTTTTAGAAAAACTCATGCTGCTTGGAAAAATTTAGGTGGAGTATACGCAGTAGCAAATTTAAGAGGCGGTGGAGAATATGGCAGTGAATGGCATGAAGCTGGAATGTTGTTAAACAAACAAAATGTTTTTGATGATTTTGCATTTGCTGCAAAATTTCTTCATGAGAATAATATTGGATCTGAAAAAACTACTGCAATTATTGGTGGTTCAAATGGAGGACTTCTTGTTGCAGCTACCATGTTACAAAATCCAGATTTATTCAAAGTTGCTATTCCACAAGTTGGAGTTCTTGATATGTTGAGATTTAGTAAATTTACAATTGGTTGGGCATGGGAAAGTGATTACGGATCCGTAGATAAAAAAGATGAGTTCGAAAATCTTTTAGCTTATAGTCCACTTCATAACATTGTGAGAGATAAATGTTATCCAACAACATTGGTAACAACAGCAAGTCGTGATGATCGAGTTGTTCCTTCTCATTCATATAAATTTGCAGCTAAACTTCAAGAATATCAGGGTTGCGAAAATCCAATATTAATTAGGATTGAAGATAGGGCTGGACATGGAGCTGGCACTCCAAAAGATAAAATTATAAATCAAATTTCAGAGATTTATGGTTATGCTTTAAATTCTATAAATAACTGATTTAAGGTTATAAAAAAACCGCAATTTTTTTTTAGATATATTTATTTACTATAGTTACTTTCATATTATTAAAATATTTATTAACATAATAATTAATGCAAAGGGGTGGCTTTTTGCCTGAGATCTTTTGAAACTCTTTGAACCTGATCAACACAATAGTTGCGGAGGAATTGCATATGTATATCAGAAAAAAAATTCTATTTTTGTTGCCTTTGTTATTTTCATTTATTGTCTTATCACAAGACATCGAGGAAATAATTATAAAAGGCGAGTATAGAGAAAAATCTATTAGTGAGGAAGACTCAAGCATTGTAATAATTCAATCAGAAAAAATTAAGTCACAAGCCATAAAACATTTTCAACAACTTTCATATCTTGTACCTAATTTAAATTATGCAGCTTCAGATTCAAGAGCAAGATATTTTCAGATACGAGGTATAGGAGAGAGATCCGGTTATCAGGGAACACCCAATTCTTCTGTTGGTTTTCTTATCGATGACATCGACTATTCTGGACAGGGAGGCATTGCAACTTTATTTGATGTTGATCAAGTTGAAGTATTTCGTGGACCTCAAGGATCTAGGACAGGCGCAAATGCTTTAGCAGGGTTAATTTATATAAAGACCAAAGATCCAACAGATAAATTTGAAGGAACTTCCGAGCTAACTGTTGGAGATTATGGAACTCAAAATATTGGTGTTGCGTTTGGAGGACCATTAAAGAATAAAAAAATGAAATATCGGTTGGTAATGAGAACTGACTATGCTGACGGATTTAGAAAAAATATTTACTTAAATAAATCAGATACATCAAAAAAAGATGAGTTAACTTTGCGTTACAAACTTGATTGGGAAATTGATGAAACTACAAATATTAATTTTCTTGTTTCAAAAGTTGACATGGATGATCCTGCTGATATTTGGACAATTGATGGAAGTTTAAATACTCTATCAGATCGTCCTGGAATGGATTCACAAATAACAGACTCGATTGGAATAAAAATAACTAAGAATTTAAACAACTTTGATCTCCAAAGTTTAACAAGCTCAACAAAAACTGACGTTGTTTTCAGTTATGATGC
>CABZHV010000019.1:0-7754 GCA_902525635.1 uncultured SAR86 cluster bacterium
TGATGACATTCCAATATCTGAGTTTTCACTAGAACACTTGAGGTCTGCAATATCTATTGTTAACCAAAACCCATCATTATTTAATGACACAATTGCAAAAAATATAGCTTATGGCGATGATTCTGTTGATGTAGATAAACTAAAAGAATCAGCAAAATTATCCGGTTGTGAAGAATTTATAGATAATTTGCCAGAAGGATATGAATCAGAAATAGGTGATGACGGTGTATTGCTCTCGGGTGGCCAAAGACAAAGATTGGCAATTGCAAGAGCATTTTATAAAGATTCATATTATTTAAGAATATATTTCCAAAAGTTGGTTTATCTAAGCCAGCTAAGATATGAAGAAATGATGATTTACCTGCACCAGACATACCAGTAATTGCAATCTTATCTCCTTCTGAAATTTTAAGATTGATATCATTTAAAACATTAAGTTCATCTTTATTAATAATGAATGACTTATAAACATTTTTACATTCAATTTTATTCATGTCTAAGGATTTCTACAGGATTAAGTCTCAAAGCTCTTAAAGAAGGAATTAACGATGAAAAAAGACTGATTAAAAATGAAATGAGACAGATTATTAAAATTTGAAAATAGTTTATATGGTATGGAAAATAATTAATGAAATAAGCATCTAATAAATTTCTATCAAGCAATGTTTCAATTAAATCGATAAAGTTGTTCAAATTAAAAATTATGATAAAGCCTAGAATTATTCCAGAAATTATTCCTATCAAGCTTACTAAAAATCCTTGAGTAAAAAATATCATGACTATTTGTCGGTGATTCGCACCCAATGTCATTAGAATTCCTATTTCTCTTTCTTTTGACTTAACTGTCATGATCACAGTCGATAAAACAAGTATAGAAGCAACTGCAACTATAAGAAAAAGCATTAGACTTATTAGTAATTTTTCAAATTGTATTGCTTCAAATAAAGTACCATGGGTATTCTTCCATGAAACAAAGGTATATTTATTATTCATACTGTTAACTAAATCTTTTGCAATTATATCTGCGGCAAATAAATCATTAGTTTTAAGTCTTATACTAATTGTCTCGTTAAGACTAAGCATTTTAATTTTTTGTGCAGTTGTGTGAGAAATTAGAGTTAAAAATTGGTCTATTTCTGTTTGAAGTTCATAGATACCGATAACTTCTAAATTAATTGATTTTGGAAAAGAGCCTAAAAGTGTTGTTTTAATTTCTGCAGTTGTAATATTAACTTGGTCGCCGACAAAGGCACCTATTTTAGCAGCAAGTGATGATCCAATAATTATTGAATTTTCTTTTTCAAGGTCGCTTAAGCTACCAGTCATCATATAGTCAGAAATAATAGACATATTCTTTTCTTTATCAGTATCGATACCAATGACTGTAATGCCACTAGTTTTAGAAGTTGATGTAATAATTCCCTCAAAGCTAATATATGGAACAGCATCGATAATATTTTCATCTCTATTAATATTGTCTATCAAGGCTTCATAATTATTTATTGATGATTCGGATTCAATAATGGCGTGTGGAATCACACCGAGTATTCTTTCCTCTAATTCTTTTTCAAAACCATTCATTACTGATGTGACAACGATTAAACTAGAAATACCAATTGCCAAGCCAATAATTGCTAAAAAAGTTGTAAAAGAGAATGTTCCTCCCTTATTAGATCTAAGGTATTTATAACCTAATTTCAGAGATATAAGTGACACAAAACTATTTCATTAGTTGCTGAAGAACTTTTTCAATATTTCCTTTGTAGGGAGGTCTTACAGCATCAAAAAATTTATCTAATTTAAAACTTATATCTTTATAATATGCACGCGGATTTGAAAAATTTTTGAATCCTTCAAATGACTTATACCTTCCCATCCCTGATGGTCCAACACCTCCAAAAGAAAGATTATTTTGTTGAAGATGGCTTATAACATTATTAACAGTCACACCACCAGAAGATGTTTTATTTAGTATTTCATTTTCTTCATCCTTATCATTACCAAAATAATATAGACCAAGTGGTCTATCTTTAGAATTTATTAATTTTGTTGCATCTTCGATTTCGTTATATTCGATGATTGGTAATAAAGGTCCAAATATTTCTTCTTGCATTATTTTCATATCATCTGAGGTATTAGTAACAATCGTTGGTGGAATTTTAAAAAATTCTTGTTGACTAAAATCTTCATTAGATGGATTTATTTCATCAATATTAGCCCCCTTTTGATTAGCATCATCCAGCAAAGCTTTTAACCTCTCATAATGTTTTTGATTAATTATAGATGTGTAATCGTCATTATCTTTTATGTTTGGAAAATATTCTGAAACTGCATCTTTAGTTTCTTTTATGAAGTCATCTTTTTGATCTTTGTGAACAACAACATAATCTGGTGCCAAACAAATTTGGCCAGCATTCATTGTTTTACCAAACATTATTCGCTTAGCAGAAGATTTCAAATCAGCAGATTTACCTATAACAACTGGTGATTTTCCACCAAGCTCCAACGTACATGGGACTAAGTTTTTTGATGCAGAAGCCATGACATGTTTTGCTACTGCACCACCTCCGGTATATAAGAGATGATCAAAACTTAAGTTAGTAAAAGATTCACCAACTTCAGGACCTCCAAGAAATGTTGCAAATTCATGTTGATCAAAAGATTTATCACAAAGTTCTTTTAGCAATAATGAGGTTGTTGGTGTGTGTTCGCTAGGTTTATGCATAACTTGATTACCGGCTGCAAAAATAGAAACTAGTGGAACAAAAGTTAAATTTACAGGAAAATTCCATGGTGAAATCATACCTACCGTTCCAACCGGCTCATATTTAATGTAAGATTTTGCGCCTATTAATCCAAATGGAAAATTTGATGATTTTTTTTCAGGCTTACTCCACTTTTTAACATTTTTTATAGCCTGATTAATAGCAGGCATAATTCCATAAACATCTGACAACATAGATGCATTCTTTGATCTATTACCAAAATCAGTATTTAAAGCATCAACAAAATCATATCGATTATTCATGATAAGTAGTTTTAATCTTTCCAATCTATCAATTCTTAAATCTAATGATGGTGCACCATTTTTAAGATAAAAATCTTTTTGCTCTTGTAACACCCTATTCATTTCATCAAAAGTACTCATCTAAAACCCCCTGTTAACTTCTATTAGCTTTATCTTTATTGTTAGCATCTCTTATCAATTTTCTCATATTTTCCCAATCTTCGTCAGATAGTTTATCTAATTGAGAAAAGGTACCTCCACCTGTCAAATACTGAGCACCATCAATTCCAATTGTTTGTCCTGTTAGATAATCACACCCATCAGCCATTAAGAATGTGGCTAAATTTTGTAGTTCACTCATCTCACCAACTCTCCCTAACGGAACAGTATTCATCATGTCGCCATCATTATTTTCAGGATTTAACCTTTCCCATGCTCCTTTCGTTGGGAAGGGTCCTGGAGCAATACCGTTTACCTTAATACCATATTTACCCCATTCAGCTGCTAAAGATTTAGTCATAGCATTAATTCCTGATTTAGACATCGCAGAAGGTACAACATAGGGTGAACCGGTCCAAACCCAAGTTGTAAGTATGTTTATTATAGATCCTTTACACGACGATTCTATCCACCTTTTACCAACAGAATGTGTCATATAAAAAGTACCATGGAATACTATATTCGCTATTGCATCAAAACCTTTATGAGAGAGATCTTTTGTAGGCGAAATAAAATTTCCAGCAGCATTATTAACAAGTCCATCAAGTGGACTTTCTTCGAATATTGACTGAACATAATCGTCAACATCTTTTGAGGCTCTTATGTCGAGTGTCTGATAATTTACTTTCGTACTATATTTCTCCGTAATTTCATCAGCTGCTTCTTTAAGAACATTTTCTCTTCGTCCACATATGTATAAAACTGCTCCATGTTTCGCAAAATGAATTGCCATTTCTTTACCCAGGCCCGTGCCACCACCCGTTATAAGAATTCTTTTATTTTTTAATAAGTCTTTTTTAAACATGTACTAAAAGTTATTTAATAATATCAATGATAGCATCTGCCCATAAATCTGAATAATTTAGAGACTCAACATAATCCAAATTTTCTCCTCCAAACTTTTGAAAAAGCTCTTTATATTCATCACCTATTTCTATAATTGTTTCAAGGCAGTCTGCTGTAAATGCTGGTGAAAATACTAAAATGTTACTATCTCCTTTTTTTGGAGATAATTTTAAAACATCGTCTGTAAACGGGGTTAGCCATTTGCCGAAAAGTCTAGACTGATATGTAACAATGTAATTTTCTTCTGGGATATTGAGTCTTGATGCTAAAAGTTTTGTGGTTTCATATGTTGTTGCTTTATAACAAAATTTATTATCATTTGTTATTTTATTTTCACAATCATTATCTTTACAAAGAGAATTAGGATATACATTATCAACGTGACTGATTGGCACGCCATGATAGCTAAAAATTACTTTATCATAGGAATTAACATCAAATTTTGAAGCTTTATCAACCCAAGCATCTAAAAACTTATCATTATCGTAAAACTGATTTATGAATTTAACTTGAGGGACAACCCATTTTTTTGAAAGAAGTCTTGATATCTCCTCGTAAACTGAGCCTGTTGTAGCTGCTGCATAATGTGGGAAAAGAGGCAATATAATTAGTTCATCAGGATTTTTTTCTAAAATTTTATCTAAAACATTTTTAATGGAAGGATTTTGATATCTCATAGCAAAATAAACATCATAGTTTGACAGTTTTTTTTGAATTTTTTCTGATAATTTTTCAGTGTTATATAATAAAGGTGAGCCATTTTCGTCATCCCAGACCTCTTGATAACTTTTTGCTGACGAGTATGATCTACTTGGACATATTATAAAGTTAACTAAAAAATATCTTAGAACAGGATTAATATCTAATACTCTGCCATCCATAAGAAATTGTCTTAAGTATTTATAAACACTGAAGTATGATGGCTTATCTGGCGTTCCTAGATTTACTAATAATAATGCTTTACTCATAAGTTTTTGTCTTTCTGATAAGAGGATTTAATATTATAAATAATATTAAACATATACATAGGATTGAACTGAAATAATACAAGTAAGATGGATTAATAGAATATATTGGCATTGCTATAAATGGAGTTGTCATGTGGCCTATTGGAATAACTGAACCTAAGTATCCTGCAGCTGATCCTTGATTTTCAGGACTTTGCGCTAATGATAATGATGATGCTAGAGCAGGTCTAATCATTCCAAATCCAAATCCTAAAACAATTATTGATAAATAATATATAGACAAGGTTTGAAAAAATGCCATTGTAAAATATGAAAATACTAGCGAAATTGATCCGAATAATAAAAGAAAAAAGTTGGTTAAAGGAAATGCATCAGTAAACACATATTGACTGAAAATTGTAGAAATCGCTAATAAACCAAAAGTCATACTAATCAAAGTTGGCAAATTTTCTAAGTAACCAAAAAGGTCTGTTATATAGAATCCAATGGATTGAAGCAAAGATGCTTGGCATAAACTTAATATAGATGCAAATACTAAAAAAGGAAAAATAGTTGCTGAATTCCACCTAATTTTGTTAAGTGATTTTGATGTTTTAATAGTTTTATTAGATGGCTCTAGTTCCCTATAAATTCCTATTGCAGCAATCAAGGCACAAAAAGAAAATACATAAAAAGGTGTTTCATTTGTAATCAAAAACAAGAATCCTCCAGCTAAAGGACCTATTACTGTTCCAAGTAAAAAACTAGATTCAAGCCTTGCAAATTTCATAGTTCTTTTTTCTTTTGGTGTGGTATCAGCCACATAAGCGAATGATGCTGGTCTTGTTGCTGAACCAACTAATCCATTTATTAATCTACCTAAAACTAAAGCTGGAAAAAGTAATCCAATATTTAACATATTTCTTTCAGCCAAAAATAAAGGTGTTATCAATGCTATTAATGAAATTCCATATCCTATCAGGCCTAATATAGCTATATTTCTTCTACCATACTTATCACTAGCTCTACCCCAATAAGCACTAGTTAATGCCCATGCAACTGCAGAAATTGCAAATATTGAAGATGTCTGAATTACAGATAATCCTAAGTCTCTAGCAAGTGGTGGTACAAGAACAAATACAAACGACTGACCTAAACCAACTGTAAAAAGCCCAAACTTTAACCATGAGGAGCCTGAAATAGACATTAAGTAATTTTAGTTATGCCAGTAACTTCTTTAATTTCTAAAATTTTGATTTTAGCAAGAGACCTTGCCTTCTTTGCACCATCGCTTAAAAGATCATTAATATAATCAGTATCTTTTTCGAGTTCTAGATATTTTGATCTTATAGGCATAAGTTCAGCATTTATAACCTGAAATAGTTTCTCTTTCGCTTCACCCCACGATATTCCTTCTTTATAAGAAGTTTCAAAGGCACTAATATCTGATTTGTCTGCAAAATTTTTATATAAATTATAAATAGTACAATTCTCTGTTTCTTTTGGGACGCCAGGTTCAAGGGAATTTGTAACAATTTTCATTATCGATTTTTTTAGATTCTTTTCATTTTCTAATAGAGGTATTACGTTACCATATGACTTACTCATTTTTCTGCCATCTAGCCCAGGTACAACATTTTCTTTCTCTTTGATCATTGGTTCAGGAAGAGTTAGAACAGATTTATATAAATGATTAAATCTTGCTGCAATATCTCTTGTCATCTCTAGGTGTTGAACTTGGTCTAATCCAACTGGCACATGTGTGCTATCAAACATTAAAATATCAGCTGCCATTAATACAGGGTATGAAAATAAGCCCATTGTAATTCCTTTATCAGGATCATTATCATTTAGTGAAGTTGCTGATTTGTATGCATGAGCCCTATTCATCAGACCCTTTGCAGTAACACAATTTAAAATCCAACTTAATTCCATAATTTCTGGAACATCAGATTGTTTATAAAAGTAGGATTTATTTGGATCAAGACCACAGGATAACCACGCAAGGGCAATACTTTTAACTGAATTTAAAATATCAGTTGGATCATTATTTTTTATAATCGAATGATAATCAGCCAAAAAAAAGAAAGATTCGTCTGAATCTCCTACCATTGAAAGAGCTGGTCTTATTGCGCCAACATAGTTTCCAATATGAGGTATACCAGTTGTAGTAATTCCTGTTAGAATTCGTTTCGTCATTTAGTATAATTATAAACATCATAGATAAATATTGTGGAAACTAATCAACATTTATTCAAAGAACTAGAACTTGCAGAGAAGCTATTCTCAGATGGTTCAATAAAAAATGCACAAAAAAAAATAAGGAATGTTTTAAAAGAAACAAAATTATTAAATAAAATCCCTAAAAAACTGAAACATAAAATAAATGCAGCTATAAATAAATCAAGATATTTTGATGAAATTTCATCCTTTGCAGTAAATCCAAAAAGAGATAAATTGATTAATGCAATCGAAAATCTAATTAGTAACCCCTTAGATAATCCAAAAAAGCATGCTCATTCAATTAATGATATCCAGACACAATGGCAACTTCTTGATCTTTCAAGTAAACCAGCATCAAAATCACAATGGTTAAACTTTAATAATTTAACCAACAAAGCTTGGGAACCTTGTAAAGAGTATTTTAATGAGATTAAAGAAATAAAATTAAACAATGCATTAGAAAGGAGGAAAATAATATTAAAAATTAATCAATTCGTAATTGAAAACGCTAA
>CABZHV010000020.1:0-6819 GCA_902525635.1 uncultured SAR86 cluster bacterium
AAGTGTTGATTCTGTAATGGTTTATAAGGACTGTAATATTGGCTCTGCAAAACCAGATAAAAAATTGCTCATTAAATATCCTCATCACCTAATAAATGTTTTATGTCCAAATGAAGTCTTTACTGTTGGAGATTTTTATAGTCTTTCTAAAAATATAATCAGAGAAGTACATAAAAAAAACAAATTACCAATATTTGTTGGAGGTTCAATGATGTATTTTAAGAGTTTATATAAAGGAATGCATAATCTTCCAAAGAGAGATCAGAGATACAGAAATAAACTTAAAAAATTAAAATTTAGTAACGAAGAATATTTCTTATTTAAAAAAATTAAAAAAAAATTGATCCCGATTATGCAAAAAATTTAAATAAAAATGACGAAGTTAGAATAGTTAGAGCACTAGAGGTTCATGAGAATTCTGGTATTAAAATGAGTGAGATTATTTTAAGAGATTCAGAAAATAGCTTGTCAAAAAAATATAATGTTGAACAATTTTGTATTCTTCATGATAGATGTATTCTTCATAAAAGAATTAAAGATAGACTGGATAAAATAGTTGAGTATGGACTTCTAGACGAGGCTAAAAATCTTCTTAAATCTTATAAGATTGATTTAGATCATCCATTAAGAAAATCAATAAATTATAGACAAGCATTTGATTTCTTAGAAAAGAAATATAATTATGAAACCTTTTACGAAAAGGCTCTTTTTGCAACTAGACAACTTGCAAAAAGACAAATCACCTGGATAAGAAGTTGGGATGAATTTACAGAGATCAATTCTGATGAATATGAATTACTTCATAACAGGATTAAAAAATTAACAAGTGCACTTTAAATGTAATAATAAGTCCCAACATATTACAATATTAGTAACGTACATGAGGTTAACACACAGTGAATTGGGAAAGTCAAAATAAAGATCCATGGGGCAACAAAAATGATGCTCCAGATTTCGATGAATTAATCAAAAAGTTTTCATCTATCCTAGGAGGGAAGAAAGCTTCCAGTAATGGCTCAGGCAATGGTGGCAATTCTGGTGGATTAAAATTCCCATCTTCTAGAATATTTTTATATGCCCTATTTGGGTTTTCAATCATATATGCTTCACAATGCATCTATCAATTAGATGCATCTGAAAGGGCAGTTATCCTAAGATTTGGTAAATTTTTTGAAGAACAAGAAGAAGGACTCAATTTCAGATTAGCTGGAATTGATGAAAGATATATAGAAAATGTTTCTCTGACGAGAAGATATACACAAACAAATAGCATGCTAACAAAAGATGAAAATATTGTTGATGTTACTGTCTCAGCTCAATACAGAATAGCAAACTTAAAGGATTTTGTTTTAAATGTAAAAGATCCAGAAGGTAGTTTAAGAAATGCGATTGAAAGCGCTTTACGTCATGTTGTTGGAGATAATACATTAGATCAGACCTTAACAGTCGGAAGAGAAAATATTGCTCAGGAAGTTCAGGCACGGTTACAGTCTTATTTAGATATATATCAAACTGGTTTATTAGTTCAACAAGTAAATATTGAAAAAACGGATCCTCCAGCGGCCGTCAAAAATGCTTTTGATGATGTTGTTGCTGCAAGAGAAGACAAGGAAAGGTTACAAAATGAGGCTGAGAGATATGCATTAACAATTGTTCCAGAAGCAAGAGGACAAGCTCAAGCAAGAATTAGAGGAGCAGAAGCATATAAAGAAGAAGTAGTTGCCAAAGCTGAGGGTGAAGTTGACAGATTTAATAAGCTTCTAGAAGAATATGCAAAAGCACCAGAAGTTACAAGGGATAGACTTTACCTTGATGCTCTTCAGTCTGTTTTGTCAAATTCTACAAAAATTATGGTTGATGTGGAGGGTGGAAATAACCTTCTTTATTTGCCACTTGATAAAATCATGGAAGAAAATAAGAAAAAAGGTGATGATGATGAATAAGACTACTTTTTATTTAATTTTTGGAGCTTTAACTTTTGGTCTTTTACTTAATAGTTTCTTTATAGTAAGTGAAAAAGAAAGAGCTATAGTATTTCAATTTGGTGAAGCTGTAAGACCTGATATTCCAGTTGGACTTCACTTTAAAATACCAGTAATTCAAGATGTAAAGAAATATGATGCAAGAATTCAGACTTTGGATGAAGAACCTGACAGAATTTTAACTGTTGAGAGTAAATATTTGCTAGTTGACTCTTTTATCAAATATAGAATTACAGATGTTTTAACGTTTTACAAAGCAAATAATGGAAGTTTCAATAGCTTAAATAGTTTGCTTGGTCAAAGATCAGAATTTGTATTAAAAAATAATTTTGGTAAGAGAACAGTGAAAGAGGTGGTTTCTGGCGAAAGAGACGAATTGATGAGTATTATGCTTAGCTCGTTGAATGAATCTGTAAAAGATTTAGGTGTTGAAATAATTGACTTTAGGGTTAAAAGAATTGATTTGCCTTCAAACTTGAGCAATTCAGTCTATGAAAGAATGAGAACAGAACGTCAAAGACTCGCAGAAGAACTTCGTTCAGAGGGTAAAGAGATTGCAAGAGAAATAAGAGCTATTGCTGATAAAGATAAAGTTGTTATTTTAGCTGAGGCATATAAATTGTCAGAACAGTTGAGAGGTGAGGGTGATGCTCTTTCGGCAAATATATATGCAGAATCATTCTCACAAGATCCAGAATTTTATGAATTTACAAGAAGTATGAAGGCCTATGTTGAAACGTTTGAAAGTAAATCTGATGTAATGTTAATTGATTCTGATTCAGAATTTTTTAAATATCTTAACGATAAAATAAATAAAAAATAGGCAATCCAGTGTCTTCGAATACTCTTATCCTTGGTCTCCAATGGGGAGATGAAGGCAAGGGTAAAATAGTCGACAATCTTAGTGAAAACATAGATTTAGTTTGTCGTTTTCAAGGTGGACATAATGCAGGACATACCATAAAGGTAAATGGTAAAAAGACTGTACTTCATTTAATTCCTTCAGGAATATTACACAATAATGCAAAATGCTTAATCGGAAATGGAGTTGTATTAGCACTTGACGCTCTTGATAAAGAAATTAATGAATTAAAATCTAGAGGTGTTTATTTTAAGGATAGATTCTTTGTCAGTTCAGCATGTTCTTTAATACTTCCTACTCACATATCAATAGATCAAATAAGAGATAAAAAAGAATCAATTGGAACCACTGGAAGAGGCATTGGTCCAGCATATGAAGATAAGATTGGCAGAAGGGCTATAAGACTTGGTGATATGGGTAATGCAAATATTTTAAAAGAAAAAGTGGAACTTCTTGTCAATTATCATAATCGACTTTTAAAAGATTTATATAAAGAGAGTACTCACGATGCAAAGGATGTTTTTAATGAAATCATGAACTATGTTCATTTGTATGAGGAGTTTTGTGTTGACTCACAAGACTTAATTTATAACTGTGTTAAAGAGAATAAATCTATTTTGTTCGAAGGTGCTCAAGGAACACTGCTTGACATTGATCATGGTACATATCCTTTCGTCACATCCTCAAGTACTACAGCAGGAGGAGTTTCAACAGGCCTTGGCATCGGCCCTAGATATATAGATAAAATTATTGGAATCTCTAAAGCTTATACTACAAGGGTAGGAGAGGGACCATTTATTACAGAATTGTTTGACAATGCTGGAGAGTTACTTGCAAAGAGAGGTAATGAATTTGGCGCTACAACTGGAAGACCTAGACGATGTGGCTGGTTAGATTTAGTCGCCCTTAAAAAAGCAGTTTTTACTAATTCTGTAACAGATTTATGCATAACTAAATTAGATGTTCTTGATGAATCAGAAATTATCAAAGCTTGTATTAAATATGATAACGATAAACCAGTTTATAAAGAATTTGATGGATGGCTATCTTCTACAGAAGGAGTAACAAAATATGCAGATTTGCCTTATAAAGCGCAGACATATATAGAGTATATAGAAAGTTATATTGATTGTTCTGCTTCCATTATCTCAACAGGACCTTCCAGAGATCAAACAATTACAAGAGAGATTTAATTATTTTTTAGAAATTTATCTAAAGTAGCATTAATAAATTTATAAGATTCTGGATTAGAGAATTTCTTTGAAAGTCTTAGTGATTCGTCAATAATTACAGGTTTATCAAGTTCACCATAAAGCATTTCGTTTATGGCAAAGCAAAGGATTGATTTATCTATAAACTCTATGTTGGAAGTTTGAATACTTAAAGAAGTTATAGTATCTTCAATTTTTTTAATATTTTTTTCGATTGACTTCATAGATGAAGTAAACATTTTAAAGTCTACTTTTTTTGTCTTATGTACCTCTTTAAACTGTTTTATTATTTTTGAGGCCTTTTGATTATCAAACAGCATTTGGAAAATTGCTTGAATCAAGTACTCTCTAGTTCTAACTTCTACCTTAAAATTAGCTAGATTTTTCATTTATGAGAAGCATTAACGCATTAGTATTATTCTTTGTATTTTTTTCAAGCCTCTCTTTAAGTTGATCCTCATTTTCAACACAAATCACGTTATTTATTACCGCAATGTCACAAAAATTTTCAGCAAGAGAACCTATTGATCTAAAAGTTTCATTCGAAATTAAGTCATAATGTGAAGTTGCACCTCTTATAACTACTCCATTAAAAATTATTCCTACGTATTCATTTTTTAGTATTTTACTTTTAGCTAGGGCAGCAAGTTCAATTGCTCCAGGTGCAGCAACTTTTTCAAAACTATATTTTTTTTCTAAAATTTCAATGGAAATATGATTCATTATTTCAATACTCTCTGGATACCACCCAGTATGAACTATTAAGACTTTACTCATTTTCAAACCCTGTTATTTCAATATTAAAACCTGAAACAGCATTATATTTAGTAGGTGTCCCAAGAACAGTAATTTTTTTTAAATCCAAAGCTCTTAAAATTTGTGAACCAACACCGATAACTCTTCTATTGCTTTTTGGCTCTATTTCCTTTTCTTCAAGTTTGTTTAACCAATAACTTTTAGCATCTTTATGATTAATAAGCACAAATAATCCAGTGCCCTCATTAGCAATTCTTTTTAATGAATCCCTAATAGACCAATTTTTACCAAGATCATTTATCCCCAATGTATCTTGAAGAATACTCTGAGTTTGAACTCTTACAAGAGGTGACTCAACCGGTTTAAGATCACCTTTTAATAAAGAAAAATGATACTCGTCACGTATTTTATCCCTCCATACATTTAACTTAAATTCACCAAACTCATTTTCAACATTTTTATCTAGAACAGACTCAACGGTTGCATCCATTGAAAGTCTGTAGTCAATTAAATCTGCAATAGTACCAATTTTTATGTCATTTTCTTGACTAAAATTTAGCAGGTCATCTCTGCGCGCCATTGTTCCATCTTCGTTCATAATTTCACATATAACTCCAGCAGACTGTAATCCAGCTAATTTAGCTAAATCGCATGCAGCTTCAGTATGGCCGGCTCTACTAAGTACACCACCTTTCATTGCTTTTAAGGGAAAGACATGACCTGGTTGCACAATATCTGTTGGTTTTGAATTCTCATTTACTGCAGTTTTTATTGTATGAGATCTATCAGCAGCAGATATTCCAGTAGTTATTCCTTCTGCAGCTTCTATTGATACGGTAAAAGCTGTCTTATTAGCTGCTCTGTTATTACTAGTCATCATTTGAAGATTATACTTCTGGCAGAGTTCACTACTCATTGGTAGACAAATTAAACCTTTACCTTTAGAAGCCATAAAATTTACAATTTCAGGAGTTACTAATTCGGCTGCGCAGACAAGATCACCTTCATTTTCTCTTGATTCGTCATCGACAATAATTGCCATCTTTCCGTCTTTAATGTCTTGAATTATTTCTAAAATATTATTTTTAATCATCTCTTTTGAATATCTCTTTTGTATCTGTATCAATTTTATATGAGGATTCTAATTTAAAACCATAATTTTCAATAGCATTATCTTCGTCAAACCAACTTACAGCATTTTCTCCGAGTTCATCTTTTGAAGTATAGACAATTAATTCGTCAACTATTTGTTCTTGAAGAAAAGCATTTACTAGCTTTGGACCTGCCTCAACTAATATCGAACATATTTCACTATCTTTGTAGGAATAAATAATTTCTTGTAGATTAGTGATATTAATAACATCAACCGAAGCATCTTTAAAAAAAATTGAATTATTATCATAAGGCTTATTTGTTAATAAAATCTTTTTAGCCTGATTAACAAAAAAGTCAACTCTAGCGTCCATTTTTGGATCATCAATTCTAAGTGTATTCCCTCCAGTTAAAATAGCATCATAATTTGCTCTAATTAGCTGAACATCTTTTCGAGATGATTCAGTAGTAATAAAATTTTTTTTGTTTTTGTAATGAGACTTACCATCAAGTGAAGATGCAATTTTCACTGTAACATATGGCCTATTTTTTTTATGTTTGTAGAAAAAAAATTTATTTTGTTTTTCTACAAGATCTGCATGTAGTCCAACTTCAACATGAATTTGATTTTTCTCTAAAATTTTTATACCACGGCCTGAAACATATGGATTAGGATCAACAGCTCCAATTACAACTTTTTTAAAACCTGTTTTAACTATGAAATTTGCACAAGAACCGGTCTTGCCAACATGACTACATGGCTCTAATGTACATAATAAAGTTAATTCTGAAAAGTCCTTAAACCTTTTACCTAAATATTTTTTAGCCTCCTCAATTGCATTAATTTCAGCATGATTTTTTCCATATATTTCATGATAACCTTCTGAGATTATTTCGTTCTCTTTTAAAACTATTG
>CABZHV010000021.1:0-6245 GCA_902525635.1 uncultured SAR86 cluster bacterium
GTAAGCTACTTGAACATCAGAATTCTAGAAATGGTGTTATTTTGTTCTTTAAGCATTCTCTTCATCTTGAGCTAGACTCAAGAATCTTAGCAATGCATGCAGATATATATGGGATTGAGAGAGAACATAATTCAGATAAATTTCAAAAAATTCAAAAATCTGGAAGACTAAAAAGTTTAAAAGGGGTCACAGACAGAAATAATACCCTAACCTTTATTAAATGGCTTAAGAAAGGAAGAACTGTTTTATATGCTCCTGATCAAGATTATGGTATGAAAAAATCAATAGAGGTAAATTTTTTTGGGAATCCTGCAGCTATTATTTCAGCCCCTCTTAAAATTATCAAAATAACTAATTGCAAAACCTTTTTTGTTAATTCATTTATTGAAAAAGGAGAACTAATATTAGAAATCATGAAAATTAATCTAGATCATTCCTCTATAAGAAAATTTTCAGAAGAACTAAATAAAATATTTGAAGATAAGATTAAGAATCATCCATATGAGTATCTCTGGCAACATAGAAGATTCAAATCGACTCTTGGAAAAGAAAATATATATAAATGAATTTAGAAAAAATAGAAAAGATTAAAGGCTATATGCCTGCTAATGAGGGAAAGGCTCTTATGAAGTGGGCAGAAAAATTTTCAAATTTTGGACCTATCTTGGAAATAGGAACGTATTGTGGGAAATCATCTTTATATCTAGCAATAGGTGCTAAAAAAACCGATCAGTATGTTTTTACAATCGACCATCATCAAGGATCAGAAGAGCATCAATTAAATGAAGAATATTTTGATAATGAAATATATGATTTTTCAAGAAAAAGGGTCAACACTTTTCCATTGCTTATAAAAAATATAAATAAATTAAATGTAAAAAATATTGTGCCAATTGTCTCAGAATCAAAAAACTCCTCTTTTAATTGGAAAACAAATTTAGGTATGTTGTTTATAGATGGTGGGCATTCATTTGAATCAGCAAATAATGATTACGAGTGTTGGGAATCTAAGATTGCTAAGGATGGATGCCTTGCAATTCATGATATTTTTGAAGATCCAAATGATGGAGGTCAGGCTCCTTTTCATATTTTTCAAAAAGCACTTAGAAATAATTATAAAGTCTATGAACAAGTAGATACTTTAGTCTGTTTAATAAAAGGATAATTGATTTTCAACAAATAAATCGGAAGCATCTGAGAGTTTTAAAATAGAATCCGCGCAAAGAATAAGAGCTGCCGCAGTCCAACTTGGTTTTTCGTCAGGCCAAAAAATATTTTGTTCATATTGCCATCCCATGTATGGGATTTTGTTTTCATCAGAAATATTTAAAATATCTGTTAATAGTTTTTTTGCCCTACTTTTTTTTCCAGAAATCATCAAAGATATTATAAATTCACATGTCTCTGCAACTGTAACCCATGGCTGATCAATAACACACTTAATACCAATATCTTTAATATAAAAATCTGCAAAGGTTTTATTAATATAAGACTGTTTTTCATTTTCATTAAGGCATCCCGATAAAATTGGGTAGTAAGAATCCATTGAAAACCTACTTCTATTCTTTAACAAATCAAACTTACCTTTTGGATTTTTTATAGCAACTGATAAAAGATCATATGATTTAGTCCAATTTTCAATATTTTTTTTTGTATTTAAAATTTTTGAAATTGCAATACCACATTCAATGCTTTTTAATATTGATGATGATCCTGTTAACAAATAATCATTCTCTAATTCACCTTTTTTATCAATTGTCCATGGAATTGTGCCATTAATAGTTTGTAAATTGGTCGAAAAATTAATTGCTAACTCAATAGTTGGCCATAAATTTCTTAAGAATTCTTTATCATCAAAGATTTTGTAAAAATGTAATGCTGCCACTGAAATATATGGCGCAAAATGAGTGGGTTTATTTCTTTCAATTGCAATATTACTTTTATATTTAGAGTACCAACTTCCATCAGCATTTTGATTTTTAATTAGCCAATTAAATGAGAGTATAGAAGCTTCGTATTCTTTTAAGAAATTAAGCCCCATAATTGACTCAATATGATCCCAAGGATCATGAGAACCATCAACATTAGATGGGATTGCTCCAGATTCTGACTGCATGTGTTTTATGTATTTACCAAGATCAATAAAAAAGGATACATCAAGATCGTCTAATGAGGATATTCTTCTAGGAGGATGCATGTTTACAACTTTTCAAAATACATTGAAAAACTTTTGCCCATTAGTGGATTCATTAATTTATCAAAACTATCAATAAAAATTGGTTTTTTAAGGATGTGTCTTTCAAGAATTTTTTTATATATTTTCACTAATATATTTTTATCTTGGGTTTTCCAAAAAAAACATCTTAGCCACCAATAAGGGCTATGAATTGAGTGGAATTTTTCAGATGATAAAAATTTAAAGCCTAAGCATTCAATTTCATTAACTAGACTTTTTTGATTAAATATTCTTAAATGACCTCCCGGTTGATTTTGATAATCTTTTGACAAATACCAACAAATTTTTTCAGGCCACGATGCTGGCACGCTTGCAAAAAACTTACCGCCAGGTTTTAAAACTCTTTTCATTTCTTTAATTGCGTCGTTGTACTCATGTAAATGTTCTAGAACTTCTGAGCAAACAATCAAATCAAAAGAATTATCTTTGAATGGTAATTCATATGCTGATCCTTTCATAAATTTGGCTCCTGCTTCTGAAATTGATTTAAAATAGGCATATCCCTCTTCAGCCATTTTAAGTGAATTTTCATCCATATCTAAACCAAGGCATTTCATCATTGGATATTGCTGCATTGCTCCAAAAATATGTCTTCCCTCACCACAACCAACATCGAGCATATAACCATTTTCGTTAATTTCGAATTTCTTAAAATTAAATGTCAGCATTGTTAAAATCTTCTATTGTTTTAGACATAGCGCTTTCATATTCTTCAGCTATTTTAATCCAGTTAAAATTTTTAATTACATGTTGTCTTCCAAGTCTAGCAATTTCTTTGTAATTTGAATAACTTAAAAGTATCTCCTTTACACTATCAGCTATCATTTTCTCATTTTTAATATCTATCAATTTTGCAAAATTAGATGTGAGTTCAGGAATTGACGAAACATTTGTTGCAATTAAAGGTACCTCACAGCTCATTGCTTCAATTACTGGATATCCAAAACCTTCATACAATGAACTCACTATTGCTATCGAGCTTGAAGCATAAAGCTCACTGATTTCTAATCTAGTTAAATTTGATCTAAATGTTACATGTTCACTGAGTTTTAATTTATTTATTAATCTTTCTGTATGACCATTCTTTTTTATATTTCCTATCACAATTAAATGTATCTCTGGAAAATCATTTTTTAAAATATTTAGTGCTTTGAGTGAAAAATCTAGACCTTTCAAATGAACATCGGCACTTGCTGTTGTAATCAATCTGCATTTATCTCTTTCAATATTTTCTATTGGTGCGAATTCCTCTGTATCTATACCATTATTAATTACTGTAATATTATCTTTAATGCATCTAAATTCATTCATGATTCCTTCTTTGGAACTATTTGAAGGAGTAATTATTTTTTTTAAATTAGGCGCAACTTTTTTTTGCATTTTTAAAAATGAATACCATCTATATCTTGAAATCTTGTATTTGATTTTCTTTGAAGACTTTAATTCATATTTAAAATCAATTGTTATTGGGTGATGTATTATTTCTATGAATGGTAATCTTTTTTGAATTTCTAATGTTCCATAGCTTATAGATTGATTATCAATAATTAAGTCATAATTTTTATTATCTTTGAGAAACTTATTTGCTCTATTTCCAAAAGTTTTAGGTTCTGGGAAACCTCCGAATAAAACTGAAATGAATTCATAGTAATCATCTAAATTTTTATTTTTCTTTTTAAAAATTTTTTTAACCCTATCTTTAAATGAGAAGGTTTCAAATAAGTCTAAACCGGGGAGTTTAATTAAGTTTACGCCTTGATGAAGATCAGGGTATGGAGGACCCGATATAACATCAACTTTATGACCCATTAGATGTATTGCATATGAGATATCTTTAACATATACACCTTGTCCACCACCAAATTGAGCACTTCGATAACTAAGAATTGCTATGTTTAATTTTTGCAAAATATTTTATTTAATATATGTCAACCAACTTTCATAGGTATAGTCTTTGCCACATATTATTTGCTGAAATTTATTTTGAAGAAGTTCGGTAATTTTTCCTCTTTTACCATTATTAATAAAATTATTGTCAATCTTTGATATTGGTGTAATCTCTACTGCTGTTCCAGTGAAAAAGGCTTCATCAGCATTTAACAAATATTCATAATCTATGTCTTTTTCAAATATTTGCAGATTCAAATCTTCAGCAATTTGCATTACAGATTGACGAGTAATTCCATTTAAACAATGTTCGGTTGTAGGTGTATAAATTACATCATCTTTGACAATAAAAATGTTTTCACCACTTCCCTCAGAAATGTATCCATTTTTATCAAGCATTAGTGCCTCATCAGCACCTTTATCCAAAGCTTCATGAAGTGCCATTGTATTACTAAAGTAAGTTCCAATTATTTTGTTTCCAGAGTGAAGTGGATTCTCATATTGTGTATGTGACGATTTAATTACTGAAATACCATTTTTTTTTGCTTCAGGATTCATATAAGAAGGCCACTCCCATGCTGCAACTGCAACATTTACACTTAAATCTTTTGCACGTAGACCTAAACCTTCATTTCCAAGGTAGACAATTGGTCTTAAATAACCTTCTTTGAGATTATTTTTTATCAAAGTATCGCATTGAGCTTTGTTTAATTCATCTTTAGTGAAAGATATATTTATCCCAATTTTGGAGGCAGCATCAAAAAGCCTTTTTGTATGATCTTTCAACTTAAAAATAGCTGGTCCATTTTCAGTTGAATATGCTCTTACACCCTCAAAAACACCAGTACCATAATGTAAGGTATGAGATAGTATATGTACATTGGTATCATTCCATTTTTCGAATGTACCATTTTTCCATATATATTTTTTTTCAGTATTTACGAACACATTTCAAGATATAATTGAGATTAGTTATTATTGCAAAATCATAACTATAACAAAAGCAAAAAAAGTGGAAATAACGAAGTCAATATTTAGGGAATACGATATAAGAGGCATTTATCCAGATGAAATAAATGAGAAAACAATAGCCATGATTGCGAAAGCAATTTCAATTAAATGTAATAAAGAAGGTGTTTCAGAAATATGTGTTGGAAGAGATGGAAGGCTTTCTGGAGAAAATCTACTAAAATCACTAACCAAATCATTATCAGCATATGGTTTAAATGTTCAAAATATTGGTCTTGTTACGACTCCTCTTCTTTACTATGCCGCAAAGAAAAACAAATCTAAAAGTGGTGTAATGATTACAGGAAGTCATAATCCAAAAGAATATAATGGGATTAAATTAGTCATTAACGATAAACCTGTTTCTGGAAATGAAATTTTGAAGCAGATATATGTTGATAAACCAATTTCAGATAAGTCAGGAAATGTGTCATATATCGATATAAAGAACGATTATATTTCAGAAGTTAAAGATAATATAAACTTTGATTGTAACAACAAAATCAAAATTGTAATTGATTGTGGAAATGGAGCTGCAGGCTGCATTGCGCCAATACTGTTTAAAGAATTAGGATGCGAGGTAATAGAGCTTTATAGTGAAGTTGATGGAAGCTTTCCCAATCATCATCCAGATCCAGGAAAATTAGAAAATCTTAAGGCTTTGATTGATTCTGTAAGAGCTACTAATGCTGATTTAGGTTTGGCTTTTGATGGAGATGGTGATCGTATTGGTTTAATAACTGATAAAGGTGGAGTAGTTTTTCCAGATAAGATTTTAATGATGTTAAGTGAAGATATTCTTCTTACAAGAAAAGGAACAATCATTTTCGATGTTAAATGCTCAAACTCTCTTTCGGAACATATTGAAAAGTTTGGTGGTAATCCAATAATGTATCCAACAGGTCATTTTCATATTAAGAATGGTATCAAAAAACATAACCCTCTTCTCGCTGGAGAAATGAGTGGGCATATATTTTTTAATGATAAATGGTATGGATTCGATGATGGACATTATTCAGGTGCCAGAATCTTAGAACTTATATGCAAAAGGAAATCAAAGATATCTTTAATAGAAGAAAAATTACCAAAACTATATTCAACACCAGAACTAAAT
>CABZHV010000022.1:0-5454 GCA_902525635.1 uncultured SAR86 cluster bacterium
ATTACTTAAAATTTTTAAATTTACAGAACTATTTGAAATCTCTTCCTCGTTGCAAATTAATAGAAAAGCTTTATTAAGCTTATTTTCTAATTCTTTACTTAAAGAAAAATCTTTTGTGCCTGTGATATAAAGACTCAAATTACAAACCTATTTTATCTTCTACAAATTTGTAAGCATCTATAATTTTTTTAACTAAAGGATGTCTTACAACATCAGATGACAAAAAATTAGTAAATCCAATGCCCTTAGTATTTTTTAAAATCTCAATAGCATCCGACAATCCTGAATTTATATTTTTTGGGAGATCAATTTGAGTTAGATCTCCATTAATTACCAGACGCGAGCCAAAACCCATTCTTGTTAAAACCATTTTCATCTGTTCTTTAGTAGTATTCTGACTCTCATCAACAATAATAAATGAATTATTTAAAGTCCTTCCACGCATGTAAGCTAATGGAGCAATCTCAACTGCTCCTCGCTCGATGAGCTTTTCTGTTTTTTCAATACCGCACATTTCATATAGAGCGTCATAAATAGGGCGTAGATAAGGATCAACTTTTTGTGATAAGTCTCCTGGGAGAAATCCAAGCTTCTCACCAGCTTCAACTGCTGGTCGAATTAAGATAATCCTATCAACCTTTTCTTTTAATAGATAATCAACAGCAGCAGCGACAGCTAAATATGTTTTTCCTGTGCCAGCCGGTCCAATGCCAAAATTAATTTCATATTTATAGATATTATCTGTATAAATTTTTTGATTTTTACCCCTTGGCATAATACTTTTTTTAGGAGTCTTAAACCTAAAATCATTCATAATTTTTTCATCTGATTGTTGAATACATAAATGAAGGGTTTCTCTATTAATTTCTTCTCCTTGGCCAGCTATATGATAAATTTTTCTTAAAGCATCTGCAGATAGTTCAACACTTTCCTTTGATCCCTGAATTTTAATGTTATTACCATTTTGAAAAATCTTAACATTGAATGTTTTTTCAACAAATTTGAGATTTTCATTCAATTCGCCAACAAATCTAACCATGACATTAGCGTCATTTGATTTCAATTCTAAATTTTTTAGTGATGAATCAGTTGGCATTAATTCTGTAAGTTACCTCTCAGACAATTTGGAAGAGCTTCATTAATTTGAATATTAATCAATTGTCCAACTAAATCAATATCATTTGATGGAAAATTTACTATTCGATTGCAAATTGTTCTTCCCTGAAGCTGTCCAGGATCTCTCTTGGACTGTCCATATATCAAACAGCTTTGATTTGTTCCAACTTTTTTTCTGCTGTACCCGAATGAAAGTTGATTAATTCTACTTTGCAGAATATTTAATCTTTCTTTTTTTTCTTCCTTCGATACATTATCTTTCATCTCTGATGCAGTTGTATTTGGTCTCGGGCTGTAAATAAAGCTAAAAGATTCGTCAAATCTTACTTCATTTATTACGTTCATTGTATCTAAAAAGTCATCATTTGTTTCTCCAGGAAAGCCAATAATAAAATCTGAAGAAAAACTCATATCTGGTCTAACTTCTCTTATTCTTTTAACAAGACTAAGATATTTATCAATGTTGTACCTTCTTCTCATTAATTTTAATATTCTATCTGAACCACTTTGTACAGGTAGATGAACATGGCTAACTAGTTCAGGAACCCTGTCATAAACCTCTACGAGGTCATCTTTAAATTCATGTGGATGACTGGTTGTATATCTAATTCTTTCGATATTATCAATTTTTGCTGTAAGCTCTATTAATTTAGCTAAAGATGACTTTTCACCTTTATAAGTACCTTTAAAATTGTTTACGTTCTGGCCAAGCAAATGAATTTCTCTCGTACCTTTTTCTGCAAGAGCTGACACCTCATTCAATATATCTTCAATTGTTCTAGATACTTCATGTCCCCTTGTTTTTGGAACAACACAGAAGGAGCAATATTTATTACATCCCTCGATGATTGAAACAAATGCAGATGGTTCCCCTGTTCCATTAACAGGTATATAATTGAATTTTTCTAATTTTGGAAAAGATACATCAATCTGATCAAGATTGGTTTTGCTTTTTTCGTCATATAATTGTGGCAGCTTATGAAGGGTTTGTGGGCCAAAAACAATATCCACAGAGGGCGCTCTCTTAATAATATTTTCTCCTTCTTGAGATGCAACACAGCCACCGATAGCTATTTTTAAATTTGGATTTTTGTCTTTAATTTTTCTCCATCTACCTATCTGATGAAACACTTTTTCTTGTGCCTTCTCTCTAATTGAGCAAGTATTCAATATCAGAAGGTCAGCCTCATCTTCGTTTTTAGCTAGCTCAAAGTTTTCTTGTTCTTTTAAAATATCAAACATTTTTGCAGAATCATATTCGTTCATCTGACAGCCATGAGTTTTTATAAATAATTTTTTTGTCATTTTTATTAGCTATTTATAACTTTATTTCTCTGAATTTAATCCCATATAATTTAGTATTATGAAAACAAAGTGTGTTTACAAGATAATTTTCATTCAGCTTGGTGAAATTTATGAAGTTTTTGCGAAACAAATTTACCAAAGTGATATGTATGGGTTTATCGAGGTAGAAGAGTATATCTTCAATAAAGACAAACAGCTAGTTGTAGATCCAAGCTCAGAAAAATTAAAAAATGAATTTTCAATGGTTGAAAGAAGCTATATACCAATTAACTCGATTGTAAGAATTGATCAAGTAAATGAATCAGGCGAAGCTAAAATTAAAGAGAATAAAGGTCAAATAAGTCCTTTTCCAATCAATATACAACCTTCAAACAAAAAATAGCTCTCTATTCTGGCATGAATAATTTTTTATAAAATCTTAATTCTTCAACAGATTCTTTTATGTCTCCAAGTGCTCTATGTGAGCCTTTTTTTTCATATGTTTGTGCTTCATTCATCCAACGAACTGCAACTTCCTTAAATGAGGAAACATCTATATGCCTGTAATTAAAGTATGCTTCTAACCTAGGCATGTATTTTGAGAGAAAACGTCTGTCATGAGAAACTGTATTCCCACACATTGGAGAAGCCTTTTCACCAACATATTTTGAGATAAATTCTAAGGTTTCTATTTCTGCAACCTGTTCAGTAATATCGCTTTTCATAACTTCATCAATTAATCCAGTCGAACCATGCTGATTTTGATTCCAGTCATCCATTTCATCAAGAACTTCTTTTGATTGTGAAATAATTAAATTTGGGCCTTCAGAAATAACATTTAGATCTGAATCAGTTATTAATGTCGCTATTTCAATAATTTTTTCTTTATCCGGATCTAAACCAGTCATTTCTAAGTCAATCCATATAAGGTTATCTCTTGATTGTAAAGTTTTCATATCTTTTTATAATCGCTTCTTTAGTGTATTTTGTTCCTATTATGAAAAAAGTTCAAACTGGACAAGTAATAGAGTTTTATTCAAATAGCTGTCTGGTTGAGACAGAGTTTGGTCAGGTCTCTTCAATGGCAATAAAAAATATTGTTGTTGGTGACTATGTTGAATTAGAAATTATTCAAGATAGTAAAGCTCTTAAAGGCAAAATTCTAAATATTCTCGAAAGACAGACTAAACTTTCTAAAATAGAGGGAGATAAGAGTAAACTGTTTGCCTCAAATATAAGTCATGTTGGAATTATTGCAACTCCAAGTCCAAAAACCTCTTTAGAATTTATTGATAAATGGATATTGAAGTCAAAATTGTCAAATATTGTGCCATTCATCATTAATAATAAGATGGATTTAGAATCGGATCAGGAATATAAAGATAAACTTAATTTATATAGAAAAATCGATATTACAATCATCGATTGTTCAGCAAAATATGGCGATAATATTAACGAGCTTATAAAGTTCCTAAAAAATAAATCTATTTTTTTTGTTGGCAACTCAGGTGCTGGCAAATCTTCACTTTCATCTAGGCTTATTGGTAAAAGTCTAAAAACCAACAATCTATCTAATAATCAAGGAGTTCATACTACTTCTTTGTCATCACTTTATGCGTTAGAAAATAATACAAAAATTATAGATTCACCAGGGATGAGAGATATTCAGGTAAACAACTACCCAAAAGAACAAATAATTTATGGTTTTGAAGAAATTCTTAATGCCTCAAAATATTGTAAATTTACAGACTGCAACCATATTAATAATGAAGGTTGTTTTGTAATGAAATGTTTGGATAATGGTCAAATCAATCAAAGCAGATACAATAACTTCATTAAATTAAGAGATGATGAAAGATACAAATAAAAAAACACATTTTGGCTACCGTGAAGTTTATGAGGCTGAGAAAAGTAAATTTGTTGGAGATGTTTTTACTTCAGTATCAAAGAGCTATGACATTATGAATGATGCTATGTCCTTTGGAATGCATAGATTATGGAAAAAAATTATGGTAGAACTAGCAGCGATTGATGATAAAGATATCATTTTAGACATTGCAAGTGGTACAGGAGATATTTCAAAAATGATTTCACGAGAATATCCAAATACAACAATTTTTATGAGTGATATTAACTTTGATATGCTAAGTGAAGGAAGAAATAGAGCAATTAATGAAAGCTTCGATTCAAATTGTTCTTTTTGTCAGCTTAATGGCGAGAATTTACCGTTTAAAGATAACTCCTTTGATTTAATAACAGTTGGATTTGGTTTAAGAAACTTTACAGACAAAGAGAAAGGTCTATCAGAGATGAAAAGATGTTTATGTGAAAATGGGAAACTGTTAATTCTAGAATTTTCTAAGCCAATCAATCCCTTATTTTCAAAAGTATATGATTGGTACTCTTTTAATGTGCTTCCTAGGCTTGGATCAATTTTTGCTAATGATTCTGAAAGCTATCAGTACCTTGCAGAATCAATAAGAATGCATCCAGATCAAGAATCCCTTAAAAACATGGTCTTAAAGACTGGATTTAAAGACTGTAAATTTTTCAATCTCCTTAATGGGATAGTAGCCATTCATATTGCTAGAAATGACTAATCTCAATAAGGTTTTTATTCAATTTTTGAGTGACCTTGAAGAGTCATCACCTTCTCTAAAGAAATCTCTCAATGAAATATCACCTGTAAAGTTTTGTCTCAATATAAAGGGGCACAAAAAAATATATATTAAGTACGATGGCACGAATTCTCAAATTTCTTTTCATGCAAATGAACATCAATTTGAAATCAATGGAACTCTGACCGAATTGCTTAATTTATTGGCTTCAAGAAAGCTTAATAAGAATTTAATTAATGGTGATTCTGAAAAAGCCATAGTTTTTGCAAATATTATCTTAAAATCAAAAGTGGATCTTGTTTATATAATTGACAAATATTTTGGCAGCATCTCTGCAACATTTGTTTATAGTTTATTAAAACTTTTTTCCACATCTGATAAAAAAAACTTAGATTATGAATATGTAAATATCCAAAAAAAACTAAGAAATATTTCT
>CABZHV010000023.1:0-3991 GCA_902525635.1 uncultured SAR86 cluster bacterium
AGCTCTTTGGTCGGGCTTGGGCTTTTATCGAAGGGCAAAAAATATTTTTAAAACTAAAGAAATTATAAAAAATAATTATAAAAATATATTTCCTAAAAATTTTGAAGAATTAATACTTCTACCAGGTATTGGGAGATCTACTGCAGGTGCAATTATGTCAATTGCCTATGAAAAATCATATCCAATTCTAGATGCAAATGTGAAGAGAATTATCTCAAGGTACGACAATATAAATATTCAAAGTAAAGGAGCTTTAAAATCACTCTGGTTGTTATCAGAATCTTATACTCCAAACAATGATATTTTTGAATACACTCAGGGAATAATGGATTTGGGTGCAACTGTTTGTCACATAAGATCTCCTATGTGCACAGATTGTCCCTTAAAATTCTCCTGTAAAAATGCATTTAGGGAATTTAATGTTATTAAAAAGAATAAAAAACAAAAATTAACAAAAAAAATAAACTTTACACTTGCCCATTCAAATCAATTTTTTTTATTATTTAGAAGAAATGAAAAAAGTTTTTGGGAAAGTTTATGGATTCCATATGATAATCAATATAGAGGAAGGCGAAATCTATTTAAACAACCTATCAAAAGTGAGATTCAGTATTTTAATCATGCCCTATCTCATATTGATCTGAATATATCGGTTGAAATATTTGATTATGATAAACCTTTTAAAATTCAAACAAATCTAGAACATCAATGGATTAATAAAGAAAAGATTAATGAATTTGGCCTCCCAAAACCTATAAAGTCTATAATAGAAAACTATGTCTAAAAAAATACTTTGTAAAAAGTTAAATAAAGAGTTGCCAAGTTTAAATGCTCCGCCGATGCCTGGACCAAAAGGCATCGAATTAATGAACTCTATTTCAGCAGAAGCATGGGAAATGTGGAAATCTCATCAAACTACGCTTATAAATGAAAAGCATTTAGATATGTCAGAGCCTAAAAATAGGGAATGGCTGCAAGACCAAATGAATAAATTTTTTAATAATGAAGACTATGAGAGTGCAGCTGGATTTAAGGCACTTGAGTAATAATTTTCTCTATAAACAACGTAAAAAATTTTTGATTTACAAAGTAAATAAAATAGAGTTTAATTTTCTTACATTAGGTATGGGCAGATTCTATGAACAATAATTCTAATTCAAAATTTCCATCTGAAGCTGAAGTTGTTATCGTTGGTGTAGGAGGAATCGTTGGATCTATGTTGGCCTATTGGTTAGCAGAACTTGGGCAAGAGAACATTGTTGGACTTGAGAAATCAACCATTATTCCATCTGATATTGCATCTACCGCTCATGCATCAGATTTTGTATATAACACAACACATGACAAATTAGGATGTTGGACAACTGCATTCAGTAGAAATTTTTACGAAGATAATGGATTCTTTTTAAAAAAAGGCGGCCTTGAAATCTGCCGAAAAAATGATGATGCGCGATGGGAAGAACTTAAACGAAAAGTTGCATCAGGTAAAGCATTTGGCACGAATGTTAAATTAATATCTGCTGCTGAGGCAGTTGAGAAATTTCCATTACTTGAGGAAGAATCTTTGAAGGGAGCAATGTGGGATCCTGATGCAGGTCTTGTAGTTCCGAGATCACAAGAGGTTGTGAATTTTGCAGTTGAGAGTGCTAAAGAAAAAGGATCATTGAAAACTTTTACTAACACCCCTGCTACTGGATTTGAAACAGAAAATGGCAAAATTGTTGCAGTTAAAACTGACAAAGGAATAATCAAAACTAAAAAAGTTGTTATTGCCTCAGGAATTTGGGGGCCTTTAATGGGAGATATGGTGGGTGTTCGAGTTCCTTTAATGCCTCTGGAACATCCACTTTTATTTTTCGGACCATATGAAGATATTCAGGAAACAAATGAACTATTGGTCTATCCTTTGCTAAGAGATCAAGGTAATTCAGCCTATGTAAGGGATACTGGAAAATTACATGGTGGGATGCTCGAATGGGGTTTTTATGAAGACAAGAATCCCAGATTAGTTGATCCTAAAGATATAGGAAATCCTGATAAGACAATGTTATCTGATTCAATGAGGTATTTAGAGTTAGAAGAAATTGCAGAGCCTTTGGAAAAAGCATTTGAAACAACACCAATTCTCAGTGAATTAGGTTGGGATGAAAAAAGTTCATTTAATGGGCTTTTATCTGTAACAGCTGATGCAGGCTCTTTAATTGGTGAAAGTCCAGAGGTTAGAGGGTTTTGGTTATGTGAAGCTGTTTGGGTGAAAGATGGACCGGGTTGTGCCAGATTATGTGCAGAAGCTATGGTTAATGGTAAAACTCAAGTAGATATGCATTCTTTTGACATATCAAGATTCTATCCACATCAAAAAGAAAAAGATTTTGTAAAGACAAGAGCATACGAAAATTCTCAAACTATTTATACGCCTGCTGTTCATCCAAGAGAGCCATATGTTACTCAAAGAGAAATGTTTGTCAGTCCTTTCTATGAAAGAGAAAAAGAGCTTGGTGGTCATTTCGAAAACGAAGTTGCAGGTTGGGAGCGAGCTCTTGCTTATACATCTAATAGAGAAAAAATTAAACAGTATTTTAAAGACGTGCCATTAAGAGAAAATGAATGGGATACTCGTCATGTACCCTATGATATAGCTAATGCCGAGCATTTAGCTATGAGTGATTCAGTTGGTATGATCAACTTGTCTCACTTCCCTATTATGGATATCAAAGGTCCAGATGCCGAACGTATGTTGGAATTTCTATCAGTTGCCAAAGTTGGGGGTAATACTCCTGAAGGTAAAGTAACTTATACAAATTTTTTAGATGAAGATGGTGGAGTTCATGCTGATCTTACGATTTCACGTCTTGGGTCTGATAGTTACAGAGTCGTAACCGGTGGTGCTGATGGAAATCGTGACTGGGTTACTCTGCGTAATTATAGGGATGATAGTGGATTAAATGCAGACATAGATATTAGAACTCATGACATTGCGACTATAGGATTATGGGGGCCAAAAGCTGTTAATGCTTTAAGTAATTTTATAGACTCGAATCAAATTGATATAAAAAATTTTCCTTTTGCCACAGCAAAGAACTTAACTCTTAACTTATCTGGTGATAAAAAAGTTGATGTTTGGGCAGCAAGAATTTCATATGTTGGAGAATGTGGATGGGAGATTTACTTCAATAACAATAAAGAAGATGGTTTGGCTCTATATGATTCACTCCTTGAGGTTGGAGTGGTTCCAGTTGGTATTGAAACATATGCAAATAGCAGGCGACTAGAAAAAAGCTTCAGGCTTCAGGGGGCTGATCTTGAGACAGAATACAACTCCGTTGAAGCAGCCATACAAAGATCACTAGTAAAAGAAGCAGATTTTCATGGTAAAGCTGCTCATTTATCTCATCGTGAAGAGGATCCGTGTGCCATTCTATGTACTATGACATTAGATGATTTAAATGTATCAGGTATTACGAGATATCCTGTAGGTATCTGCCCAATTATTGATCCTGCCACTGGGGAGGTACCTATCGATAGCAAAGGACGAAGATCTTATACAACAGGTATGTCCTACTGCCCTTCTATTAAAAAATTTGTTGCCATGGGTTATTTACCAAGAGAACTAGCTATTCAAGGTAAACAACTACTTATTGAATACTTCAACGAAGATGGTGATGGAATTTATCCAATAACTGTTCAAATTGTTGGTAAAGGGTCTTTATATGATCCCAGTAATGAAAGAGTTCGATCGTAGTTATTTTAACTTGATGACAATATTTATAAACTTGCCTATAATCCATTGTTCAATTTAGGCCCAGATAGCTCAGTTGGTAGAGCAAAGGACTGAAAATCCTTGTGTCGGTGGTTCGATCCCACCTCTGGGCACCATTTTCAGATCATTTAAAATGCTAAATTTATAAATTATTCAGTTATTATATTTTTTATGTTTCTAAAGAAGAAAAAATCCTACAGCTTGTTTAGGAATATTAAACCCTATTTAACA
>CABZHV010000024.1:0-2598 GCA_902525635.1 uncultured SAR86 cluster bacterium
AAACAAATTATTGAACTCACAAACGGTTATAATGGAAATAAAATTTTTAATAAAATTGCTCGAGTAAGTGCATCAAGACTACTTTTATCTTCTGATAAATATGAAGAAGCGCTTCAAATGCTTGATATTTATTCTTCCTCAGACACGAATGCGTATATTCATGAATTAATAGGTGATATTTTATATAAGCAGCAAAAAAATGAACTTGCTATTTCTCAATATGAAATGGCTGCTAAGAAATATACTGATGAAACATCAAAATCTATTATTTCAATGAAGATCTCTAAATATAGATAACTAACATGAATTTCCAAAAGATATATCCACCAATTTACATAAGTTTGATTATTGTTTTAAGTTCATGCTCAACAATTGATGGTCTAAGATTCTGGAAAAGTGACGAAATTGATCCAGATGAGCCAAAAAAACTAGTTCAAATACCTAATCAACAAGATATTAAAATTTTGTGGAAAAATTCATTCGATGGTTTAAATGAAATTGGAAATTTTTTACCTGGTTTTAGTAAAGAAAATCTTTATTTTAGTGATTCAACAGGAAATGTATCTTCAATAAATTCAAAAACTGGAAAAGAAAATTGGTCTGTTGAACTTAATTTTTTAGCTGCTGGAACATCCGCTGGTTTTGATATTTTAATTGTTTCTGATGTTGATGGAAATGTTATTGCCTTAAATCAAGTGGATGGAAGCAAATTGTGGTCTACAAATGTGCAAGGAGAGGTTTTAAGTAGGGCCGCTATTGATGCAAAGGTGGTTGTTGTAAAGACAAATTCAGGTGAGTTAATTGGTTTAGATAAAAGTGATGGAAATATTATTTGGTCATATAGATCAAAATTACCATTATTAACTATAAGGGGTAGTAGCAGCCCTGTAATTGAAAACAATTTAGTATATGCATCTTTTGACAATGGTAGATTGGGTGTTTTTGAGCTTGATTCAGGATTTCAAATTTGGGACGGTGCTATATCTTACGTAAGAGGAGTGTCAGAACTTGAAAATTTAATTGATTCTGATTCAGATCCTGTTGTTGACTCAGGTCTTATATACACCACTAATTATCAGGGAAATGTCAATATTTTTGATACTTCTCAAAGAAGATCTATATGGAATTATGAGACATCATCATTTTACTCCCCTTTAATATCAAGAGGCATGATGGCTGTTGTTGAGACAGATTCAACTATTAGAGCTTTTGCGTTAAAAACATTGCAAGAATCATGGGTAAGTGATGAATATCTAAATAGAGAACTATCAAATGCTGTCAACTATAAAGGTAGTCTGGTTGTAGGTGACTTTGAAGGACACATTCATATTATCGATCTATTAAATGGAAGAACGCTAAGCAGAAAAAAAGTTTCAAAAAAACCAATTAAGACAATTTTTAGTAGAAGTGATAGCTTGTATGTAGTTGACGAGGCTTTTAATTTAATTTCAATCAACATATAAATGATTCTCAGAAATGGTTACCTCAATTGCAATTATAGGACGTCCAAACGTAGGTAAATCGACCCTATTTAATAAATTAACAAATTCAAGAGACGCAATTGTCTCGGACTTTCCTGGTTTAACTAAAGACAGGAATTACGGATATATTGAACTTAAAAATAAAAAAACGCTTTTAATTGACACAGGTGGAATAGCAAACGAAAAGGATAAGATAGTTGAGGCAATTTCAAATCAAGCATGGTTAGCTGTGGAGGAATCAGAGCTTGTAATTTTTTTAATGGATGGCTCTGAGGAGCTTAATAATTATGACTATGAAATTATATCCAAATTGAGAAAATTAAATAAACGGTTTATAAGTGTTTTAAATAAGCTTGACAAAAAATCAAAATCATCAATAAAAGTTGATTTAGAAAAAAACGGAATTAAAGATTTTATTGAGATAAGCTCAGAGCATTCACTAAATCTTAATGATCTAAGGTCTGTGCTAGAAAAGAAAATATTACATAATTCCATTGAGGTGCCAGATGGTAAAAAAGTTGCAATTTTGGGAAGACCAAACTCAGGCAAATCAACTTTCATCAACAACTTAATTAATGAAGACAGATTAATAGTAAGTGAGATTGCTGGAACAACTATAGATGCTATAAGTATCCCTTTTGAATTTGATAACGAAAAATTTATCCTAATTGATACCGCTGGAATAAGAAAAGGATACAAATATAATCACAAAGTAGAGTACTTCTCTTATGTCAGAGCAATACATGCAATCGATCAAAGTGATATTGTAATTCTCATATGTGATATAAATGAGGGAGTTGTCGATCAAGATTTAAAGATACTAAATATGGTTGTTGAAAATGGAAAACCAGTCATTTTCGCGCTCAATAAAATTGATTTAATCTCAAAATCAGAACTAGAAAAAAAATATGATTCAAAAAAAATGCAAACTGATTTTTTTGATAATTATGAGCGTGTTGAGATATCAGCCCTCAAAGGAAAGGGCTTTAAAAAAATATTTAATTTAACAAATAAAATCCTAAAAAGATCTCAAGAAACTTTTACAACATCAGCACTTAATAAGATGCTTGAAAAATTTGTAAACGCAAATTCTCCGCCATCAATTTCTGGAAGGCAA